>NZ_JAHUWL010000060.1:0-600 GCF_019219045.1 Pseudomonas sp. PDM25
ACCGTATGCGCTTCTTCACTTGACCATATAACCCCAAGCAATCTGGTTATACTGTGAAGACGACATTCGCCGAAAATTCGATTCTTGCTCAAAGAGCAACTCACAAATTTTACCTTAGCCTGATCCGTTACCAGTGAAAGTAACGTTCAGTCTATCTTTCTATCACATACCCAAATTTTTAAAGAACGATCTAGCCAAAGACTAGAAATCAACATTCACCATCATCACGATGGAATGCTCATTTCTAAGCTTTCAACAAACAGAAGCAGTAGTGGTGGAGCCAAACGGGATCGAACCGTTGACCTCCTGCGTGCAAGGCAGGCGCTCTCCCAGCTGAGCTATGGCCCCGTATTTCTACAGGTTTCCCACACAAAATTGGTGGGTCTGGGCAGATTCGAACTGCCGACCTCACCCTTATCAGGGGTGCGCTCTAACCAACTGAGCTACAGACCCAATTTCGGGCTGCTTCTTTATCGTCTTCTTCAATGAATCAAGCAATTCGTGTGGGAACTTATGGAGCAGCTGATGTCGTCGATTAAGGAGGTGATCCAGCCGCAGGTTCCCCTACGGCTACCTTGTTACGACTTCACCCCAGTCATG
>NZ_JAHUWL010000061.1:0-576 GCF_019219045.1 Pseudomonas sp. PDM25
GGCGATCTGCGTCAGGCCTTTCGGACCGTGGTACACGGCGTACATGCTGGCGATGTTGGCCAGCAGCACTTGTGCGGTGCAGATGTTGCTGGTGGCCTTCTCGCGGCGGATGTGTTGCTCGCGGGTCTGCATCGCCAGGCGCAGGGCCGGCTTGCCGAAACGGTCGACGGAAACACCGACCAGACGGCCCGGCATGTCGCGCTTGAACGCATCCTTTGTGGAGAAGTACGCCGCGTGCGGGCCACCGAAGCCCAGCGGCACGCCGAAGCGTTGCGCACTGCCGATGGCCACGTCGGCGCCGAACTCGCCCGGCGGAGTCAGCACGGTCAGGGCCAGCAGGTCGGCGGCGACCGCGACCAAGGCGTTGGCGGCGTGGAAGCGTTCGGTCAGTTCGCGGTAATCGAACACGTCACCGTTGCTTGCCGGGTATTGCAGCAGGGCGCCGAAGAACGGCGTCACGTCAGTCAGTTCACGCTCGTCGCCCACCACCACGTCGATGCCCAATGGCTCGGCGCGGGTGCGCAGCACGTCGAGGGTTTGCGGGTGGCAATGCACGGAGGCGAAGAACGCGTGGCT
>NZ_JAHUWL010000062.1:0-564 GCF_019219045.1 Pseudomonas sp. PDM25
CCTCTCTTCCCCCCCCTTTTCTCCCTTTCTTTCTCTCCCCCCCCCCTCTTCTTTCCTTCCTCCCAACTTCTTTCTCTTTCTTCTCTACCAATCCCTCTCCCCCATTCTCCCCTCTCTTCCTTTCCCTTCCTTCTTCTTTTTTCCTTTTTTCTTCTTCTCCTTTTCCTTCCCTCTCCCTTTCCTCCCTTCTTTTCTTTCCCTTTTCCCCCTCCCCCCCCTTCCCTTCCCCTTTCTCCTCTCCTCTCTCCCTCTTTTCTCTCTCTCCCCCCCTTTTCTTTCTTCCCTTTTCCTCCCCCTCTTCTCCCCCTTCCCTCCCCTCTCCCCTTCTTTTTCTTTCTTCCCTTTTTCTTCCTCTCTCCCTTCCCCCCCTTTCCCCCTCCTTCCTCTTCTCCCTCTCCCTCCTTCTCTCTTCTTCTCTCCTTCATACACCTCCTCCTTCCTTCTCTTCCCCTTCCCTCCTCTTCAACTTCCTTTCCTCCTTCCCCTTCCTCCCTTCCCCTCACGTTCACTTTCTCCTTTTCCCCTCCCTTTCCCTTTTCCCTTTTCCCTTCCTTCCCCTTTCCC
>NZ_JAHUWL010000063.1:0-562 GCF_019219045.1 Pseudomonas sp. PDM25
GGACGCAACTCCTCGGCTTCGTTCTTCAGGTAACGAGCCAGCAGCTTGGCATCCAGTGCGTCGGTTTTGGCGCGGATCTTCACGCCTTCGCGATAATGTTTGAGTTCATAGCCTCCCACCATGTAAATCGTGCAACCGGCCTCATAGGCCAGATCAGCGAAGTCCAGGTGGTAAATGTTGGTCGCCTCAATGGCAATCGCCACCGTCCCCGACAATGCCTTCAGCCACTGCTTGATGGATGTTTTGGTGTTGGGAATCTCTTCAAGCAAATCCCCATCAGCCTGATAAATCACCAGTTCATTCTTGGCGACATCCACACCTACGATTGGTTTTGATAGAGAGACCGGCATTGCCACAGGATTTCCTCCGAGATAAGGTTTGAGCACTTGAAGGGCTCACCCAGGGGCGCAGGCTTGTTCCTATCGTCGGTCTAGCCAGATGCATTCTTTATCGGCGCTTGGGTGAAAGGAGGAGGGGCGAAATCTCCCACGGTCTGTACTGCGTCAACAGTCGGAATCGAGCCTTGTCCCTCCTCCTCCCTTCAAGTCCTACCATACAAGCG
>NZ_JAHUWL010000064.1:0-543 GCF_019219045.1 Pseudomonas sp. PDM25
CGCCACGGCACAAAGCGTTCGGCAGCCCTAGTGCCTCCAGGCGGTTGATACGGCGGGCGAGAAGCAGCAATGGGTGGCCCGCCGCCGAAAGCATCCGCGCCGCCGCTTCGCCAATCCCCGAACTGGCCCCGGTGATGATGATCAATGGTTTGGTCATGTGTGAATCTCCTGAAATACGAAAAATAAATAACTGAGCTTGGCCCACAGTATATTTACTGCTATTAGCCCTGAAAAATGCCTTATTCCTCTAACTGGCATCGGAATAAACTATGGATATCCGTCATCTCAAGGCCTTTCTGGCCGTCTTTGAGGAGCGCAATATCACCTCGGCGGCACAGCGTTTGTTTATCAGCCAGCCGACGCTCTCGGTGACCATCAAGCAGCTGGAGCAAGAGTTGGGTGCGACGCTGTTCATCCGCCAGCCACGGGGCGTAGAGGTGACTGAAGAGGCGCGAGTGCTGTATCCACAGGCGCGGCGAATGGTTGCCGACGCCATGGCTTTGAGCCGATTATTTCGTGCAGGTGAAAGCCGCGCACTGCTCG
>NZ_JAHUWL010000065.1:0-514 GCF_019219045.1 Pseudomonas sp. PDM25
CTGCTCAAGGCGGCTTTTGCCGAGCAAGTGAAGTCCATGCAGCAGCTTGAGACGCTGATCGAAAAGACGATCAACGATCAGCTCAAAGAAGCCGGTTTGCTCGGTCAATTGAAGCGCTGCCTGAAAGTTGAGGGTATTGGATTTTTGACTGGGGCCCGCTTGATAACGGCATTTCAGCGAGGAGATTTTAGAAACGCGGATGCCTTTATCGCCTTCCTGGGCATGGATTTACGGGTGGCGAAATCAGGGCAGAAGGACGCTCGCCGCAGTTTGACCAAGCGCGGCGACCCCGAGGCCCGCCGACTTCTGCACAATGCAGCGATGTCGGCTAGCCGTACGAAAGCCTGGAAAGGGTATTACGAAGAACAAAGAGCGCGGGGGTTCAGCACCACTCAGGCGCTGGTGATGCTGGCTCGCAAGCTTGCTCGGGTGGTATTCGCCTTGCTGAAAGGGCAAAGCGAATATCAGCCAAAAGCCAGTTGAGGGCTTTCCCTCAACCATAGAATCTCCCACA
>NZ_JAHUWL010000066.1:0-486 GCF_019219045.1 Pseudomonas sp. PDM25
CCCGCCGGCTTCGCATCGCGCCGCGCCGAGCCGCCGCGACCGAGCAACCTGCGCGAACTGCGCCGCCCCGAGCGCCGTCCGCAGCAGGCACTGCCGGACGAAGGCCAGTTCGTCAGCTTCAACTGATGGGGGTTGCATGAACGCCATCACCGCTACCCGCAGCAACGAGGTACTGGACGACAGTGTCCAGCACCTTTCATTCCGCGTGCGCCAGGCGCGCTATGCCCTGCCGATCGAACTGGTGCGGGAGATCATCGAATACGGCCAGGTCACGGCCGTACCGATGATGCCCGCCTTCATCCACGGCGTGATCAACCTGCGCGGCAACGTGGTGCCGGTGCTCGACCTGGCAGCGCGCTTTGGCCTCGACCTGACCGAGCCGGGCAAGCGCACCTGCATCGTCATCATCGAGCTGGAGCTAGATGGCAACGGCCAGGCCCAGCGCATCGGCCTGGTGGTCGATGCGGTGGACGCCGTGCTCGATAT
>NZ_JAHUWL010000067.1:0-480 GCF_019219045.1 Pseudomonas sp. PDM25
GAGGATCAGGGTCCAGGTGCTGGCGCCGAGGGTCTGCGCTTTGATCAGGATCTCGGTGGGAATCTCGCGGGCACGCTGTTCCAGATCGCGGGCCAGTACCGGAGTGATGCCGATCACGATCAGCATCACCTTGGACAGTTCACCGAGGCCGAAAACGATGAACAGGATCGGCAGGATCGCCAGCGGCGGCACCATCGACAGCACGGTCAGCAGCGGCGACAGCGGCGCGCGGAACAGCGGCAGGATGCCCGCCGCGATGCCCAGGCACAGGCCGACCAGGGCGGCGATGCCGATGCCCATACCGAGGCGCTTGAGGCTGGCCGCGCTGTCTTCCCAGAACAGGTAGTTGCCGCTGCGCTTGTCCTCGGTGAAGGCCAGGCGGTCGATTGCGCTGACCATCTGACTGGCGCTGGGCAACAGCTTGTCGTTGGGGTTCTCCGTCAGCCGCGCCGCCGAGCCCACGAGACGGACTCCTATCTC
>NZ_JAHUWL010000068.1:0-479 GCF_019219045.1 Pseudomonas sp. PDM25
GATGCCTATACCTTTCAGGTCAGCACCAGTCCCGAGCGCGAATATTGCACGCAATACGGGGAATCCGATTTTCAACTGATACAAAGGTTGTGCAGTGAGGAGGGGATTGCCTGGCACCACCAGCACAGCCCGGACGGTCATCAGCTGGTGTTCACCGATGATCAGACCTACTTCCCCACGCTGGAGGCCACGCCCTATCAACAGGCCAGTGGTATGGCCGCGGACCACCCGGTCATCAGCCAGTTCTCCCAGCGGTTCAGCACGCGTACCAGCACGGTGACGCTTCGGGGTTATGACTTCAATCGGCCAAGCCGGCTGCTGGAAAGTCAGTCCACCGCCGAATTCAGACCTACGCTTGAGGACTACCACTACCCGGTGGAGATGGACAATCTGGCACGTGGCAAACAGCTCGCTCGACAGGCCCTGGAGCGGCACCGTGCGGATTACCAGTTGGCCGAGGGGCAAAGCGACCAACCGAC
>NZ_JAHUWL010000069.1:0-467 GCF_019219045.1 Pseudomonas sp. PDM25
GCACAGATGTAGCCAAGGAGGTGATCAAATATCGGGTTACGCTCATGCTCCGCCGTCATCCGGTCAAGATCATCGAAGACTCGCTCGACTCGCAGCCTGAGCTGAACTGTCTGGTAGTAATACAGATTGACCCGAATGATCAGCGTGCGCGAGTAGCGACTGATCATGGCATCGGCGTAGTCACAGACACGTACCGCATTTTCCTTGGCTTGCTGACGCCGGTCTCCCTTCGGGCGACGGTACCATTGCTCACCTGTTAGCTCACGGATGCGCTCGACCAACAGGTTCATGCTGCGGTGATGATCCAGGTACGCTGTAGCGCTCTCGTTCAAGCACACAGGACCTTGCGTATTCCTTTCCAGTCTAATGTCCTGGCACGCCTCCCAGAAGGCTCGCAGGTGCTCACTGTATTGGTATGGAAAGTCCTCCTGGAAGAGACTCAGCATCTGTCGAATGTATTTGAAGTA
>NZ_JAHUWL010000006.1:0-451841 GCF_019219045.1 Pseudomonas sp. PDM25
AGGTTCTGCGCAGTGGGCAACCCGGCATGGATGCCGGGTTAGCCGCCCCCGGCCATGGATGGCCGATGGCGGCGGGCCCACGGAGCAGGACCGGAGCGAGGGCATGCCGAGCCACAGCGAGGCACCGTACGTCAGGGGCAAGAGCGCTTGGTTACTTGGCGCTTTTCCAAGTGACCCGCCGTAAGGGCGGCCCCCTAAGCCGCCGTTACCACAAAAATGGATATGTACCCCGACCAAAAACACAGCTCAGCTACCCGGCCGCCAACCCCTTCCCCGCCCGCTCCAGATTGCGCCACAACCACACAGGCAACACATCAGGATCAAGACTGTCGATCAGGTTCTTCAACGCCAACCCCAACTCCGTATCCCCCTCGATCACCAAACGCCGGCGAAAGAACAACGTGTCCGGATCTTCCTGACGGCTCGCCAACAACAAAAACTCGCGCCAGTTACCGCTGATGGTCACATGCGCCGTGGCGCGTTCAGCAATTCGCAATCCGTCACGCGTCAACGTCAGGAACCACGACAACCCCAGGTCCGGAATCCGCAAACACAACCAACGCCCACGCAACACTTCAAACTCGCCATCGCGCAACGGCCCGGCGAGGCAGCGATTGAGCGCCTGCTGCAACGCCAGGCGCTGCACCGCAAAAGGCACCCGGCGCACCAGCGGCAACAACCGGTCGGCGCCTTTCAACAACCACTTCTTACGATTCAACACAGGCCGACCTCCTCGACGCGCAACATGCCGGCCTGGCCATGCCAGTAGCCATTGCAACCGTCGACGAACAGCGGCGGAGTCTCGCCCAGACAAACCCGTTGATACGCCGCGATCACCTCGGCCATGCCCTGAACACGAGGGCTCAGACGCAACAGATCGGCGCCACAGGCCACCAGCCCGGTGTAATCCGCCAGCAGATTGGTCACCTCCGCTGACATCGTTTGAATACCGTTAATGGTGAACAGCGCCTGCCCTTCCTGACTGGTCAACGGCAAGCCGTCGGGGTAGTTGAGGCAGCAAAACCGGCAGTCGTCCTTGGGCAGGTTCTCCGCCCGTGCGGTGAAGCAGCGTGCGGAATAGGCCAACGGCAAATGCCCATAAGCAAAGATCTCGACTTCCGGCACCGCACGGCCCAGTTCGCGCACTTGATCGAGCACATCGCCAATCAGCGCCGCCGAGCATTCCACCGGCGGCACCCAACGGGTCATCCCGCAGTCCAGCAGTTGCGCGAGCGTATGACCGTTGTACACATTCAGCGCCGGGCCGCCCACGAACGGCAACTTGCGCTCGGCCAGGAGCTGCACCGCGCCCATGTCGTTGGCTTCCACCAACAATTGGCCGTTGTCGCACAGCCGCCGCAGGCTGGAGAGTTCGGAGGCCGCTTCGATCAGCGTCAGGCTGGAGATCACCAACTGCGCCTGGCTGCATTCCTGCAACTCGCGCCCCAGCCCCAGCCATTGATCCAGTGAAAAGGCCCGGCGTTTAGAACACACGGTTTCCCCCAGGTAAATCACATCCAGGGGCAAGGCCGACATCTCGGCGTAAAAGTTGCTGAGTTGCTCTTTGTCCCAATAAAACAGGACCGGTCCAAGGCTGAGCTTCATGTCGCCTCCCTCATTGCCATGATCGATGGTAAGCACCCAGTGTGGTCTGGCTGCCTTCGGACAAACCGGCCAGCACCTTGCGCCATTCCTCCTTGACCCGAAAACTGCCCGGCGAGCCACGATGGGCATCCAGTGCCGCGCGCCAGACGCGGGTGACTTGTTCGACATAGGCCGGGCTGCGTTGCCGGCCTTCGATTTTGACCGCCTCAACGCCAATGGCCGTCAATTCCGGCAGCAAGTCCAGGGTGTCGAGGCTGGTGGGTTCTTCCAGTGCGTGAAAGCGTTTGCCGCCGACCAGGAAGCGGCCTTTGCACAGGGTCGGGTAACCGGCGGGTTCATCAGGGGTGTAACGGTCGATCAGCACTTCACTGAGCCGTGCGCTCAAGCCGTCGGCGTCGTCGCTCCAACGCACCGCTTTGGCCGGTGAGCAAACGCCGCACAGGTTCGGCGACTCGCCGGTGATGTAGGACGACAGATGGCAACGCCCTTCGGCCATGATGCACAAGCTGCCGAAACCAAAGACTTCGATGGGCACCGGGCTGCTCGTAGCGACCTGGCGCACCTGCGCCAACGACAACACCCGCGGCAGCACCGCGCGACGAATGCCGTAGCGCTGCGCATAAAACTCCAGCGCCGCGGCATGGGTTGCCGAGCCTTGTACCGACAGGTGCAACGCCAGTTGCGGGTAACGCTGGCTGGCGTAGTTGAGTACCCCGGGGTCGGCGGCGATCAGCGCATCCACGCCGAAATCGGCGGCACGATCGACCGCCCGCTGCCAGCGTTCCCAGCCCTTGGGTTGCGGGTAGGTGTTGACCGCGACATAGAGTTTGCGTTGATGCTGGCGGATGTGAGCGACCGCCGCGTCGAACTGTTTGTCGTCCATGTTCAGCCCCGCGAAATGCCGGGCATTGGTGTCATCGCGAAAGCCGACATAAACGGCATCGGCACCTTCGCGTACCGCCGCTTTTAGCGCAGGCAGATTCCCTGCCGGGCAGACCAGTTGCATGGGTAATCCTCATGGAAAAACGCGCTGCCAGTCTAGCGAGACCGGCAGCCAGAGCCTTGACGGCAATCAATTGCGATCAATGCATCAGGTCGGCGAAGGACAGGAACATCACGTTGTCGTGCTTGAGCACTTGCTGCTCGCACTCGATCACCGCCAGCCCATCGGCCCAACACGCGGCGGTCAACATCGCCGAGCTTTGCTGAGGGTGCAGTTCCACGCTCAACTGGCCGTCAGCACCCGACGTCAGTCGAGCCCGCAGGTACTGACGACGCTTGTTGCGCTGCAACCAGTCGAACCCGGCAGGCACGGTCATTGGCACCGGCAATACGTCTTTCACGCCCTGGGCCCTGAGCAGGAACGGACGCACCACCACCAACGCGGTAATCAGCGCCGCTGAAGGATTGCCCGGCATACCGATCCACGGTTTGCCGGCCACTTCGCCGAAGGCCAGCGGTTTACCCGGCTGAATCGCCAGCCGCCAGAAATCCAGGCTGCCGAGTTCCTCGATGGCCTGTTTGAGGTGATCTTCCTCACCCACCGAGACGCCACCGGAACTCAACAACAGGTCGCATTCCGAGGACGCCAGGCTCAAGGCATGCCGGCTGGCCGCCAACTCATCGGCCATCACGCCATAGTCGTGCACCTCGACGCCCCAGCCACTCAACAACGCCGCGAGGCAGTAACGATTGCTGTTGTAAATCTGCCCCGGCGCCAACGAGTCGCCGGGCTCACGCAGTTCATTGCCGCTGCTCAGCAAGCACACTTGCAACGGGCGATAGACCTCGACCCGCGCAATGCCAGCGCCAGCCAGCAACCCCACTTCTTGCGCACGCAGGCGTTTACCGGCCTGGAGCAACAGATCTCCCCGGCGCACCTCCTCGCCTTCCTTGCGCACGTGATCGCCAACGCTTACAGGCGGAAACCAGACGCGCTCGCCGTCGATCCGGCAGCGCTCCTGCGGCACCACCGTGTCGGCACCCGGCGGCAATGGCGCGCCGGTAAAAATCTGTACCGCCTGCTGTGCTAGCAAGGGCGAGCACGCCGGATCACCCGCCGCAATTCGTCCGCCAATCGGCAAATAGCCACCGTCCGCTGGCAGGTCAGCGGCCCTGAGGGCGTAACCGTCCATGGCACTGTTGTCCCAGGCCGGCAGGTTGACCGGGGAATGAATGTCCGCCGCCAGCACCCGCCCCAAGGCTTGATCCAGACCGATCTTTTGCGCCAGGGGCGGCGGCGGTGCCTGATCCAGCAAACGGCTGATGGCCTCGTCCACCGGCATCAGATTACCGAGGTCGCACACCCGGCCGGTCATGAGCGTGTCTCGCAGGCGTCGATGGCCCGTTGCCCTTGCGGTTTCAAATGCGGGGCGAAATTGCACGGGCCGGTGCGGCTGTCCAGTTGTTCGAGCAGGATCTGGTTCCAGGCAGTTCGACACGCGCCGGGCGAGCCCGGAACGCAGCACACCAGCACGCCATTGCTCATCCCGGCCAATGCCCGTGACTGCAGGCTGGACATGCCGATTTCCGCCAGGGACACCTGGCGGAACAGTTCACCGAAGCCTTCCACGTGTTTGTCCAGCAACGGCAAAACCGCTTGCGGTGTGTTGTCGCGCGCGGTGAAGCCGGTGCCGCCGGTCATCAATATCACTTGAACCTGAGGGTCGGCGATCCAGTGAGAGACCTTGGCGCGGATCTGATAAATGTCGTCCTTGACCAGGTCACGGTCGATCAATACATGCCCGGCCGTTTGCAGCAAATCCGTCAGGGTCTGCCCCGAGGTGTCGGTGTCAAAGGTGCGCGTATCGCTGATGGTCAGCACGGCGATGTTCAGGGGTTCAAACGTGCGTTGCGCCAGATGGGCCATATCCAAGCCTTCCCGTGAATGAGGGTATGGGATAAAGCCTGAACCGGAATCCCCGGTGAGCCTATTCCTCCAAGGAGGTACCTCCACAGGGTACAAAACCTGTGGGAGCGGGCTTGCTCGCGAAAGCGGTGTGTCAGTCACCATTGATGTTGCCTGACACTCCGCCTTCGCGAGCAAGCCCGCTCCCACAGTTGATTTGCGTCGCTACATGCTTTGCACGATCGATCACGGTGCCAAACGATTTCGCTGCCAAACGCCATCGCGCAACCGGTAATCGAGACGATCATGCAAGCGGTCGGCACGGCCCTGCCAGAACTCCAGACGCTCAGGGCGCAAGCAGTAGCCGCCCCAATGCTCGGGCCGCGGCACGGTCTTGCCGGCAAAACGTTGGGTGGTTTGTAGCAACAGCGATTCAAGCTCGGCCCGATTGGCCAGTGGCCGGCTTTGCGGTGAAGCCCAGGCGCCCAGGCGACTGTCCTGTGAGCGGGAATCGAAGTACGCATCCGACAGCGTCGGGTCGAGCCTGGAGACCTGGCCTTCGATACGTATCTGACGCTCCAGCCCCGGCCAGAAAAAGGTCATGGCGGCATGTGGGTTGGCCGCCAGTTGCTGGCCTTTGTCGCTCTGGTAATTACCGAAGAATGTGAAGCCTTCATCGCTCAAACCCTTGAGCAGTAGGACCCGGGCGTGCGGGCGCCCTTCACTGTCGACCGTCGCCAACACCATGCTGTTGGCTTCGACAGGCGCGCGTTCGGTGTCGCGGGCCAGTTGCAGCCATTGCCGGAACATCGCCATCGGGTCCTCCAGCGCCGAGTCGTCTTGCAGGCCAAAAAGGGTGTAGTTGCGGCGCATCTGTGCCAGGGAAAGGGGCATGACGGTGATCTCCAAAAAGGTTCTGCCCAGTGTGCGACACACTGCGCAACAGCACCTTGATCACCATCAACACTTGGCACGCCCCACCTTATTTAAGGCGCAGACGCCGAGCCAGTTTGTGCAGGTTGCTGGGGTCGACTTCCAGAATCCGCGCGGCGCTGGCCCAGTTTTCCCCGGACAGGCTCAAGGCCTGGAGGATTTTCTTGCGCTGGTAATCATCGACCGCTTCACCCAGGGGCTGGAACGGCTCATCAGCCGTCACGTCCAAGGGACTTTCGACAACCGCGCCCTGCCCGCCCATGGCACTGTCGAGGTCCAGAATCTCAGGCTCCAGTGTCATGATCAGCGTACGACTGGTGCCGCGACTGAGTTGCTTCAACGCGGCCCGGCTGATCACATGTTCCAGCTCGCGCACGTTGCCCGGCCAACTGTAAGTCAGCAGCGCACGCTCGGCCGCCGGCGACAGACGCAAACCGCGAAGACCGAGCCGTGCCCGATTAAGTTCAAGGAAATGCCCGGCCAGCATCAACACGTCATTACCCCGCTCGCGCAGCGGCGGAATCGGCACCGGGTACACCGAGAGCCGGTGATACAGATCGGCCCGAAACAAGCCGTCGCGGATGCTGTCCGGCAGGTGTCGATTGGTCGCGGCGATGATGCGCACATCGACATGCAGCGGCTTGTCGGCGCCGAGGCGCTGGATCTCGCCGTTTTGCAGGGTACGCAGCAACTTCGCTTGCACGGCCAATGGCAATTCACCGACCTCGTCGAGAAACAGCGTGCCACCGTTGGCCGCATCGAAACGCCCGGCACGGTCACTGGTGGCGCCGGAAAACGCGCCTTTGACATGGCCGAACAATTCACTCTCTGCCAGAGACTCCGGCAACGCGGCGCAGTTGACCTGCACCAGCGGCTTATGACTGCGGCGCGACAGACGATGCAAGCGCCGGGCGAACAGCTCTTTGCCGACGCCGGTCTCGCCCAACAGCAACACCGGCAGCTCGGAATCGGCCAGCACGTCCAGTTCATTGAGCAACAGATGCAGCACCTCGCTCTGCCCGAGGATTTCGCCTTCATCAGCTGGCCTGCGCACGTCTTGAATATCGCTGCGGGACAAGCGCAGGCTGCGGTTTTCCTGCTCGAGCCGGGTGACTCGCACGGCGGCTTCGATCTGCAAGGTGCAGCGCTTGAGTTCTTCCCGCGCACGGCTGTCGAAAGTCCCGGCGTGCAGCGCATCGAGGGTGATCGCGCCCCAGATCCGCCCCTCCACGTACAGGCTCACGCCCATGCAGTCATGCACGGGCATCGGTTCGCCGGCGTGATTGTCGAGCAAGCCGTCATAGGGGTCCGGCAGGCGACTGTCGGGCTCGAACCAGGTGGGTTCGCGCGACGCCATGATCGCCGCCAGCCGCGGATGCTGGGCGATGACAAACCGACGCCCCAACGCTTCATGCACCAGCCCCACCGTCGCGACCGGCCTGAGGCTGTCGTCATCCAGACGCAGTAATCCCACGGCGCCACTGTTGAAGTATTCGCGCAAGGTCTGGACCAGTCGTTGCAACCGCACAGCATTGGGCAACTCGACAATCAGGTCGGCCGCCAGGCTTTCTCGCAGCATGGTAGTTATTACCCTCTATGGTTGGATTCACCCTAAAGCGTCCGGGTGCCTATCACCACAACTAAAAATAAAGCTCTGTTTTTCAATACGTTAAAGATGGCATGCCGGGTGCAATGAGCCTGAGGAACCGTTGAAATCCAAACAAGGAACCCCCTGATGAGCCTGACCCTACTGGAACAAAGCCTCGGCCAACTGGCTTGCGATATTCCCGGCGCCACGCGGATCTTTCACACCTTCAAACTGGACTTCTGTTGTGGCGGGCATAAAAGCCTGCGCGAAGCGGCCGCTGGCAAAGACCTCGATCCGGTGCTGATCGCCGATGCGCTGCACCGGCTGCAAGACACCGGCGAAACCCAACACGACTGGCGCAGCGAACCGTCGGAGCTGTTGATCGCCCACCTTCTGGCGCGCTATCACGCCCGCCATCGCGAGCAACTGCCGGAACTGATCCGCCTGGCCCGTCGCGTCGAGCAGGTCCACGGTGCGCGTAGCAGCTGCCCCAACGGCCTGGCCGATCTGCTGACCGACATGCAACAAGAACTCGAAGGTCACATGCTCAAGGAAGAACAAGTGCTGTTCCCGATGCTGCAACAGGGCATCGGCCCTCAGGCCGCGCCGCCGATCCAGGTGCTGCGCTTTGAACATGATCAACATGGCGAAGCCCTCGAAAAGCTGCTCGCACTGACCAACAACATCACCCCGCCGGCCGATGCCTGTAATACCTGGCGCGCCCTGTATCGTGGGCTGCTGGAGTTTCGTGATGACCTGATGCAACACATCCATCTGGAAAACAACGTGTTGTTTGTTAACGCCTTGAACCGCCGTCATTGATCGATTGTCGCTCACACCTAACCCGCGCCAGCCCACCGGTTGACGCGGGTTTTGTCTGTCAGGGACGGCGGGCGATCAACCGTGCCAATAGAACATCGCCTTGGCCAGGATCACGATCAACACCATGTGCCCGAGGATGCTGCGGCGAATCCAGCTGGCGCGGGTCGTGGTCAGGCGTGCGCTTTTGAGCCAGTACGCCAGCAGGAAGTAATGGCCGATGATGCTCAGGGCCAGGATGATTTTCAGGCTCAGCAACGTGCCAAAACTGCTGGCCAGCGGCTGACTCAATACGCCACGGTGTTGCCACGCCAGGCTGATGCCGGCGCCATACAACAGCAGCACCACGCCATGCAGCACCTTGCGCGAACGCACCGCGATCGCTTGATCGGCGCCCGTTTGCGCGGTAACCGCCACTTGCTGGCGGGCGTTGTGCCAGATCACCACCTCGAAAAACAGCGTGCCGATGAAGGCAATCGCCGCCAGTAAGTGGGTGACCAGTAAAAAGGGATATAACACTGGCAGCCTCCGTCAGTTCGCTTGCTTAGCCTGGATGGCCGTCCACCCGGGCCCGCAGCAGCATCGGCCCGTAGCGCCAGGCGTACAGCGCAAACGCCAGCGCCCAACACAGACCGGCCAGCCACAACGCAGGCAGGGGAAAGAACAGGATCAACACGACCCGGCTCAGACACGCCAGGTTGAGCAAAATGAACGCCAGGGTCATGCCCGACGGCGGCTCCAGCGCTCGGCCGGTGTGGCCCAGGCTGACCCGCGCGATCATCGCCAACACCAGGCCGCCCATGGCGCCGATGGTCAGGCAATGCACCGCCAGACTCGGATTGATCGGCGCACCGAAATGCCACAGCGCCATTGCAAGACAGGCCACCGCCAACCAGGCATACGCCAGGTACAACGACCACAGCAACGGCACGTGCCAGAGGGCGCGATCATGCCAGCGAACCAGACGCACCAGGTGCCCGGCGGCCAACACGGCGAACAACAGGCCGACCCAGAGATTGGGGTCAAGCGCAGGTCCGGCGGCATATAACAACGCCACGAGAGGAGAGCCAATCAGCAGCAGCCAATCCAGCCACGGCCAAGGGGTCACGCCATCGACCTTGCCGAGGCCACGCTGGATGAAGAACGGAATGACGCGCCCGCCGATCAACCCCATCATCGCCGCCACCAGCCAGAGGCCGGTCAGCACGCCTTGACGCTGCCAGCCTTCATGACCTTCGATGAGGCCGTACAGGGACAACCCGTCGGCCGCCGCTAACAACAACAGCACCACCGCAATCGGGTAGTTACGTTTCTGCCGCACCTTCCACAAGGTGAAACCCATGAGCGCGGCCACCGCCAGCGGGAACGCCAATTCCAGCACCGCGAGCACCGGCCACGGCGCATTGACCAGCCAGGCCACGCGCGCCAACAACCACAGCAGCGCCAGCGCGGCCAGGGGTCGCCCGCTGAGGCCGGGACGACCGGTCCAGGTCTGCACCGCCGTCAGCAAAAAGCCCGCGATGATCGCCAAGCCGAATCCGAACAGCAATTCGTGTCGATGCCAGCCCAGCCAGCCACCCGCCGGCTGCCAGCCGGACAGCGCACCACTGAAGGCGGCCAGCCAGAGTGGAATGACCAGCACTGCCAACAGGCAGCCGGCGAGGAAAAATGGCCGAAAGGCCAAACGTAACAGCGGCGCGATGGCCATCGCTTTACGGCGGTCGAGCACTTGCATAAAGCCACTCCTTTACCTTGCTGCTGACCTGACGCCAACCCACACGCGTCGAGGTAAGTCCGGGGGCAATGATCGGGTATTGGCGATCAATTGCCTTTGTCGCAGATCAAGTGTGCAAGGGGCGTGCCCTGCTGCTTTCTCGTATTCCTGTGGCGAGGGGGCTTGCCCCCGTTGGAGTGCGAAGCGCTCCCAAAACCGGTGATAGCGGGACGTCAGATAGAACGCATCAGCCGGTTTTGCGACTGCTGCGCAGCCGAACGGGGGCAAGCCCCCTCACCACAGGGGTGGTCGGTTCAGGGTACAAATGACCATTTAAGGGTTATTTGAACCCTAAACCTTGTGGTCTTTTTTACCCTGACTTTTGACACCCCCAATAAACAAGGGCCTCCAGGCATGGCCCGCGTCTTGCTCACGCTTTCAGCAATCAAAAAAACCTTGGTCCCTCTCGATCCCCAGGAGTCGTCATGAAAAAAGTCATCCAGCCGCTGGCCTGGTTTGTGGTGCTGACCTCGGTTCTGGCGGTGGCCAGCGGCGTCTCGCTGGGCCTCGTTTGACTTGATCGCTATCCCCTCCTCAATCTTCAGGATGAATTCTTATGGTGCTTCATCGTGTCCATCACCAGATTCTGCGCAGTCATCACTTGTTCGAGCCGTTGAACGAAGAACAGCTGGATGAACTGATGAGTACCAGCCACTTGTTGAGCATCGACAAGGGCGAACCGTTGTTCCGCCAGGGTGAGCCGGCAGACTCGTTCTATTTCGTGATTGCCGGTGCGGTGAAAATCTACCGCCTGACACCGGATGGGCAGGAGAAAGTGTTTGAGGTGATCGGCGATCGGCAAACCTTCGCCGAGGCGATGATGCTGATGGACACCCCGAATTATGTGGCCTCGGCCGAAGCCATCTGCCCGACTCAGCTCTATCGGATATCCAA
The DNA here is from genome assembly GCF_019219045.1 of Pseudomonas sp. PDM25. Classification (NCBI taxonomy): domain Bacteria; kingdom Pseudomonadati; phylum Pseudomonadota; class Gammaproteobacteria; order Pseudomonadales; family Pseudomonadaceae; genus Pseudomonas; species Pseudomonas sp. PDM25. The sequence goes on from NZ_JAHUWL010000006.1 coordinate 10,462, forward strand.
CAACACCTACATGCGCCTGCTGCAGAGCAATAGCCGGCTGACCTTTGCGTTGCTCGGCAAGCTCTGCGTTCGCCTGCATCAGCGGGTCAACGAAATCGAAACCCTGTCCCTGAAAAACGCCACCCACCGGGTCGTGCGCTATCTGCTGACGCAACTGGTGCGCCAGCAAACCGTTGACAGCCAATTCGAGCTGCCGATGGCCAAGCAATTGATTGCCGGGCATCTGTCGATCCAGCCGGAAACCTTTTCGCGGATCATCCGTCGCCTGATCGATGAAAACATCATCACCCAGGACGGCCGCCAGATCGCCATTCTCGATCGTCTGCGCCTGGAACAGTTCGAGTGAGTGCCATGCCCGTCTGTTTGTATTGCCAACATGCAAACCCCGCACAAGAAACCGAGTGCCGCCAATGCGGCATGCCCCTGCCGGCATTGGCGGCACAGGCGGGGGAACGCCGGCTGCGCCAATTCATGTGGTTCTGCATCGGCCTGACGATCTTCTGCGTGACGATGTTTTTCTGGCTGCCGCGTAGCATCTCCTGAAGCCTCACCGCAATGTTCAATCCCCCCCCCTCGCGCCTGTGAAGCACAGCCCTGTTTGGACCGGGAACAGGGTGGACCTGTGGCGAGGGGACTTGTCCCCGTTGGGTCGCGAAGCGGCCCCTCTTGATTGCGCATCGACCGCAGGGGCCTGCTGCGCAGTCCAACGGGGACAAGTCCCCTCGCCACAGGTCTACCATTTCCCCGGTGTGTTGATCACGGCTGGGTCAGCTGGCGATACAACTGCGGCAAGCGCAGGGGTAGTTGTTCGGGCTGGCGGATCAAGGTGTAGCCATTGGCGCCGAACATGTACGGCAGGTAATCCCCGGCCTCGCGGTCAATCGTGATACAGAACGGCGTCAACCCCTGGCGCCGCGCCTCCAGCACCGCTTCGCGGGTGTCTTCAACGCCGTAGCGCCCCTCATACAAATCCAGATCATTCGGTTTGCCATCCGTGAGCAGCAGCAACAGTTTGCTGCGGCGTTTGCTCTTGCCCAGCAGTTGGGTGGCGTGGCGGATGGCGGCGCCCATGCGGGTGTAATACCCCGGTTTGAGCCCTTGAATGCGACCGCGGGTGTTGTCGTCATAACGCTGGGTGAAGGACTTGAGTTCCTGCATGCGCACTTGATGACGACGCAGTGAGGAAAACCCGTACAGGGCGAAATCATCACCCAGCACCGACAGGGTTTCGCCGAACAGCAACAAGCTGTCGCGGATCACATCAATCACCCGATGCTCATCGTTCAAGTGCGCGTCGGTGGACATCGACACATCGGCCAGCAACAGGCACGCCAGGTCGCGGCGCGTCTGCCGTTGTTCCATGAAGAGACCGCGTTCCGCACACTGGCCATGCTCGCGTTCGACGTGAAAATCCAGCCAGGCCTGCATGTCCAGTTCAGACCCTTGAGGTTGCTGGCGCAGCCATTGGCGATCATTGCGCAGGTGCTCGAACTGGCGGCGCAGACGGTGCGCCGAGGCCTTCAGCCGTGGCGGCAATGACTGCGCCTCGCAGTCGCGGGGCACCATCATTTGCAGATTGACGAAGCTGTTCTGCATCTGCTGTTTGCGGTAATCCCACTCTGGCAGCTTGATGCCCTCGCCCAAGGGAATATCGTCGACATCGGCCGGTGGCAGATCCAGGTGCAGCTTGAGGCCGCCGCCCTTGCGCAGACGGGTGCGCGACAGGCTCAACTCGTCGAGGTCCTCAGCGACTCTGGCCGCGTCCGGGTCTTCACTGTCGTCTGACCAGCGATCCAGGTCGACGTGTTCGGTCCAGCTGAACAGGTTCTCCAGGCGCACGATCAACAACCCGCCGTCGCGGCTGCCTTCATCGATCCGCTTGGCGCGTTTACTTCCCCCTTTCTGCTCACCGGGCGGGGTCGTCAGCGATTCTTCCGACTCGTCACCGAGGTCGGCAGCCTGCGGGCTGGCGAGGTTTTGCGGTGGGTACAGCCACAGCGGCAGCGGCCAGGCGGCCCGTTCGCTGCGGGGGAAATGTTCGACACTGCCCGGCTCGCGTAGCGCCTGGCATAACGCTCGTTCCAGCGCCGCTTCGCCGGTGTTCAATGTGGCCGGATCCGGGCGTAGTTGCAGATGGGCATCGACCAAACGTTTGTACCGGGCACGCAACGCGGGATAGCGCCGCAACAGCTGTTGCGTCCAGCGTTGATTGTCCCGACCCCAGTGCCGCATCTGCCCGGCCTGGGCCGCCAGCAATGCAAGCCAGCGATAGAGTTCCTCGTTCAGCGCGACTTCAGGGAACACCGCCAGGCTCGACGGCAGACGCAGGTTCGCCTCGTCGCACCACGCCAAGGGCACTTGCTTGCAGGTGCCGGCGATCTGCTGCAGCACGTTGCGTCGCAACAGCAGATCACGGTCGCTGGCAGCTTCGACACCGATGCCACTGGCGCCGCCCATGGCGCGAAACAGCAGCGCCAGTGGTCGTTGCTGACTGGCCAGTTCGACCCGTGCTTCGGGGAAGTCCGGGCTGGCGCGCCGGGTGATGAAGCGATGCCAGACGCTGCCGACCCACTCTTCCAATTCGACGGTAAAGGCCATGGTCATTGCCCTTTTTGTAAAGCAAAAAAACGGCCCGCTGTATCAGCCGGGCCGACCTTTTCTAGCCGTTACAGCGGCTCATGAAGGAACCACCGCAGCCGGGGCGCGCAAGGCTGCGCGGCCACGCTGCTTGAAGCTGAACAGGTAACACGCGAGCCCGGCGAAGAACCCGAGACCGGCACCCAGACGAGCCCAGAACAACACTTGCAGATGTTCCACCGTGGCCATGAATGGCAACGCGACTCCATCGACCTGCCAGCGTTGCAGGTAGACCTGCACGACACCCGCAGCAGTGAGGAACAGCGTGATCATCACCATCGACAGGGTCATCAACCAGAAGCCCCAGATTTCGTAGGTCTGCGAACGCTCGTCAGCCGCTTCACCCAACCCGCGCAATCGCGGCATGGCGTAGCTGATCAAGGTCATCACGATCATCGCGTAAGCACCGTAGAAGGCCAGGTGACCGTGAGCGGCCGTCAGTTGCGAGCCATGGGTGTAGAAGTTGACCGGTGCCAGGGTGTGCAGAAAACCCCAGACGCCTGCACCGAAGAACGCGGTGACCGTAGTACCCTTGGCCCACAGCGTGGCGGCGCGGTTCGGGTGTTGCCGGCGACGGTTCTTCACCATGCTGAAAGCGAAGATCACCATGGCCAGGAACGGTAGCGGTTCGAGTGCCGAGAAGATTGAACCGACCCACAACCAGACCTCGGGCGCACCGATCCAGAAGAAGTGGTGACCGGTACCGATGATCCCGGTAATCAGCGCCATCGCGATGATCACATACAGCCATTTCTCCACGACTTCCCGGTCTACACCGGTGATCTTGATCAGGACAAAAGCGAGCATCGAACCCATGATCAGTTCCCACACGCCTTCTACCCAAAGATGCACCACCCACCACCAGTAGAACTTGTCGCGGGCCAGGTTGCCGGGGTTGTAGAAGGAGAACAGGAAGAACACCGCGAGCCCGATCAACCCGGTCATCATCACCATGCTGACGGTGGTCTTGCGACCTTTGAGCAAGGTCATGCCGATGTTGTAGAGGAAGCCCAGGCACACCACCACAATGCCCATCTTGGTGATGGTCGGCTGTTCCAGGAACTCTCGTCCCATAGTCGGCAGCAGCTCGTTGTGGGTCAGCGTGGCCAGGCCGGCATACGGCACCAGCAGGTAGCCCAGGATCGTCAGCACGCCAGCGGCGGCGAATACCCAAAACAGGATGATCGCCAGTTTCGGACTGTGCAGTTCGCGGTCGGCCTCTTCCGGAATCAGGTAGTAGGCGGCGCCCATGAACCCGAACAGCAGCCAGACGATCAGCAGGTTGGTGTGCACCATCCGCGCCACGTTGAAGGGGATGATCGGGAACAGAAAGTCCCCTATCACGTATTGCAGGCCCATGATCAAACCGAACAGCACCTGACCGAGAAACAGGATCAGGGCGAACACGAAGTACGGTTTGGCCACGGCTTGCGAGGCGAATTTCAGATGCGGATTAGCAATGCTCATCGCTTAGCCCTCCTTGTTTGGCGGCCAGCCATTGGTGTTGATGTTCGAGCTCCATTTGAGGAACTCGGCGATGTCATCCACCTCCTGGTCACTCAACTTGAACTGCGGCATCGCGCGTCGGCCCGGTACGCCCAGTGGCTGCATTTTCATCCAGGCATGCAGAAAGGGTTTGAAGCCCGCCTCCCCACCGCGCCGCTGGAACACGTTGCCCAGCTCAGGCGCGAAGTAGGCGCCCTCGCCCAGCAGCGTATGGCAGCCGATGCAATTGTTTTGCTCCCAGACCAACTTGCCGCGCACCACTGATTCGGTTAGCTGCGCTTCATTGCTGCGGGCCGGAAAGGTCTGTTCCGTGTGATAGGTCAAGGCCAGGAATATCAGGAAGAAGAAGATGCTTCCCCCGAAGTAGATATTCCTGGCCATGCCTTTGGTGAAGGTCTCTGACATGGTCGCTTCCTCTTTGCTTGGCCCGTCCATGATAGGAAGCGAAGGGTTGAAACCTGCTTGATGGCGATCAAGAAAGGCAGATGGTTTTGGTCGGGTATTGCCGACGACGCAAATCAAATGTGGGAGCGGGCTTGCTCGCGAAGGCGGTGTGTCAGTCGCAATTGATGTGCCTGACACACCGCCTTCGCGAGCAAGCCCGCTCCCACATGAGTATTCCTTCAGCGGAACGACATCAGTGTCATCCCGATCACCACCGCCAACACCAACGCCCAGCTCAACATCAACCGGCGCCACAGTCGCGGCGCGTGGCGCATCTCCATGAAGCCGTCGGTGATCAGCCATGCCTTGCCCACCGCCACCAGCAAGATGGCCATCGTCAGCAGCGATGTCGCGCCAACGTGGGCCAACGCCACCGTGCACACACTTAACGTGGCAAGCGCCGCCCAACAGACGAGCAATACCCTGGAAACAGACATGAGAACCTCGTCAACTCAGCACGTAGACCAGCGGAAACAGCATGACCCAGATCAGATCGACCATGTGCCAATACAACACGCCGGATTCAAACCCGCTGCGCGTGTTGGCGTCGTACAGGCCACGGCGACAGCGCTCGGCCAGCCACCCGAGAATGACCATGCCGAGCACTACATGCAGAAAATGAAAACCGGTGAGAATCCAGTAGAGGGTGAAAAAGGTGTTGTGCTCCATGCCCAGCCCCGAGGCCAGCAAGTGCCGGTATTCCGTGAGTTTCAACACCACGTAGACACTGGCAGCGAGCAACGCCATCAGCAGGAAGACGGCGCCGTGGCGGGACCGGGAGCGCCTGACTTGCTCCTGCGCCAGCGCGGCGAACAGGCCCGCGGTGAGCAGGCTCAGGGTCATCGCCAACCCGGTGGAGGTGTTCAGCATTAGACGGCTTTCACTGAACATCTGCGGCTTGAGCGCCTGGGTCACGGCGAACACCAGGATCAGGATGGCGAACACCGACAGCTCAGCCAGAATGAAAAACCACATCGCCAGATCGCCTGGCAAGTGGCGTTGCGAAACGCCCGTGGACTCAGCCGAAGTGGACATCAACCACGTCCATCAGCGCGGCAACGGTCAGCGGATCGTCGCTCAGCGGCTCGGCCAGGCAGGCCATGCACGCCTCACGCGGACTCATGCCGGAGCGGATCATCCGCGCCGTGAAAATCAACAGTCGCGTTGAGGCGACCTCCTCCAGATCATGCTGATCGAGCCGGCGCAGCGCCTGCCCCAGCCGCACCACTTGCGCCGCCAGTGCGGTGTCCACCTGCGCTTCCCGGGCAACGATACGTTCCTCATCGGCCACCGGCGGGTAGCCGAAACGCATCGCCACAAAGCGTTGGCGGGTGCTGGGCTTCATGCCTTTGAGCAGGTTCTGGTAACCGGGGTTGTAAGACACCACGAGCATGAAGGACGGCGGCGCTTTCAATACTTCGCCGGTGCGTTCCAAGAACAGTTCACGACGATCATCGGCCAACGGGTGCAACACCACCACGGTGTCCTGACGCGCCTCGACCACTTCGTCGAGGTAACAAATGCCTCCTTCACGCACCGCGCGGGTCAGCGGTCCGTCCTGCCACCAGGTGCCCTGGGCACCGATCAGGTGACGGCCAATCAGGTCGGCCGCGCTCAGATCGTCATGGCACGCCACGGTGTACAGCGGCAGTTTCAGCCGATGGGCCATGTGCTGGACGAAACGGGTCTTGCCGCAGCCGGTCGGGCCTTTGATCAGCACCGGCATGCCGTGTCGCCAGGCTTGTTCGAACAGCACCTCCTCATTATTCAGCGGTTGGTAGAAGGGTTCGGTCGGATGTTCGCAAGACTGGGTACGGTCCATGGGCTGTCTGTTCCAAAAGCGGATTCAACGAACACGCTACGGGCCCCTGCGACAACCTGGCAAGTGAGATGGCCGGCAAACTTGATCGTCGTCAAGCGAACATTGGCCTGCTCGGGCATAGCCTTGCACGGCACTAAGAACCTGCGTTCTGCGCTGCCGTTTCAGCACATCGCAAAGGTCTTGCCTGAGGAGAAATGGAATGCTGATCAGCAATAGAAAAACGTTTGCCCTGACCCTCGCCACATTGTGTTCGTCACTGGCCCTGGCGGTGAGTCATACCGCCAGCGCTGAAGAGCCCGCCGTCGCGGCCACCCCGCCCATGGTCAAAACCGCTGGTGCTCCGGACATGAGCCAGGCCGAGTTCGACTCGTCCAAGGAAATCTACTTCCAGCGCTGCGCAGGCTGCCACGGTGTGCTGCGCAAAGGGGCGACGGGCAAACCATTGACGCCAGACATCACCCAGTCGCGCGGGCAACCGTATCTGGAAGCCTTGATTACCTACGGCTCCCCGGCGGGCATGCCGAACTGGGGGACGTCCAATGCGCTGACCAAGGATCAGATCACGGTCATGGCCAAGTTCATTCAGCACACGCCGCCGACGCCACCGGAATGGGGCATGGCCGAGACGCTGAAAACCTGGAAGGTGCTGGTCAAACCCGAGGACCGTCCGAAGAAGCAGCTGAGCAAACTCAACCTGCCGAACCTTTTTTCGGTGACATTGCGCGATGACGGCAAGATCGCCCTGATCGATGGCGACAGCAAGAAGATCGTCAAACTGATCGAGACCGGTTACGCGGTGCACATCTCGCGGATCTCCGCCTCAGGTCGCTACCTGCTGGTGATTGGTCGAGACGCCCGGATCGACATGATCGACCTGTGGCCGGTCGAACCGACCAAGGTCGCCGAAATCAAAGTGGGCATCGAGGCGCGCTCGGTCGAGACCTCCAAATTCAAAGGCTACGAAGACAAGTACACCATCGCCGGTTCTTACTGGCCGCCGCAATTCACCATCATGGATGGCGAAACCCTGGAGCCGAAACAGATCGTTTCGACCCGCGGCATGACCGTCGACAAGCAGGAATACCACCCCGAACCCCGGGTCGCGGCGATCATCGCCTCCCACGAATGGCCGGAGTTCATCGTCAACGTCAAGGAAACCGGCAAGGTCATGCTGGTCAATTACCAGGACATCAAAAACCTCACCGTCACTTACATCGATGCCGCGCCCTTCTTGCATGACGGTGGCTGGGACAGCACGCACCGCTACTTCATGACCGCCGCCAACAACTCCAACAAAGTCGCCGTGATCGACTCCAAGGAGCGCAAGTTGACCGCGCTGGTGGACGTCGGCAAAACCCCTCACCCGGGTCGCGGCGCCAACTTCAACCACCCGACCTACGGCCCGGTCTGGGCCACCAGCCACCTGGGTGATGACGGCATCTCGCTGATTGGCACCGACCCGGTCAAACACCCGCAATACGCCTGGAAACAGGTCGCCTCGCTCAAGGGCCAGGGTGGCGGCTCGCTGTTTATCAAAACCCATCCCAAGTCTCACCACCTGTACGTCGACACCACCCTCAACCCGGACGCCAAGCTCAGCCAATCGGTGGCGGTGTTCAACCTCGACAAACTCGACGCCGGCTACACCGTGCTGCCCATCGCCGAATACGCCGGCATCAAGCAAGGCGCCATGCGCGTTGTGCAGCCGGAATACAACAAGGCCGGCGATGAGGTCTGGTTCTCCGTCTGGAGCGGTCAGACAGAGGAATCGGCGCTGGTAGTGATCGACGACAAAACACTGAAGCTCAAATCAGTCATAAAGGACAAACGACTGATCACACCCACCGGGAAGTTCAATGTCTACAACACCCAACACGACATCTATTGAGCTCCATCAATGCAAGGAAACACCATGAAAAATACTCTGTTCTCACTGTTCGCCCTGACTGCTGCGCTGACTGTGCAGCCGGCCATGGCCCAAGACGCGCTAGAGCTGTTCAAGAGCAAACCCTGCACCGCCTGCCACTCCATCGACACCAAGATTGTCGGCCCGGCGCTCAAGGATGTAGCGGCCAAGAACGCTAGCGTACCCGGAGCGGTGGACACCCTCGCGAGCCACATCAAGAACGGAACACAAGGCAATTGGGGCCCGATGCCAATGCCGGCCAATCCGGTGACTGAAGAAGAAGCAAAAATTCTCGCGACCTGGGTACTGACACTCAAATAACCGCCTGGAGGGCGTCACGATGGTTTATCGACACGCTGTGATTCTGGCGGCCCTCCTCCTCATTTGCGCAACCGCGGTTGCGGCGCCGGACGCCGAGCGTCAGGCGCAACTCGAACACCTGCTGACCCAGGACTGCGGCGCCTGCCATGGGCTGCACCTCACCGGTGGGCTAGGCCCGGAATTGACACGCGCGGCGCTGGCCGGCAAGTCACGGGACAGCCTGATTGCCACCGTCACCCAAGGTCGGCCCGGCACCGCGATGCCCGGTTGGGCGCCGTTGCTCAGCCCCGGTGACATCCGTTGGCTGGTCGATCTTCTCCTCCAGGGATATCCCGCCTCATGATCCGTTCAATCCTGCTGTCTGCGGCGACCGGGCTGTTGTTGTCCGCTTGCGTTCAGCCACCCTTGCGTGGCACCGGCGACTTGGGCGTGGTCGTGGAGCGCGCCACCGGTAGCGTGCAAATCATTGAAAGCGACACCCACACCGCGCTGGCCCGACTCGAGGGTTTCGGCGACCTTTCCCATGCCTCGGTGGTGTTCTCACGGGATCAGCGCTACGCCTATGTGTTCGGGCGCGACGGCGGGCTGAGCAAAATCGATTTGCTGACCCGGCGTATTGACCATCGCGTCATTCAGGGCGGCAACAGCATTGGCGGCGCCATCAGTCAGGACGGCAAGTTGATCGCCGTGTCCAACTACGTGCCCGGCGGGGTCAAGGTGTTCGATGCCGACACCCTGCAACAGGTGGCGGATATTCCGGCCACGCCCTTGGCCGATGGCAGCAAACGCTCGCGGGTGGTCGGGCTGGTCGACGCGCCGGGGCAGCGTTTTGTCTTCAGCCTGTTCGATACCGGCGAGATCTGGACCGCCGATTTCAGTCAGGGCGGCACCCCGCACATCAGCCGTTTCACCGGTATTGGCTCGCAACCCTACGACGCCCTGATCACCCCGGACGGCCGCTATTACATGACCGGGCTGTTCGGCGAAGACGGCATGGCCCAACTCGACCTCTGGCATCCCGAGCGCGGGGTACAGCGCGTCCTCGGCGACTATGGACGCGGCCAGGCGAAACTGCCGGTCTACAAGATGCCGCACCTGGAAGGCTGGGCCGTCGCCGACAACCAGGCCTTCGTACCCGCCGTTGGCCGGCATCAAGTGTTGGTGATGGATTCACGCACCTGGCAGCAGACCGCAGTCATCCCGGTCGCCGGCCAACCGATATTCGTCACCTCGCGCCCGGACGGTCGGCAGCTGTGGGTCAACTTCGCCTACCCGGACAACGATCGGGTGCAGGTCATCGACACCGAAACCCATGCCGTGGTCGCGGATCTGAAGCCAGGACCGGCGGTGCTGCACATGGAATTCACCGCGCGCGGCGACCAACTGTGGCTGTCGTTACGCGACGGCAATCAGGTTCAAGTCTGGGATCCGTACAGCCTGAAGCTGCTGAGCACCCTGCCTGCCAGTGCGCCAAGCGGCATCTTCTTCAGCAGTCGCGCGCAGAAAATGGGGTATTGAAATGAACCTTGAGCTGCTCAGCCGCCAACTCATCGACCGCTTTCAGCACGGCATGCCGCTGTGCCCGTCACCGTACAAGGAGATGGCGCGGATTATCGGTTGCCGCGAATCGCAAGTGATGGCCTGCCTGGAAGAAATGGATCAGGCCGGCACCCTCTCACGCATCGGCCCGGTGTTCGAACACAGCCGCGCCGGGGCCAGCACCCTCGCCGCCCTCGCCGTGCCCGCCGAACGCCTGCAACAGGTGGCCGAGCGCGTCAGTCAGTACCCGGAGGTCAATCACAATTACGCACGGGAGCATTTCTACAACCTGTGGTTTGTGCTGACCGCCCCTGATCGCCAACACATCGACCGCGTACTCGAAGAACTGGAGAACGACACCGGCCTCATGCCGCTGGACCTGCCGATGTTGACCGCCTACCGCATCGACCTCGGTTTTGCCCTGGGAGAACAATCATGAAGCCCGGATTGAGCCCCCAACAAGCGCTGGCGCTGCGCCGGCACCTCGAAGGCGGATTGCCGCTGGTAGCGCGCCCCTATCAGGCCCTCGCCGAACGGATAAACGCTGACGAAAACCAGGTGCTCGAACAAATGCGCCAGTGGAGCGAGCAAGGGCTGTTTCGCCGTATCGGCCTGGTGCTGCACCACCGCGCGCTGGGCTTTACCGCCAACGCCATGCTGGTACTGGATGTTCCTGATGCGCTGATTGACGAAGTCGGCCAGCGCCTGGGGCGAGCGCCCGGCATTAACCTCTGCTATCAACGGCCCCGGCGTTTGCCGCAGTGGCGATACAACCTGTTTTGCATGGTGCACGGGCGTCAACGTGACCAGGTGGAGGCGCAGATTCAGGCATTGCTTGAAGAGCATCTGCTGAGCGACCTGCCCCATCAATTGCTGTTCAGCACCCAGGTCTTCAAGCAGTGCGGCGGCCGCTTTGCGCCTTCGCGCACAGGAGCACCGACCCATGGATGACCTCGACCGTCGCCTGATCAATCGCTTGCAACTGGGCCTGCCACTGGTGCGCCACCCTTGGCGGGTATTGGCTGCCGAATTGCAGAGCAGCAGCACGGAACTGCTCGAGCGACTGCATGCCCTGCTCGCTGACGGCGTGCTCACGCGCTTCGGTCCGATGTTCGACATCGAACGCCTGGGCGGCGCCTTTACCCTCGCCGCCCTGGCGGTGCCGGAAGAACGCTTTGAAGAGGTCGCCGAGCAACTGCAGGGCCTGCCTGAAGTGGCGCACAACTATCGACGCGAACACGCCTGGAACATGTGGTTCGTGCTCGGCTGCGCGTCCGAACAAGACATTGCCGAGACGCTGCAGCGCATCGAGGCCCTGACTGGCCTGCCGCTGCTCAACCTGCCCAAAGAGGAGACCTACCATGTCGGTCTGTATTTCCCGGCCTGAAGACACCCTTATCCAGCGCCTGATCGTGTTGACCCAGGCGGGTCTGCCGTTGCTGGAAGACCCATGGGCGTGGCTCGCCGAACAGCTGGGGCTGAACATCGACGCCACCCTGGACCTGCTCAAGCGACTACAGGCCGAGGGCGCGATTCGGCGGATCGCCGCCGTGCCCAATCACTACCGACTGGGCTATCGCCACAACGGCATGACGGTCTGGGATGTGCGCGACACCGACATGCCGCGCCTCGGCGCGCTGATCGGCGCACAACCCTTCGTCAGCCACTGTTATCGCCGCCCACGCCGAGCCAACTGGCGCTACAACCTGTTCGCCATGGTGCATGGACGCAGCGGTGATGAAATCAACAGCTACCGCGAGCACCTGCGCTATCTGTTGGGTGACGCCTGTGGGGCCGACGAGATGCTGGTGAGCAGCCGCATCCTGAAGAAAACCGGCTTGCGCTTGCCGCCCGCTTCACGCTGAACACACCCGACTCAAGGAGAGTGGCATGTTGAGGATCAGCCAATACCTGCGTGCGCTGGCCGGCCAGGCGCCTGCGCCCAGAACCAGTCCACCGGGTAGCAATCGGGCGCCGGTGGTGATCTGGAACTTGCTCAGGCGCTGCAACCTGACCTGCAAACATTGCTACGCCACCTCGGCCGACAGCGTCTTTCGCGACGAACTGGATACGGCCGCCGCGCTGACTGTGATCGACGATTTGCACGATGCCGGCGTCAAAGTGTTGATTCTTTCCGGTGGCGAACCGCTGTTGCGCGAAGATCTGTTTGTGCTCAGCGCCTACGCCCGGACCAAGGGGTTCTTTGTGGCGTTGTCCACCAACGGCACACTGATCGATGAGCACAACATCGCGCAGATCAGCGCGGCGAATTTCGACTACGTCGGGATCAGCATCGATGGCCTGGAAGCCACCCATGACGCCTTCCGCCAACTCAAGGGCAGCTTCGCCCGTTCCATGCAGGCGATCCGACTCTGTCGCGAACAAGGCATTCGCGTCGGGCTGCGCACCACCCTGACCCAGGAAAACCATCCGCAGTTGCCCCAACTGCTGGCGCTGATGCGCGAGTACGACGTGCAGAAGTTTTACCTGTCGCACCTCAACTACAGCGGTCGCGGCAAACGCAGTCGCAAACTCGACGCACACCAGCAGATGAGTCGCGAGGCCATGACGCTGATCTTTGAGCGCGCCTGGGCAGACATCCAACAGGGGCGCGACAGCGATTTTGTCAGCGGCAACAACGATGCCGACGCCATTCTCCTGCTGCAATGGGCAGCCCTTCGTCTTCCCGAGCATTACCTACGCCTGGAACTCATGCTCCGTGCCTGGGGCGGCAACGCATCGGGCAGCGGCATTGCCAACATCGACAACACCGGCGAAGTGCACCCGGACACCTACTGGTGGCAGCACTCGGTGGGCAATGTCCGGCGCACGCCGTTCCGCACGTTGTGGCTGGATCAGCCGGATGCCCTGCTGCTGCGCCTGCGCGAACATCCCCGCGCCGTCGGTGGCCGTTGCGCGCAATGCCGCTGGTTGCCCATCTGCAACGGCAACACCCGCACGCGCGCCTGGGCCGAGGGTGATTTGTGGGGCCAGGACCCCGGCTGCCACCTCCGCGATGACGAAATCGGCGTGCCACCGTTGACGACCATCCCTTGCATCACCCACTGAATAGCCCGTCCGGCCAACCACCTGACAAAGACTGGGGCCGGCCAACCTGATGAAGCACCAAGGACGTCCCATGCCTCCATCGATTGCTATACCGGCCACACTTGAGTCCCCGTTTCGACCGGGCGAAGTTGCCCTGGTCGGCGCCGGCCCCGGCGATCCACGTCTGCTGACCCTGCGCGCCTGGAGCCTGTTGATGCAGGCCGACGCCGTGGTGTACGACCGGCTGATCAGCCCCGAACTGCTGACCTTGATTCCCCTGACCTGCGCCCGCCATTACGTCGGCAAGGCCAGCGGCTGCCACAGCCTGCCCCAGGAGCAGATCAACGAACTGCTGGCCGACCTCGCCGATCAAGGGCAGCGCGTGGTCCGGCTCAAGGGCGGCGACCCGTTCATCTTTGGTCGCGGCGCCGAAGAGCTGGAGTACCTGCTGCAACGCGGCATCGATTGCCAGGTGGTGCCAGGCATTACCGCTGCTTCCGGCTGCAGCGCTTATGCAGGCATACCGTTGACCCACCGCGACCTGGTCAATTCCTGCCGGTTCATCACCGGCCATTTGCAACGCGATGGCGAGTTGTCGTTGCCCTGGAGCAGCCTCGCCGACAGTAGCCAGACGTTGGTGTTCTACATGGGCTTGTCGAACCTGGGGATCATCGCTCAACGCTTGATCGAAGCCGGGCTGCCGGCCGATACACCGGCGGCGCTGATCAGCAACGGCACGCGTCCCGACCAGCACGTCGCCCGTGGCAAGTTGCACCAATTGCCGACCCTGGCGCTGGATTGTCCACCGGGCATTCCGACACTGACGGTGATCGGCACCGTGGTCGATCTGTTCGCCGCAGAACAACTGGAATACCCAGCGAGGCTTTATCCGGCGCAAGCACTGCAACGCCACGCCAAGGTGGCGATATGAGGCGCATGCTCCTTGCCCACCTGTTATGGATCAGTGCGGCCCAGGCCGGCGCAGCGGTCCCGGCACTTGAACACGCCGCGGAAAGCTATCAGCAGCATTGCCAGAGTTGTCATGGCATTAACCGTCTCGGCGGTGCGGGACCGGCGTTATTGCCGGAGAGTCTCAGCCGGATCAAACCCGATGAAATCCGCAGCGTGATCCAGAGCGGCCGACCTGCGAGCCAGATGGCCGGCTATGCCAACGTGTTCAGCCCCGCGCAGATCGACGCGCTGGTGGACTACCTTCAGCAACCGCCCGCCACCCCACCCACCTGGAGCAATGACGACATTCTCGGCAGTCACTCGATGCTCGCGGACCTCAGCAAATTGCCCACCACGCCCCAGCATGGCGCCGACCCGCTGAACCTGTTCGTGGTGGTGGAAGCCGGCGACCATCACATCGACATCCTCGACGGTGACCGTTTTGAGGTGCTGGCGCGGTTTGCTTCGCACTTCGCCGTGCACGGCGGGCCGAAATTTTCGCCGGACGGACGCTTCGTCTACTTCGCCTCCCGTGACGGCTGGATCAGCCTGTATGACTTGCACAACCTGAAGCTGATCGCCGAGGTCCGCGCCGGTCTTAATACCCGCAACCTGGCGGTAAGCAAGGATGGACGCTGGGTTCTGGTGGGCAACTATTTGCCCGGCAATGTGGTGGTGCTCGATGCCCGCGATCTGTCGCTGGTCAAAACCATCCCCACGATCGGCCAGGACGGTACCGCCTCACGGGTCAGCGCGGTCTACTCCGCCCCGCCGCGGGACAGTTTCATCGTGGCGCTCAAGGACGTGAAGGAAGTCTGGGAACTGTCCTTGGCTGGCACACCCAATTTCGAACCACGGCGGATCCCGGCCGGGGATGTTCTCGACGACTTCTCTTTTTCGCCGGACTACAAACAGCTGCTGGCGACGTCGCGCAAGGCCCAGGGCGGTCAGGTGATCGACCTCGACAGCGGCAAGGTGATCACCGACATCCCGCTGCCGGGGATGCCGCATTTGGGCTCGGGGACTTATTGGAAACGCAACGGTGAGTGGGTGTTCGCCACACCGAACATCAGCAAGGGGCTGATCTCGGTCATCGACTTCAAGACCTGGAAACTGATCAAGGAAATCCCGACCCTGGGGCCTGGGTTTTTCATGCGCAGTCACGTTAATTCACGGTATGCCTGGAGCGATGTGTTCTTTGGGCCTGATAACGATGCGATCCACCTGATCGATAAACAGACGCTGGAAATTGCCCACACGCTGCGCCCGATGCCCGGGAAAACTGCCGCTCATGTTGAGTTCACCCGGGATGGCCGCTACTTGCTGCTGAGCATCTGGGCCACCGACGGGGCGCTGATCGTTTACGACAGCAACACGCTTGAGGAGATCAAACGTATTCCGATGAACAAGCCTTCGGGGAAGTACAACGTGGGGAACAAGATTGAGTTTGCCGAGGGGACTTCGCATTAGGCCTTGGTGTATATCCGTTTCTTCGGTAACGGCGGCTTAGGGTTCCGCCCTTACGGCGGGTCACTTGGAAAAGCCCCAAGTAACCAAGGGCTCTTGCCCCTGTCGTTCGGTGCCTCGCTCCGGTCCTGCTCCGTGGGCCCGGAGCGAGGGGGCGTGCATGGCAAAGCACCGCGAGGCGGCCTACCGGCCGGCCTGTCTCTTCAAACGTGCGCATTCCCCCTGTGGGAGCGAGCCTGCTCGCGATGAGGCCCTGTCAGTCGACATCAATGTTGAATGTAAGTCCGCCTTCGCGAGCAGGCTCGCTCCCACAGTTGGATTTTTGGCGGGCATGACATAGAGGTCCACCGCCGATGACCATGACAGACATCAGGTCGGCTATCAGGCCGCCTCGCTTTGGCTTTTGATCTGGCTTTTGATCTTGATCTGCCCCGTCGGAAGGCCGAGCGCAGGTTCTGCGCAGTGGGCACCGCGGCAAGGATGCCGCGGTAGCCGCCCCCGGCCATGGATGGCCGATGGCGGCGGGCCCACGGAGCAGGACCGGAGCGAGGGTACCCTGAGCCTAGGCGAAGGGCCGTACGTCAGGGGCCAAAGCGTTTTGGTTACTTTGGCGCTTTTCCAAAGTGACCCGCCGTAAGGGCGGAACCATAAGTAGCCTTTACCGCAACAACGGATATGTACTCCGAACGTAAATATTTACCCTTCAACCCAACGTGTAACCGTTATCAACCTTCCAGTCCTGACCATAAACACCCCGAGCCCCCTGCGACAGCTGAAAGACAATCACATTAGCCACCGCCGCCGCATCAAGAAAATGCCCCGGCAACAGACGCTTCCCAAGCGTGTCGGCAACATCGCCAAGCTCCCCCTCGCTCAACCCCAAGTGATCCCACATCGAGGTCGCAGTCGGCCCCGGCGAGACCAGATTAATGCGCACATCAAAACTCGCAAACTCCACCGCCAGCGTCCTCGCCTGAGCCGCCAGCGCAGCCTTGCTGGCAATGCACGCAGCCAACCCCGGAAAACTCGAACCGGTCAGAAAACTCCCGACAAACACCACCGACGCCGGACTCGCCAACTCCCCCCGCAACGCCGCCAGCGTATTCAACGCCCCGGCACCATTAACCGCCCACTGACGCTGGAAGGCCGCCATATCCAGGCTGTCAGCCATCTCGGCAATCCCCGCATTGGGCACCAGATAGTCCACGGGCCCCATCGCCGCAGCCCGCTCGGACAATTCACGCAGGTCTTGCTGACTCGTGACATCCCCGGCAAACCACTGCAACCGTTCCCCGTAGATCTGCTGCAATGCCGGCAACTCACCGAGGGTCCGAGACATCGCCAGCACCTTGACCCCGCGCGGTAACAACGCGGCGCACAGTGCCAGGCCAATCCCGGAGCTGGCACCCGTGACCACTGCCAAACGATCCTGAAACTCGGTTTTCATCATTTACTCCTGGGCATCGCGGATGCCAAGCACTGGGGACATTGCCAGCCCTATCTTTGAACAGGAGAAGAAAAAACGACTTGACGGCGATCAGGATTTTTCGACGGCGTCAGTGCTGCTGCAACAGCGCCGGAGTGATCTCGCTGAACCGCAGCAAACGACCGCCCTGTTCAGCGGCAAGCTTTTCAGCGGCCTCTCGACTGGAGAAGGACGCCAGCACCACGCCCATGGCGCCCTTGAGTTGGGTGCCGACCACGTAGAACGCGTCCTTGGCATCGATCAGGTGAGCGTCATCCGGCGCGTTCCACGGGCTGCGGCCCATATCGTGGACATACAGTTTTGCATCGCCGTGATGATTTTCCGGCTGCAACCACCAACCGATCATTTCCGCCGTGGAGCAGAACTTCTTGACCCCGGCCCGCTCGACCACTTCGCCCTTGGGCCCGGGGAATCCGTTGATGATCATCCCGCAGACATGGCATTCATCACTGGGATGAAAGGCTGTGGCGGCGCTGCTGTAGGTGGCCTGCGCCGGGTTGTCGCAGGCCGTCAGCAACAGGCACATCATCAGGCCCGCCACCGCGCGCACCGTCGTCAGATAAAACGCATTCATCGTCAACTACTCCCAAAAAACCAAAGTAAAAATTCATGTCGCCCGGCGACGAAACAACAGCCAGGCCGATCCCAATGGCACCGCCACCCACAGCAACAGGCACAGCCAGAGCATCGAGCCCGGCATCGGCAAATCGCTGCCCAGCGTCAGCACACCCGTGGTACCGGTGCCGGGCTCAAAACCGGAGAGATTGATCAGGCGATAGATGTCGGCCGGATTGAGCAGCAGCAACCAGGGCAGCACTTTCGGGTTGAACTGACCCTCGCTGAGCACCAACAACGCCAGCAGTGCCAGGTCGAACACCAGCACGAAGAAGAACCAGACACCCAGCGCCAGCCCGGCCGCCGTGGATTTCTCCGCCGACACACTGCTCAGCACATAGGCCAACCCCAGAAACCCCCAGCCCAGCAACGTCGACGACGCCATGAACCGGCCAAAGGCCCAAAGCAGCAGGCTCAGTTCGACATCGTCCACCAGCACCGCGATGGCGAGCATGGCGCAGCCGAAACCGATCAATGTCGCCAGCGCCAGGATCAACCCGTGGCCGACAAACTTGCCAAGCAGAATCTGTCCGCGACCCAACGGGTACGTCAGCAACAACAGCAACGTGCCGCTCTCGTCCTCGCCGACGATGGCGTCGTAGGCCAGCAGCAACGCAATCAACGGCATCAAAAACGTCGCCAGACTGGCGAGGCTGGCGATGGTGGCCGGGACCGAGGTGAACCCCAACTGCCCGGAAGCCGCGGCGCCCAGCCAGGCGATGCCGATGGCGAGCACCGCGAACAACACACTGATCGCCAGCAACCAGCGATTGCGCAAACCGTCGCTGAACTCCTTGCGGGCCATGTTCCAGACAGCGTTCATACGGCCTCCCCGATCGGCGCCGCACCGGCCCGGCTCATGTAGTAGCGGTAAATATCTTCCAGGGACGGTTGATGGATTTCCACGTCGGCCGGTTCGTCTTCATTAAGCAGTTGGCGCAACAGCCCAAGCTTGTTGCCATTGAGCGCGGCCACTTCAAGGCCTTCGACGCCCCAGCGTTCGGTGACGTGCCCGGCGTTGTTCCAGCGTTGCTGCAAGGGCCCGACGTGCTTCAAGCCGTTGGCGCGGATCAGCGTCGGCAACCCGGCTTCCTCGCGCAAACTGTGGAGACTGCCAAGGGCCAGCAGCCGGCCCTGGGTCAGAATCGCGGCGCGGTTGATATGCGCCTCGACGCCCGGCAATACGTGGGAACACAGAATGATGCTGGTGCCCTGGCTGCGCAGGCGATCGAGCAAGCGATAAAGGTCTTGGGTGGCGATGGGATCGAGGCCGACCGTAGGTTCGTCGAGCAGCAACAAACGCGGTTCGCCGAGCAGCGCTTGTGCCAGCCCCAAGCGTTGCCGCATGCCTTTGGAGTAGGTCTTGACCCGTCGATGCGCCGCACCGGCCAGGCCGACTTCCTCCAGCAGCACGTCCACCTGAGCGGACGCGGCGCCTTTGAGTCGCGCGAAATGGCGCAAGGTCTCAACACCGCTCAGCTGCGGGTAAAACGTCACGTTTTCCGGCAGATAACCAAGCAGGCGCCGCACGTGGGGATCGCTGGGCAAACGGCCGAACACCCTGACCTGCCCTTCGCTGGGCTGGAGCAGGCCAAGCACCAGTTTCATGCTGGTGGTCTTGCCCGCGCCGTTGTGCCCGAACAAACCCAGCACTTCGCCTTCAGCCAGGCTGAGGTTGAGCTGATGCAACACGGTGGCATGCCCATAGCGCTGGCTGACGCCTTCGATGTCGATGACGTTCATGAGGTGGGCTCCTGGGTCAGGGTTTGAGGGGATGACTTCATCAGCGGATGGCTGTCGAGCACCCCCGGCGATTTCATCACCGGAAAGGCCCGTTGCACCCAGCGCAGCAACTCGATACCGGGGCTGTTCATCAACAGCCGCACCTGCGGGTACAGCCACAGCAGACGGTCGACGTTGTCGTTGGGTTCGTAGGCGATATCGCCGAGGCCATCGTTGTTGCGGTCCCAGCCCAGGTAATCGCTCCAGTAGTTGCCCCGGCCATCCACCGACCATTCCTGCAAGCGTGTGGCGACGTACTTGACCTGCCGCTGGTTGCCGACAAAAGCGTTGTCGGCGATGCGGTTGTCTTCCGAGCCGGCGGTGAGATGAATACCCACGGCGCTGTGCTCGAAGTGGTTGTGTTCGATGCTGTTGAACAGCGAGTTGTAGATGAACAGCGCCTTGCCCTCGGCACCAGTGATCATGCTGTCGCCGGTCGAGCCGTCGCGCACGTCAGTGACGAAGTTGTCACGCAAGGTTGAATAGGTGATGTAGTTCATCAGGATCCCGTAGTTCTGATCCTGTTCGGAGCGATTGCCGATCACCATGAGCTTGCGGCTTTGCATCAAGGCGTAGCCGGTGCGGGTGCGGCGGGTGGTGTTGCCGATCAACTGGTTATCGTTGGCGAACATGTAATGCACGCCGTAGCGCAGGTCTTCCAGGGTATTGCCTTGCAGCAGGTTGCCGTTGGAGGTGTCGATGTAGATGCCATCGCGGGTGTCGCGCACCTGGTTGCCGATGACCTTGGCGCCATGCACGGCATACAGATGAATACCGTTGCCGCGATCCTGGGAGCGCATCGTCGGATCACCCTGAATGCGGTTGTCGATCAGGCTCACATCCTGCGTACCGTCGACCCAAATACCGAAGCCCTTACCCTGTAGGCGATTGCCTTTGATCACCGCGCCATAGGCCTTGGGCTGGATAAACACCGCCGCATTCATGGCGGTGAGGTCGTGCCCCCAGTCCAGAAAGGTGCAGCCCTCGATGCCGACATCCGGCGCACTGATGATCAAGCCGTTGCCCTGCCCCTCCCCCTGAAATACCGCGCCCGGCTCGCAGACAATCTGCATCGGTTGATCGACGCTGAACGAGCCACGGTATTCCCCGGCCGGCAGGTGCCAGCGTTGATCGGCGTCCACCGTCAACGGCAGCGTGGTGACGGGTTGCACCGCCAGCACGCTGCCAGACATGAGCAGGAGCGCAAGCGCAATGACCTTCACCGGGTTGCCCTTGCTCTCAGTCATTGCTTCGCTCCTGTCGATGGGCAACGGTCAGGCCTTCTCGACCTTCATGCGGCCGACCATTTCCATGTGCAGCGCGTGGCAGAACCAGCTGCAGTAGTACCAGTGCAACCCCGGCTTGTCGGCGACGAAGGTGATCGATGAGGTCTGCTGCGGGCTGATTTCCATGCTGGCGCCATGGTTGGTCATCACGAAGCCGTGGGTCACGTCTTCAATCTGGTCGATGTTGGTGATGGTCACCGTGACCTCGTTGCCCTGTTTGACGGTGAACTCCGGCAGGCCATAGGCAGGGGCCATCGAGGTCATGTAGACACGGACTTTGTTACCGTCGCGGATGACCTTGTTGTCGGTCTCCAGCTTGATCCCGTCCTTCGCGGCGATGACCACGGTTTCGGCAAAAAACGGGTCGTTGCGGTCCCAGATCTTCTTGGTCTTGATCTGGTCGCGGCGGGCCATCACGCAGTCGTGGGGTTCGGCGAAGGCCGGGCCGTCGTGCACCAGTTTCATTTCATCGCCGGAGATATCGATCAACTGATCGTTTTCCGGGTGCAGCGGGCCGGTCGGCAGGAAGCGGTCTTTGGAAAACTTGCTGAGCACCACCAGCCACTGGCCGTCGGCCTCACTGGTTTCGGTCAGCGAGGCATGGTTGTGCCCCGGCTGATACTGCACATCGAGTTTCTGCTTGATGTAGTTGACCTTCTCCCCGGTGTAGGCGCGAATCGCCTCCTCGACGTTCCACTTCACCACCTGGCTGTCGATAAACAGCGTGGTGTAGGCATTGCCGCGGCCGTCGAAAGTGGTGTGCAGCGGGCCCAGACCGAGCTCGGGCTCACCGACCACCACGTCACGCGGGTCCTTGAACTTGTCGTCGAACAGATCGTCGAGCTTGGCGATGGCGATGATGGTGCAGGTCGGCGAAAGCTTGCCGTTGGCAATGAAGTATTTGCCATCGGGCGAGGTATTGAGGCCGTGGGGGTTCTTCGGCGTGGGGATGTATCGGGTGAACGCGCTGTCCTTGCCATCGGTTTTACGACCGTCGACCACTGGCACTTTCGAGCCGTCGAGGGTGATGAACTTGCCGGCCTTGATCGCCGCTT
Organism: Pseudomonas sp. PDM25; assembly: GCF_019219045.1. Lineage (NCBI taxonomy): Bacteria > Pseudomonadati > Pseudomonadota > Gammaproteobacteria > Pseudomonadales > Pseudomonadaceae > Pseudomonas > Pseudomonas sp. PDM25. The sequence continues at coordinate 32,327 of NZ_JAHUWL010000006.1, forward strand.
CAATGCGCGGGATGTTGAACACCACCACCCAGTCGCGCTCGTTGCGCATCATCCCGCCCAGGTCGTAGGCCTTCTCCGAGTTGTAGCAGGTCGACGCCGCGTATTTGCCGGTGTAGTCGGCGTCGGTGTTGTCCAGGTTGCCGTCGACGATGACCTGGAACGCCATCTCCATTTTCTCGGCATCGATGGCGTTGAACATGGTGTAGCTGTTCTTGTCCTGCAGGTCGAAGGTGCTGCCGTCATTGGGGTGCGGAATGACGAATTCGGCGTTGGCGAACACGTACTTGGTGTGCGGTACTTTCTGCAGGCGCAACCCGTGAACCGCCTGCACATTGGGCACGGTGAGCATCTTGTCGCACTTCATGATGTCCAGACGGATACGCGCAACGCGGCTGTTGGCCTTGTCATTGATGAACAGGTATTTGCCGTCGTACTTGCCGTCAGTCATCGACAAATGCGGGTGATGGCAGTCGCCATTCTGGAAGTGCGCGCTGTCGCCCATGATCCGTTTGCTTTCGTTGGTCAGGCCCCAACCAGTCGCGGAATCGACGTTGAACACCGGAATGCGTAACAACTCGCGCATCGACGGAATGCCCATGATCCGCACTTCGCCCTGATGGCCGCCGCTCCAGAAACCGTAGTACTGGTCCAGTTCGCCCGGCCCGACGTGGATTTTCGACTGCGCGTCCTTGGCCGCAGCCGCCCAGGTCTCACGGGTGAACACTGCGCCACCAAGGGCCGTGGCACCGGCCAGTACCGCGCCGGTCACCGCACTGGTGCCCAGGAAGCCGCGACGACTGAGGCCGGTCGGTTCCGGCACTTCAGTGGTTTTTTTGGACTCTGTGTCGTTCATCAGGTGTTTTCCTTGAAGGGATAAAAACGGTCACTGCGGACAAGCGCTCGCGGGGTTCATTCCAGAGCGGTCACTTCCACGACAGGTATCAGTTGCACAGCAGCGGGCGCCGCTTTGCCAAGCTTCTTGCGCTTGTTGATCAGCGGCGGGCATTTGTTGTCGTTCTGGTACGTCATCTGGCAATCGAGGCAGTAGTGGCACTCGTTGGCATTGATCCGGCCATCAGGATGAATCGCCTGGATCTCGCATTCCTTGGCGCACAGCTGGCAAGGCGTGCCGCACTCCTTGCGGCGTTTGAGCCAGTCGAACAGGCGAAATTTGCTTGGGATCGCCAGCGCAGCACCCAACGGGCAGATGTAGCGGCAATAGACTTTGCGCGTGAAGAGGTTGATGACCAGCAGCGCCACCGCGTAGAGCACGAACCACCACTGGCGGTCGAACCTGAGGGTGATGGCGGTCTTGAACGGTTCCACCTCGGCGAACAGTTCGGCGGTGGACATCGACTCCAGGGAGATGCCGAACAGCAGCAGCAAAATGATGTATTTGATCGCCCACAAGCGCTCATGCACCGCGAAGGGCAATTCGTATTGAGGAATCTTCAGCTTGCGCGCGGCCTCGTTGATCAACTCTTGCAAGGCGCCAAACGGGCACAGCCAGCCGCAGAACACGCCACGGCCCCACAGCAGAATGCTGGCGGCGGCGAAGACCCAGAGCATGAAGATCAGCGGATCGGTGAGAAACAGCTCCCAGCGAAAATGGTCGAACAGCGCATGGGTAAAGGTCAGGACGTTGACCACCGACAGCTGCCCCAGCGCATACCAGCCGATAAACACCACGGTAAAGACCAGGTAACCCCGACGCAGCCAGTGCAGAAAATGCGGGCGGCGAGTGAACTTGTCTTGCAGGAACAGGATCGCCGTCAGCAGTAGCAATGCGGTGCCGAGCACGGTGATCTGAAAGGATTTCTGATACCAGATGTTCAACCACATGGGCCGACTGGCTTCCTCGAGGGCCGCCAGTTCTTCGGCGCTGGGCAGTGGGCGCTCAAGGTAGGGCTCGGGCAATTGGTAGGCCAGTTCGAAGCTGCTGAACGTGCCACTGACCGGGCCGGTCTGGCGACGTACCAATAATTCCAGAGACCAAGGCGATCCCGGATCGAACTTCGCCGGTTCGCGCACAATGAAAATCGACATTTCAGTGAACTCGGGCATGCCTTTGGCAAACACATCCGAGAGCCGCTGATGGTCCATGTCGCGAAAGCTGATGACGTTGCCGAACTGGCGCAATTGCACCCGATCGAAAATCCCGCCGCGCACGTACCCCGAGCCTTTATAGGAAAACAGCCCGCGACCCAGCACCGCGATGGCTTGCTCGCCAGGCTTGAGGTCCTGCATGAGGAAGCGATATTGGTTGTCGCCCAGCAGCGCACGGCCGATGGTCGGCGGATTCAGGTCGGCGGTGTAGAGCTCGATAAAGGTCTCATCCACCTGATCGGCGGCGGCGTTTTCCACGCCTTCGGCATCAGTGCCCTTGAAGGCGGCATCAACCTGGCCACGGGTCAGGTTCAAGCGGCGGATGGCGCCGTTGCCGGTCAGTTGCTCCCAAGTGGCGGGCTCGAAAAAGTCCAGCCGCACGGTGGCGGGCTTGCGTGCCACACCGCCCGTGTCTTCGATCAGCTTGAGTGAGACAGCCACATCATGAGCGGCGCGCATGATGATCTCGTTGACCACCATGGCCGTGACCGTTGCGCCGGCGATGGCATCGACAGTGACCGCATTCGGATCACTGGAATGGCCGACGACGACCCGCTGGCTGACCTTGACGCCTTTGTACTTGGCACTGAAACCGTGGAGTTTTGCCTCAGGAATGCCAATCAGCAGAATCGGCTCGTGGTGTTCCAGCACATAGGCATCCTGAATCACGCCGGCAGTATCGAGGATCACCTGGGTGTTGATCGGTTTGCCCGAGTAAGCCGGAATATCCACCACGTCCAGGCTCTGGAACACATAACCGATGACTTTGCCGGCGGCGGACAGCGTGCGCACCTTGAACGGGCCTTCGGGGGCGGAAACGGAATCGGTCTGAGGGAAGGTTTTTTCGATGCGCTGCTGCTCAATGTCGCCGTACTGCTTGGCCTGCGCCCCCTCGAAGGTGGCAAGCATCAGCGTCAGCATGACCACCAGACCGACACCCCAGGCGCGCAGGTTGCCGAGTATCGAAGGCTGATGGATTGTCATGTGCTCGCTGATTTTAAAGGGGCTTGCGGTCATGTTAGGGAGCGTTGCGCCCCCTGCCCTTGATTGAGATCAACTTGAGGGCAATCCCCTCGGAAGACAGGCTTAGACCGTACGTGAGAACTGGCCTTTTTGTTCACCGCCCAGATAGGCGTCAAACGCCATCGCGGCACTGCGCATCATCAGATGCCCTTGTGGCAGCAGCACCAATTCGTCGCGGTGAATCTGCAGCAATCCATCACGCACATGCTCGCCCAGCTGCGCCAGCGCCTCCGCAAAGTACTCGGTGAAGCGAATGCCATGCCGCGCTTCATACTGGTCGAACGCGATGCGGCCATGGCACATCAGGTCGCTGATCACCTCGCGGCGCAGCAGGTCGTCGGCGTTCAAGCGGTAACCGCGATGCACCGGCAACAGCCCTTGATCGATACGAGCGTAGTACTGCGAAAGCTCCTTGACGCTTTGGCTGTAGCTGTCGCCGACCTTGCCGATCGACGACACCCCAAGGCCGATCAAGTCGCAGTCGGCATGGGTGGAATAGCCCTGAAAGTTACGCTGCAGGGTGCCATTGGCCCGGGCCAGCGCCAGCTCGTCATCCGGCAAGGCGAAATGATCCATGCCGATATAGACATAACCGGCTTCGGTCAGACGGCGGATGGTCAGCTCGAGCAGTTCCAGCTTGCGCTCAGGTGGCGGCATGTCGGCGGGACGAATCAGCCGTTGCGCGCGAACCATCTCCGGCAAATGCGCGTAGCTGTAGGCGGCAATCCGGTCCGGACGCAGCGCGATGATCTTGCTGAGGGTGACGTCGAAACTCTGCACGGTTTGCAGTGGCAGGCCGTAGATCAGGTCGACGCTGATCGACTTGAAGTGCGCCTCGCGCGCCGCCGCGACCAGCGCATAAATCTGCTCTTCACTTTGTTGGCGATTCACCGCTGCCTGCACGTCGGGGTCGAAATCCTGCACGCCGAAGCTCAGGCGATTGAAGCCCAATTGGCGCAATGACTGAATCTGCTCGGTGCTGATGGTCCGTGGGTCGACCTCGATGGAGAACTCATGGTTATCGCTGTCATCCATGTTGAACGCCTGGTGCAGGCAGTCCATCAGGTCGGCCAGCTGCTCGCTGGTCAAATAGGTCGGCGTGCCGCCCCCCAAGTGCAACTGGGTGAGTTTGCGGGTGCTGTCGAACAAGGCCGCCTGCATTGCGATTTCACGCTTGAGGTACGTCAGGTACTCGACGGCGCGATGGGTTTTCTGGGTAATGATTTTGTTGCAGGCGCAGTAGTAACAAAGGCTTTTGCAGAACGGGATGTGGATGTACACCGACAACGGTTTCGGCGCGGCCACCTGATTGCTGTCGCGGGCGGCACGCTGATAGTCATCAACGGCAAACGCCTGATGAAACTGCGGCGCCGTGGGGTAAGAGGTATAACGCGGCCCCGGGCGGTCGTACTTTTCGACCAGGGCGCGATTGAAATCAAATGTCGTGTTCATGATCGATCAACTCGCAATGGGATTAATGCTTCGCACCGCCCAAATCCTTTTCAAACAGGTTGCAGATGGCATCCACTTCCGGCCGACCGGCGGGAAGGATGCTGATGAAACGGTCTGACAATTCAATCAACCCGTCCCGACTCAATTGCTCCAGCAACGGCCAGACAGAGGAGAAGTACTTGGAAAAAACCAGCCCGTAGCGCCTCTCGATAGCGCGGATATCCAGCTCCTGATCACAGGCCAGACGCTCCATGACCATTTGCCTGATCTGATCCCCCGCCTCGAAGCGCCAGCCTCGACACGTCGGCAATTGCTTCATGTCCAGTTGCTGCTGATAGCGTTCAATCTCGTCGGTATTTTGCGTGTACAGATCGTCGATCTGGCTGATGGCACCCAAACCGAATCCAACATGATCGCAATAGCCGTGACGGGAGAAGCCCTCACAGGTACGGCGCAACCGGCCGCGCTCCTGGGCGACCGCCAAATCATCATCAGGCCGGACAAACTGCCCCAGACCGATGTAGTGATAACCCGCGCCAAGCAGTTGATCGAAGCAGATCTGGCGCATCGCGCCTTTATCGTCCTGGCTGCACAGCGCTCTGACTTTGTCACCTAGCACCGGCCGATAACGCCGTGGTGGCCGGGCATAATCGAACACCATGAGCCGGTCCGGCTCCAGTTCAATAATGCTCGCCAGCTTCAGCGCAAAACTGTCTGGCGTCTGCCAGGCATGGCCAAAACCCAGGTCGACGTTGATGGATCGAAAACCAAAGGTGCGCGCGGCATCCATCAGCGACTGGATCGGCGCCGGGTTCTGGTAGCAGGCCACCGACCTGTCACAGTCGGCGTCGATATCCGGAACGCCGATGCTCACATGAGTGAATCCCTGGTCGCGCAGCAACCCCATGGTCGCCCAGTCGGTGTGGTGGAGGTCGACCTCGACGCTGTAATCGCCGCCTTCATGTTCGAGAAAGTTGAACCGGCCACGCAGATGGCTCATCAGCCGTTCCAGATGGGCAGGCGCGGGTGTTCCTCCGCCCAGATGAAACTGCTCGACCCGTTGCTCTGCACCGAGGTGACAACCGACGAGGTCGATTTCCCGCTCCAGATGCTGAAGGTACTGCTCGATACCGTTTTGCTCGCCGGCGATATCGCGCGGGGAACAGGAAGACGGCTTGAGGCTGGAAGGCAGTTGCACGTTCAGGGACAGCGGACGGCACTTCTGGCGGCTGACGCGCAATGCACGAAGCAGGTCCAGAGAGCCGATACCGTCATGAAATTTTTGCGTGTCGGCATGACAGTTAGGGTCAAGCACGCCTTGATCGCACCGAGCGATCAACTCGCCTGGGTTGTGAAATAAATCGAGCATGGCGGTCTCCGAGACTGGCTGCGGACTGTCAGTCTCCGGGTTTACCCATCAATGCTCCTTGATTTGCGTCAAGCGCAAGCAAAGTGTCTGCATGAGGTCAGGCCCGATTACCACGTCAGGTAAAACATGCCCTTGGCCAGCAGCACGATAACGACCATGTGGCAGAACAGGCTGGCGTGGATGAAGTGCAGGTATCGCGGGCTCATTCGGCCGCTTTTGAATAGAAACATGGCGCCGAGGAAATGCAGCAGCACGCTCACGGCCACTGCGATTTTCAATGCCAGTAAGGTGCCGAACGATGAGGACAGTGGTGAGGCCAGGGCTGGCAAGTAGCGCAACCAGACCATGCCCAGCCCGGCACCGAACAACACCAGCAGCACCCACGGCATCAGCGAGCGGGCCCGGCGGCCGATACCCTGCTCCACCAGCAGCATCACCCTGGCGGGTAGCTGTTTGCGGATGCTTTCCAGGAACAGGACTTCGAAGAACACCGTGCCGATGAAGATCAGCGCGGCAAACAGATGCAAGGTCAGAATCAGCGGATAGATCATGGTGTTTTCGCCTTGGGTCAAGGCAACCGGCGCTACGGCGAACATTGGGGTGAGCGCACTGGCTGTCGGTCTCTGGAGACTACAGAGGCTGTCTGGTTATGCGGTTGACACTGATCAAGAAAGCGGCAAAACCCTCGTGGGCATATCCGTTTCTGCGGTCACGGCGGCTTAGGGTTCCGCCCTTACGGCGGGTCACTTGGAAAAGCCCCAAGTAACCAAGGGCTCTTGCCCCTGTCGTTCGGTGCCTCGCTGTGGCTCGGCATGCCCTCGCTCCGGTCCTGCTCCGTGGGCCCGCCGCCATCGGCCATCCATGGCCGGGGGCGGCTAACCCGGCATCCATGCCGGGTTGCCCACTGCGCAGAACCGGAACGAAGCCTCCCGAGGGGGCGAGTACCGCAAAAGCGAGGCGGCCTACCGGCCGGCCTGTCTCTTCAAGCGTACGCATTCCCCCTGTGGGAGCGGGCTTGCTCGCGAAAAACGTCCGGACACCGCGTTCATTCAGACAGCATGCGTAATCGTTCACGTTTTTCGCGAGCAAGCCCGCTCCCACAGGTACAACGCCGGGCTTTTGATCTTGCTTTTGATCTTGATCTGCCCCGTCGGAAGGCCGAGCGCAGGTTCTGCGCAGTGGGCACCGCGGCAAGGATGCCGCGGTAGCCGCCCCCGGCCATGGATGGCCGATGGCGGCGGGCCCACGGAGCAGGACCGGAGCGAGGGTATGCCGAGCCACAGCGAGGCACCGTACGTCAGGGGCGAAAGCGTTTGGTTACTTGGCGCTCTTCCAAGTGACCCGCCGTAAGGGCGGAACCCTAAGTCGCCATCACAACAAAAACGGATATGTCCCCCAACCTCAGTCACACTGACCGCCCTAGTGCCCGCGAATGTAATGCTCCAACTGCCGAATCAAATCCGCCTGCTCAACGATCGCTTCCTTGACCAAATCCCCAATCGATAACAGCCCCATCAGTTCGCCGCCCTCCATCACCGGCAAATGACGCAGATGGCTGTCAGTCATAACCGCCATGCAACGCTCGATACTCTGCTGACTGTCAGCCGTCACCACAGGCGCGCTCATGATGTCGCGCACCGGCGTACCCACCGAAGAGCGCCCCTGCAAAACCACCTTACGCGCATAGTCACGCTCGCTGATCACGCCGACCACTTGCCCGGCCTCGATCACCGGAAGCGCGCCCACGTTCTTTTCAGCCATGATCCTCAGCGCTTCAAGCACCATTTCATCCGGCGCGATGCTATGCACCTGACGGTTTTGCACGGCCTTGAGTTTCAGCAATTGTGCGGCTGTTTTCATAAATGCCTCCGATGCGAATACGCGATGCTGTTGAACAGGCTCAAGCCACCCCGACTTCCACCACGCCGCTGTTCAACCGCACGGGCCAGACACGCAGACGCTGTTGCGGATACTCCAGGCAGCTGCCGTCCTCAAGGCGGAAATGCTGTTTGTAGATTGGCGATGCAACCACCAGATCACCCTTGATGCTGCCGACCAACCCGCGACCGATCACATTGGCCCCGGACTGCGGGTCATGGTTGTCGATGGCGTAGAGGGTCCGACCCTCAGCACCCGGCAGGTAGAACAGCGCCAGTTGCGCGCCGTCGAGCCAGACCACAACGCCGGAGTTGCTGACCAAGTCCTGTTGCTCGCACACCGTTTGCCAGGCCTCGGGGTTTTCCAGGGAATCGATGCGTTGGGTATTGGACTGGCTCATCAGGCAATCTCCTCGGTGACAGGGATAAGGTTGAGTTCGGCGGCCATGATCGGGCGCCGCTGGCCGCGTTCCTGGACAAAGTGGATGTCCGGGTCCGGGCGTTTATCGTTGACGAAGGTACGGAAGCGTTTGAGTTTTTCCGGGTCTTTGAGGGCGTTGGCCCACTCGCATTCATAGCGGTTGACCACCAGTTGCATCTGCGATTCGAGCTCTTCACCCAGCCCGAGGCTGTCGTTGATGATCACTTCCTTGAGGTAATCGAGGCCGCCCTCCAGGCTTTCGCGCCACACCGAGGTGCGTTGCAATTTGTCGGCGGTGCGGATGTAGAACATCAGGAAGCGGTCGATGTAGCGGATCAGGGTCGCATCGTCGAGGTCGGTGGCGAACAGCTCGGCATGGCGCGGGCGCATGCCGCCGTTACCGGCGATGTAAAGGTTCCAGCCTTTCTCGGTGGCGATCACGCCAACGTCTTTGCTCTGGGCCTCGGCGCACTCGCGGGTGCAACCAGACACCGCAAATTTGAGCTTGTGTGGCGAGCGCAAGCCCTTGTAGCGGTCCTCGATGGTCAAGGCCATTTGCACGCTGTCTTGCACGCCATAACGGCACCAGGTGCTGCCGACGCAAGACTTCACGGTGCGGGTGGATTTGCCGTAGGCGTGCCCGGTTTCGAAACCGGCTTCAATCAGTTCGGCCCAGATGTCCGGCAACTCATGCAACTGCGCGCCGAACAGGTCGATACGCTGGCCGCCGGTGATTTTGGTGTAGAGGTCGTATTTCTTCGCCACCACACCAATCGCGATCAGTTTGTCGGCAGTGATCTCGCCACCGGGGATGCGCGGCACCACCGAATAGGTGCCGTTCTTCTGCATGTTGGCCATGAAGGTGTCGTTGGTGTCCTGCAGCGGTACCAGCGACGCGTCCATGATCGGCTGGTTCCAGCACGACGCAAGGATCGAGCCCACCGCCGGTTTGCACACGTCGCAACCGGTGTGGCCACGGCCATGCTTGGCCAGCAGTTCTTCGAAGGTGATCACCCCTTCTACCCGCACCAGCGCATAAAGCTCCTGACGGGTATAGGCAAAGTGTTCGCACAGGCTTTTGTCGACGCTGACGCCACGGGCAATCAACTCATGTTCGAACACCTGCTTGAGCAGCCCGGCACAACCGCCGCAACCGGTGCAGGCCTTGGTCTGCGACTTGAGCAGGCCGAGGTCGGTGCAGCCACCGTCGATGGCCGAGCAAATGGAGCCCTTGGTGACGTTGTGGCACGAGCAGACCGTGGCCGCTTCGGGCAACGCGCCCGGGCCCAGGGTCGGCGCGCCTTCGGACGACGGCAGAATCAGGCTGGCGGGTTCCGCCGGCAGCGCAATCGCGTTCTGCATGTATTGCAGCAGCGTGTCGTAATAGCTGTTGTCACCCACCAGCACCGCGCCGAGTACATGCTTGCCCGTCGCATCCACCACCAGGCGACGATAGCTGGCCGTGGTTTCGTCGATGAACTGATAACTGCGCGAGCCCGGCGTGCTGCCGTGGGCGTCGCCGATGGAGCCGACATCGACGCCCAGCAGTTTGAGCTTGGTCGACATGTCCGCGCCCATGAACGGCTCGGCGGTTTCGTTGCACAGCAATGCGGCAACACCGCGCGCCATTTGGTAGCCCGGGGCGACCAGGCCGAAAATGCTGCCGTTCCATGCGGCACATTCGCCGATGGCATAGATGTTCGGATCGCTGCTCTGGCATTGGTCATCAATCACCACGCCGCCGCGCGGGCCGACTTCCAGCGAGCATTGGCGGGCCAGTGCGTCTTGCGCACGGATACCGGCGGAAAACACGATCAGGTCGGTTTCAAGAAATTCGTCATTGGCGAAGTTCATCCGGTAGCGGTATTCCTCACCTGCGCTGATCGATTGCGTGCCGCGCGACAAATGCACGCCGACGCCGAGCCGTTCGATCTGCGCCTTGAGCGCCAGGCCACCGTATTCGTCCAGTTGCACCGGCATCAGGCGCGGGGCGAATTCCACCACATGCGCTTCGAGCCCCAGGGTTTTCAGGGCGTTGGCCGCTTCCAGTCCCAGCAAGCCACCGCCAACCACCACACCGCGTCGGGCGTTGCTGGCCGCGGCACGAATGGCGTCGAGGTCTTCAAGGGTGCGATACACCAGGCGCGAATCGCCCTCGGCGCCTTCGATCGGCGGCACAAACGGATAGGACCCGGTGGCCAGCACCAATTTGTCGTAGGAGACACAGCCTTGCGCGGTGATCACCTGGCGGCGTGCGCGGTCGATTTCCAGGACCGGAGCCCCCAGATGCAGGGTTACGCCCGGGGTCTGGTACAGCGAGGCTTCACCGAGGGCCAGCGACTCGGCATCACGGCCGGAGAAATACTCGGAAAGGTGCACGCGGTCGTAGGCACGCATCGGCTCCTCGCTGAACACGTGCAGCCGATAGTGATCAAGGGCACCGCGTTCGATCAGCTGTTCGACACAATGATGTCCGACCATGCCATTGCCGATCACGATCAGCGTTTGCAGCTTGTTCAAAGTGGCAACATTGGAATTCATAAGAGACACCCGTCGATAGCTGTTCAAAAAGCAAAAAAAAACGCCTGAAACCTTGCGGTTCCAGGCGTCTTTGCCTGTTCATTTACGGTGCTAAGTCAGGCATCTATGCCGGAACCACCGATGTTGCCCACGACCTGTTCGGCCAATCGATCATCGTTGACCGAGGGGGCTGCCCACTCGACTGCGTCACAGTGGGCCTGAACAGTGTCTTGCAGACTTTGTGCCAGTCGGCGATTGGCAGTCCTTGCGCCCGTAAACGTTGACCACAGGTGTCGATGAACGCCCGATATTTGCCTTCGCATAGTGCAGCGCAGGGGTGCGCGGCCTTATAAAAGTGCACAAAGGCGATCCCATTCCGGTTCAGAATTTGCCACCCAACGGGTATTCGATCGCCAGGCGGAGCTGATTGGCGTCCAGTTCTGCTTGAGCCGCATTCCCGCGATGAACCGCATGGCGCAGGCTGAACGCGAGGTTTTTCGCAACGCCCGACTGCACCACATATTTGGCCTGTAGATCACGCTCCCAATGCTTGCCACCCTGCCCGTAACCCAGCCATTTGTAGCCGCCGTTCGGGTCCATATCAGTACCGTCGATGCCGCTGCCGCGCACGTACAGTGCGCCGAAGCTAAGGCCGGGAATGCCATAACCGGCCATGTTCAGGTCATAACGCGCTTGCCAGGAAGCCTCCCGGGGCGCGTTGAAATCGGACAGCGCCACGGCGTTGCTCAAGTAGATCGCGCCACGGGTCACGTAATCGAAGGGCGTGTCGCCATCGACCTTTTGATACCCCAGCCCGAAGCTGTGGGCCCCGAGTTTGTAGGTCGACAGCAAACTCCAGGTGGTGTTGTCGATGCGGCCGGACAAGGCTTTGCCAGTGTCCTGGGTTCGGTACAAATTGAGATCAAAGATCAGGTCCTGGCCTTCCGCCAATGGCTGGGTGTAGACCGCGCCCAGGTAGTGCTGGCGCCAGGTGTCGGCGTAGTCCGCGCTGAACAGGCTGGCGTTGAGCCCTTTGACCGCCGTGTTGCGCACCCCCACCAGATCGAAGCTGTCGCCCTGTTTGCCGTTGGAGTAATTGACCACAAACCCTTGGTCATGACCGGTGGCATTGCGGTCGGTGCTCTCGTTGAAATGTCCGCCATACAGGGTCGTGGCGGGCAGTTCGCGACTGGTCAGCAGCCAGCCGGTGGCGGTCTCCGGTAGCAAGCGGCTGTCGGATGAACCGAACACGGGGGTTTTTACCCGCTGCTCGCCGTAACGCAATTCCGTCGAGGAAAACCGCAGCTTGCCCACGGCGCCGCCTCGGCTGAACTCATCCTTGGGGTGCCCGTCATTGTCCACCCCCAACACCCGCGCCTTGCCGGCCCGGCCGCCGCCGCTGTCCAGTTCCCAGCCGGAATAGACATGGGCATCCAGGCCCAGCCCTACGGTGCCGGTGGTGTAGCCGGACATGAAATCGGCCATCAGGCCATAGGCCCATTCCTCGGCCAGGTCACTGCGTTCGGATCGGGGCTTGAAGGCATTGCGCGCGCCATTGCTCAGTGAGCCGTGTTCATAGTCGCGACGGTCGTAGAGGCTGCGGTTGAGCAGGCTCCATTGACTGTCTTCGATAAAGCCTTTTGCGGTGTCTTGCTCTGAAGCCAGGGCGAGCAGGGACTGCCCGCCCAATGCCAGTAGCAGGGTGTGCGTCGATAGGGTTTTCACAGTGCAACTCCACAGAATTCCGGGTCTGCAAGGTGTCCCGCCGAACGGGGGACACCCTTGGGCACGTCAGAGGTATTTGAGGATCGCGATATCGCGACGGCGCTGTTTGAGGTTGGCGAACCAGCGCGTCGGGAAGAACAGCAACACCCCGAGGATCACACTCCACAGCCACACCGTGGGCAGGTTGTCGAAGCCATAGTAGGCCCCCTGATTGGCACCCCAGATCGCCACTGCCGCCAGGTACATCGCCTTGAGTACGTACAAGTGCAGCAAATAGAAGAACATCGGCGCCCCGCCGTAAATCGCCAGGGTCGCGGTGGACCAGCGATCCTGAAGCTTCTCGAACAGCGCCAGCAAGATCAGCGAAAGGCCAATCGTCGGCATCAGGAACATCAGCGAGGGCGGGTACTTCTTGGCGCTCATGAAACTCATGAAGGTGCGCAGCGAGTCACCAGTCTGCACCCAGGGTTTCTCGCCATAAACGTTGAGGTAGCGAATGAACACGAACGCCACCAGCAGGCCGGCGCCCAGTTTGAGCAGGCGGAAAATCCGCTCGGCCGAGTCCATGTCCTTGCCGAACCATGGCCCGATCCCCCACCCCAGCAGGATCACGCCAATCCAGGGCAATACCGGGTATGTGGTGCGGGCCCGGGTGAAATCGGTGATGTCGATAAACACCCGCTGATGCAGGATCGACCACGGCACGAAGAACGGCGACTCCGGTCCCACGATCACGCCATCAAGCAGGTTGTGCCCGGCGACAATCGCCACGCCGAGCACGATCAGCCAACCGCGTTTGAAGTGCAGCAACCCGGCGAGCACGATCATGCATATGCCGATACACCAGATCACCTGCAGCCACAGGGTCTTGGGCGGGAACTCGGCGTTCCAGGCAAAGCACACAAAGGTGACTTCCAGAAACACCAGGAACAACCCGCGCTTGAGTAGGAACACCGAGGTTTCTTTCGCCGTGTGCTTCTGGCTGTAGAGCCAGGCTGACAAACCGGTGAGGAAGATGAACGCCGGGGCGCAGATTTCACTGAGCATTCGGGTGAAGTACAGGTCCGGAGTGACACTTAACGCATCGATCGGGTCGGTCACCTGACGGTGCAGCAGAAAGGTTTCCCGCACATGGTCGATCAGCATCAACAGCATGACGAAACCGCGCAGGGCGTCGATCGCCAGCATTCGGGTGTTGGCCTTGACGACACTGGTTGCAAACGCAGGGGAAGCGGTTGTCGCCTGCCCTGCCAATCCTGAAGATGGGGTCATATCAGTCACTCATGTAGTGGTCGAGGGGTCAGGCCTGTTTCTTCAGCCTGGCGACTTCCGATGCCGGCAGCTGCGACGGCGCGCGCGGCAACGGCGTCTGGCCCTGTGATCGATAGAACGACAGTGTCGAACTGAAGCTCTTTATATCGAACGGTTCGGCCTTGCCTTGAGGACTGATGCGTTCGCCGGGCGTGCGGTCCTTGTATTCCACGGCCACCACGTAGGTGCCCTGCCATGGCAGCTCGAAGCTGACTTTGCCCGCGGCATCGGTGCGCTGGGTAAACACTTCGCCGGAGCCGGTTTCCAGCACCACGTCCTGGTCGGCCAACGGTTTGGACGCATAGAACACCTGGAACTGCGCCTTGCCTGCATCGGCGACGCCGGTCGGCACGATGTCCAGGGTCAGTTCCGGGGTGCGCGCGCGCAAGTCACCGACCCAACGGGTTGCCGGTGTCCAATGAGTCTTCAGCGCCTTGTCCGCCTCATGGATATCGAAGATCGGATAGTGCGGGTCCTGGGCCAGCAGCGAATCATCTGCCCGGGTTTGATGGGCCACCGCAAACGCCTGACGCTGCAAGGTCAGCGTTAATGGCTGGGACCGGTTGCTGATCGACCAGCCCTTGAGTTGCTGAAACCGGTCCATCCCGCCCGGCGTGACTTCCAGCATGTTCTTGTCATATTCCCCGTAGTACAACGCCAGGGGTTGGCCGGGTGGTTGTTCGTACCAGATTTGATGCGCCTCGCTGCTGCTCGCCAGCAGGAGGACGCCGTAACCCAATAGTGCTTTTGCGTTGCTCATTCGCATTTTTTTACGCTCCGATTGGTGTTATTCAACGGGTCGTTGCCGCCTCGTTTTATCGAAACCAGCCAGACAACAAACCGTTCCCCTCTCTCTGAACGCATTACAGCGCAGAGACTTTTGCGCTTTGCTCTGAAATCCGCGCGTACGGAGCAATCGGCAACTGTTTTTGTGGCTTGAAACAGCCGTTTATGCGGCTTGCGCCAGGATGAGGCGCTCGGGCGGATGTGCCGGTCTGATGTCCAAATGAAGTGCATTGCGAATGCAACTGTGGGAGCAAGCCTGCTCGCGAAGGCGGCGTCACAGTCAACAGTGATGTTGAATGTAACGGCCTCTTCGCGAGCAGGTTCGCCCCACAGGGGGGCTCATGTCGGGATTGGAAAAGGGGGTTGGTTCAGTGGCGCAGCAATTTGCGCAGCGGCACGCCGTCCTTGAGCACCGGAGATTTGATGACGATGTAACTGAAGTACTTGGAGATGCCGATGTTCTTGTCCAGCAGGCTTTCGATCACTTCCTGATAATGCTGGATGCTGCGGGTCATGAAGCGCACCAGGTAATCGTAGCCACCGCTGATCAAATGGCATTCAAGCACTTCGTCCACCAAGCGGATGTTGGACTCGAACTTGGCGAAGTCTTCGCGCTTGTGGTCACTCAAGGTGATTTCGGTAAACACCGTCACCGAATCGGTGATCTTGGCCAGGTTCAGGTGCGCCTTGTAGCTGGAAATATACCCGGCCGACTCAAGCCGTTTGACCCGTTGCAGGCAGGGACTGGCCGACAACCCCACCGCATCGGCCAGGCTGACGTTGGTCATGCGCCCGTCCTTTTGCAGCTCCACCAGGATGCTGATGTCGATTCGGTCCAGTTTGACTAACCCTTCCATTGCGTACCTCTTGACTGCCGTTTGTAAGACAATCTTCTAGCAAAATCAGCGCCGTAAAGACAGCTGATGCTGAGCCACCAGATCCGCCATGCTGTTAATACAGTAATCCGCCGCGCACGGCGTGGGCTGTTTTGAGCGGCCGCGACAGATCAGGCACACGTCCTTGGCCGTCTGTCGATCGGCCGAAGGTCGGGTCACGTGCAGGATGTTGCCGGCTTCAAAAGCGTTAGCCTTTAACCACTGCGGATCGAGTAAAGGGTCGCTGGCCAGTGAAATGAAATCGTCAGGCATGATCCCCAATCGTTCACACAGCAGTCCTCGATCCTCGGCATCCCGGTCGCCGTGCACCAGCAAGCGGTAGAACTTGCGCAGGTACAACATCGCGCCGGGCGCGTCCTCGAACAGCGACCAGCCGGCCACCGAACGGGCAAAGCTCATGCCCTCCTCCCAACTGGCTTTCAGGCCCCAACGCTCGGCCAGCTGGCGATGGGCGAAACACAGTACGCCACTAAAGCCCAGTTCGGCGAAACGCGGATACAGCGCTCGCACCACCTCGCTGTATTCGGCCAGCACCTGTTCCCTGTCCGGGTGACCGCCTCGGCTGTCCAGCAGCGGTTGCAGTGCCGTCCAGACACCCGAGTCCCGATCGACCAGGACCTCATCGCAATCGATGAGCAGTGCTCGATATTCAGTCAGCCCCATGGTGCGCAACGCCTCCGATGATGCATTCCATCAATCCATGCTCCATAAACGCTCACGGACGATGCCTTGTGGCACCGCCCCGAGCGGCCATGAGCTCAGTTCAAGACCCGTGCCAATGCCGCTTCAAGAATCTGCAGCGCTTCATCGACCTGTTCTTCGGTGGTCACCAGCGGCGCAAGGAAGCGCAACACGTTGCGGTACACACCGCATTTGATCACCAGCAAACCACCGACCCGGGCTTCATCGATCAGTCGCTGATTCAGGTCAGCGTCCGGCGTGCGGGCCGCGTCATCCTTGATCAGTTCGATCGCCAGCATGAACCCGGTGCCGCGCACGTCGCCGATTTGCCCGTGACGAGCCTGCAAACGCAGCAGGCCTTGGCGCAAACGCTCACCGAGTGCTTCGCCGCGGGTCAGCAGCTGTTCTTCCTCGAAGGCCTTGATCACCGCCAGCGCAGCGGCGCAGGACAAGGCATTGCCACCGTAGGTGCCGCCCAGGCCACCGGGCAGCGGCGCGTCCATGATCTCGGCCTTGCCGACCACCCCGGACAACGGCAAGCCACCGGCCAAGCTCTTGGCGACGGTCACCAGGTCCGGCTGAATGCCGGCGTGCTGGAAACCGAACCACTTGCCGGTACGGCCGAAACCGGTTTGGATTTCATCGAGAATCAGCACGATGCCGTGCTTTTCCGTCAGCACGCGCAGGGCCTGGAGAAATTCCGCCGGTGCTGACAGGAAACCGCCGTCGCCCTGCACCGGTTCGATGATGATCGCGGCGACACGCTCAGGGGCAACCTGGGTGGCCAGCAACTCGTCGAGGGCCTTGAGCGCCATCTCGCTGGTGACGCCGCGATAGGCATTTGGATACGGGGTGTGGAAGACCTCCGGCGCGAACGGCCCGAAGTTCTGCTTGTACGGCTGGCTCATGCCGGTCAGCGTGGTGCCGAGCAAGGTGCGGCCGTGGAAACCGCCGCGGAAGGCGATCACCGCCGAGCGATTGGTGTGGGCGCGGGCGATCTTCACCGCGTTTTCCACCGCTTCGGCACCGGAGGTAAAGAACGCCGTTTTATACGCATCTTGGCTACCGATCATTTCGCACAGGCGTTGGGCCAGGTCCAGATAAGGCTTATAGGCCACCACCTGGAAACAGGCGTGAGAGATCTTTTGCAATTGCGCCTGTACCGCAGCGACCACTTTCGGATGGTTGTGACCGATATTCAGCACACCGATGCCGCCGACAAAATCCAGGTAGCGCTTGCCGTCCACGTCCCATAACTCGGCACCTTGGGCGCGATCGATCACCAACGGGTGAGCGGTAACCAGGCCACGCGGCACGAATTGATCGCGCTGACGGAGCAAATGAGGGGTTTCGTCGACTTTGCTATTCATGGCATTTCCCATCGTGAGTCCGGCAACCGGGAGGTGGTTGCGATGGTGTTCAGGTTAAGCCTTGCGCGAAACGATCTACGCCGAACTTGGCCCCTGAGAAATTCGGATCGACTGTTTTCACCCTGCCAAACGGCAGATTCCTTTCGCCCGCCGAATCTGCCGGGCGGTCGCCGATCGAACATCACGAAACCCGTTTAACCCGGCCCTTTCGACAGATCCTGCGCCGACGTTGCGCGATGATGTTCAGCACCTTCATCCCTTCAGGACATGCCCATGGCCCTGCTTTATAAAGCTGACCCTGTGCGCGGCGAACAGTGGAAAGCGCTGTTCGCCAAACACGCCCCGGATATCGAATGGCGCGCCTGGCCGGACATCGGTGATCCCGCGGACATCGAATACCTCGCCGCTTGGCAGGCACCCGACGATCTAGAGGCGTTGCTGCCGAATCTGAACGTGTTGTTCGCGTTGTCGGCCGGGGTCGATCAACTGGACCTCAGTCGCTTGCCCGCGAGATTGCCGGTGGTGCGCCTGCTGGACCCGGGCATCACCCGCGGCATGTGCGAGTACGCCAGTTTTGCGGTGCTGAGCCTGCACCGGGACATGCTGCGTTATCGTCAGCAACAAATGGCGCGGTGCTGGCAGGCGCACTTGCTGCAACCGGCGGCCACGCGGCGGGTCGGGGTCATGGGCCTTGGCACCCAGGCTCAGCAGATTCTGGCGACCTTGCAGCCCCTGGGCTTTGCCTTGTCGGGCTGGGCGCGCAGTGCGCATCAGGTCACTGGCGTGGAGTGTTACGCCGGTCGCGAGCAACTGCCGGCGTTTCTCAGCCAGTGCGACATTCTGTTGTGCGTGCTGCCGCTGACGGAGCAGACCCAAGGCATTCTCGATCGTGAATTGTTCCGGCAATTGCCCCATGGCGCGGCGTTGATCAACATGGGTCGTGGCGGGCATCTGGTGGAGAGTGATCTGCTTGAGGCGCTGGACAGCGGGCAGCTCAGTGGCGCGGTACTCGATGTGCTGCAGGAAGAACCGGCGCCGGAGGATCATCCGTTTTGGGATCATCCGCAGATTCTGCTGACACCGCATATTGCCGCTATGACGCAGCCGGAGAGTGCGTTTGGGGTGTTGTTGGAGAATATTCGGCGGCATCAAAGCGGCGAGCCGATGGTGGGCCAGATCGACCGCACCCAAGGTTACTGACTAAAACACAAATCGACTGTGGGAGCGGCGGTGCGACGATTCGACTTGCTCGCGAAAGCGGTGTGTCAGTCGACATCAATATCAACTGACAGGAAGCCTTCGCGAGCAAGCCCGCTCCCACATTGGATCGGTGGAGGGTTCAGAGTCTGTCGGCGATGGCTTTGCCGACATCCTGAGTGGAACCCTTCCCCCCCAAATCCGGTGTGATCGGCCCCTGCGCAATCACCCGCTCGATCGCCTGCAAAATCCCGTCATGCGCCGCGCGATAACGCTCTTCTCCATTCCCCAGAAAATCCAGCATCAACGCCCCGGACCAGATCATCGCAATCGGGTTGGCGATGTTCTGCCCATAGATGTCCGGTGCCGAGCCATGCACCGGTTCGAACAGCGACGGAAAGCGACGTTCGGGATCGAGGTTGGCCGACGGCGCGATGCCGATGGTTCCTGCACACGCAGGCCCCAGGTCGGACAGGATGTCACCGAACAGGTTTGACGCCACCACCACATCGAACCGATCCGGTTGCAGCACGAAACGCGCGCACAGAATGTCGATGTGCTGCTTGTCCCAGGTGATGTCCGGGTATTGCGCCGCCATCAATGCGGTGCGCTCGTCCCAGTACGGCATGCTGATGGAAATCCCGTTGGACTTGGTCGCCGCCGTCAGGCGCTTGCGCGGTCGGGTCTGGGCCAGGTCGAAAGCGAACTTGAGGATCCGGTCCACGCCGCGCCGGGTAAACACCGACTCTTGCAGCACGAATTCATGCTCGGTGCCTTCGAACATCTTGCCACCCACCGACGAATACTCGCCCTCGGTGTTCTCGCGGATCACCACGAAATCGATGTCTCCCGGCTTGCGTCCGGCCAAGGGGCACGGCACGCCGGGGAACAGGCGCACCGGGCGAATGTTCACGTACTGGTCAAAGTCCCGACGAAATTTGAGCAGCGAGCCCCACAGGGAAATGTGGTCCGGCACCTTGTCCGGCCAGCCCACGGCGCCGAAGTAGATCGCGTCGAAACCCTTGAGCTGTTCAAACCAGTCGTCGGGCATCATCTGTCCGTGTTCCAGGTAGTAATCGCAATGCGCCCAGTCGAGCACTTCGATACTCAGGTCCAGCTGCCATTTCTTCGCGGCTTGCTCCAATATGCGCAGCCCTTCCGGCAGGACTTCCTTGCCAATGCCATCGCCGGCAATCGCGGCGATTTTGAATGTCTTGCTCATCAATTTGCCTCCCCGTGTCAGTGAATTACAGCCCACCGATGTGGAAGGCTTTGACTTCAAGGTATTCATCCAGACCGTACTTGCTGCCTTCGCGGCCCAGGCCTGATTGTTTGATGCCGCCGAACGGGGCGACTTCCATGGAAATGATCCCGGTGTTGAGGCCGACCATGCCAAATTCCAGCGCCTCGCCGAAACGCCACGAACGACGCAAATCCTGAGTGAAATAGTAGGCACCCAGACCGTAAGGCGTGGCATTGGCCAAGGCGAGGGCTTCGGCTTCATTGGTAAAGCGCATCAGCGGCGCCACTGGGCCGAAGGTTTCTTCATTGGCCAGCAGCATGCCCGCGTGGGCCTCGCCGAGGACCGTGGGTTGAACAAACTGGCTGTCGCCCTCGGGCATGCCGCCGCAGAGCAAACGTGCGCCCTGGCTCAGGGCATCGTCAATGTGCCGGGCGACTTTGCTCACCGCCGCCGGGTTGATCAGAGGGCCGATGGTGACGTCGGCGTCCAGGCCGTTACCGACCTTGAGCTTGCCCACCTCCTCCACCAGACGCTGGGCGAAGCGTTCATAAATACCGTCCTGCACAAGAATCCGATTGGCGCAGACGCAGGTTTGCCCGGCGTTGCGAAACTTGCTGAGCATGATGCCGGCCACCGCCTGCTCAAGGTCAGCGTCGTCGAACACAATGAATGGCGCGTTGCCGCCCAGTTCCAGGCTCAGGCGCTTGATGTGTTCGGCGCTCTGGCGCATCAGCAAGCGGCCGACGGCGGTCGAGCCGGTGAAGGAAATCTTGCGCACGCTCGGGTTACCGGTCAGCTCTTCGCCGATCCCGGCGGGCATGCCGGTCAACACGTTGAACACCCCGGCCGGGAGGCCCACGCGCTCGGCCAATACCGCCAACGCCAAAGCAGACAACGGCGTCAGGTCCGAGGGTTTGACGATGATCGGGCACCCTGCCGCCAATGCCGGCGCGCATTTGCGGGTGATCATCGCGTTGGGAAAATTCCACGGGGTAATCGCGGCGCACACACCCACCGGTTGCTTAAGCGTCAGCAGTCGGCGGTCACCGCTGGGGGCCGGCATGGTTTCGCCGTAGACCCGCCGGGCCTCCTCGGCGAACCATTTGACGAAACCGGCGCCGTAGCGAATTTCGCCTTTGGCTTCGTTCAACGGTTTGCCCTGTTCGCACGTCATGATCAGCGCCAGGTCGTCGAGGTTGTCGATCATGGCCTGATACCAGTGTTCGAGCAGCGCCGCACGTTCCGCCGCCGGGCGAGCGCGCCAGGCCGGCCAGGCTTTTTCCGCCGCTTCGATGGCGCGACGGGTTTCCGCGCCTTGCATCGCCGGTACGCGGGCAATCAGCTGGCCGTTGGCCGGGTCGATGACGTCCAGGGTTGCGGCGTTGTCAGCGCCGATCCACTGCCCGTCGACATAGGCGAGTTCTGCCAGAAGGCTGGGGTCTTTCAAACGATTCTTGAGCATGGTCGAGTCCTGATCCGAGACATGCTTAAGTCTATGGAGGTGCTGCGGATGAGGATGCTGAAAGTGCCGATTGGGCGGTGTTGGATGCTGAAATTCGGGGTGGGACGGCAGGCTCTACCGAGGGGAGAAAAGGTCGGTCCAGGTAAACACAGAACCCTGTGGGAGCGAGCCTGCTCGCGATAGCGGTGTGTCAGGCGACATCAATATCGACTGAGAGGACGCCATCGCGAGCAGGCTCGCTCCCACATTTGATCTCCCACATTTGATCTGTGTTTGCCATGGAACCTGATTACAGTTTCAGAGAACCGAGCAAACCATCAAGAAACCGCTCCCCGGCCTCCATCTGGCTGATCTCGACGAATTCGTCCGGCTTGTGCGCCTGTTCGATCGAGCCCGGTCCGCAGACTACCACTGGCACATCCAGGCGTTGCTTGAACAGCCCGCCTTCGGTGCCGAATGAGACTTTGGCGGTGCCGGTATCCGGCGCGGCGAAGTTCTTCAGGAAGCGCACCGCTTCAACACTCGGGTGCGTATCGAGGCCGGGATAGACGTTGACGGTTTCAATCTCGATCGCGGCGACACTGGACAGTTTTTTCGCCTCACGCACGATGACTTCGGCACGCTCGCGCATCTGTTCCAGGAACTGATCCAGATCGTCCGCCGGCAAGTTGCGCACTTCGAAATCGAGGGTGCACAGGTTCGGCACAATATTCAGCGCCTTGCCGCCGACAATCTGCCCGACATGCACGGTGCTGTAAGGCACGTCGTAGTCAGCATCCTGGGCGCCCTGCTCTTGCAGCTGCTGCTGGCTTTGACGCAACGCAGTGATGAAATCGCAGGCCACATGAATTGCATTGACCGAGCGTGGTGCCAGCGATGAGTGCGCCTCCAGGCCCCGACAGTAAGTGCGGTAAGAACCCTTGCCCTTGTGCCCCAACACAAACTGCATGTTGGTCGGCTCACCGATCAGGCACAAAAACGGCCGCACAGGTGCCAGGTGCAACACGTCCAGCAAACGGCGCACGCCGACGCAACCGGTTTCTTCGTCATGGGACAGCGCCAGTTGCAGCGGCCGGTTCAAGGGGCTGTCCGCCGCGTCGAGCATGGCGTCGATGGCCAATGCAATGAAGCCCTTCATGTCGCAACTGCCACGGCCGTAAATTCGTCCGTCCTGCACCGTCGCCTGAAACGCCGGGAAGGTCCAGGCCTGCCCCGCCGCCGGCACCACGTCGGTATGCCCGGACAGCAGAACCCCCGGCAACTCGCGCGGCCCGGTGCTGGCGAACAGGTTGGCCTTTTTGCCGGTTTCATCCTTGACGATCAGCGACTCGATGCCCTTGCTCAGCAGCAAGTCCCGCACGTACTCGATGAGGGCCATGTTAGACTCCGAAGACACGGTGTCGAAGGCCATCAGGCGTTTGAGAATATCCAGTACACGGGGTTTCATGAGGCCTTGCTCCGTTGCTCGGCTGAGAGGGCGAACCGGTTGATGGAGAACGGTTCAATCGAGGTGCTGGTGCTGCCGGTGCTGATCAGTTCAGCCATCACATCGCCGACACCCGGGCCGAGCTGAAACCCGTGGCCGCTGAAGCCGAAAGCGTAGAACAAGCCATCGACGGTGCCGCTGGGGCCCATCACCGGCAGGGAATCGGGCAGATAACCTTCGATGCCGCTCCAGACCCGGATAATGTTGAGGTTGCCGACACCCGGCAGCAGGCGGCGCATTTGCTCCATCTGATTGAGGATGCTGCGCGGCTCGACATAGGCCCGGCGATTGAGCATGTCCGGTTTGCTGCGGTAGCCACCGCCGATGACGATGTTGCCGCGCGGGATCTGCCGGAAGTAGATCACTTCCTCAGGAATTTTGGTGTACACGCCAATCACCGTCGGCAAGGCGTAAGGCACCGGTTCGGTCACGGCCATTTGCGGGCCATGGGTGTCCAGCGGCACCGGCTCGCCGAACTGCGCCGACAGTTTCTGACCCCAGGCGCCGGCGGTAATCAATAGCTGGGCGGCGCTGAATTGGCGGCCATCGGTGGTGGTAATGCTGAACTCACCACCGACCTTCTGCACCTCGGCGACTTCGGTTTGTTCCTCGATCCGCGCGCCGAGGCGTCGTGCGGCACGGGCAAACGCCGGGGCGGCCAAACGCGGGTTGGCGTGGCCATCGTGGGGCGCGTAGGAACCGCCCTTCACGTCGGGCCCAAGAAACGGGAACCGCGTGTGCAGCTCGGCACCGCGATAGATTTTCAGATCCAGTTGCGCCGCTTCGGGCGTTGCCGCGTAGGCTTCCAGTTCAGGGATTTCGTCTTCGCGATAACACACACGCATGTGCCCGCTGGCGATGAATTCGAGGTCGTCGTCGATCAGCTCCGGTAAGCGCTTCCACAGCGCCCACGAACGGTTGGCCAACGCCAGCTGCCCAAGGAATCGGCCTTGGCGCCGCACGTTGCCGAAGTTAACGCCGCTGGCGTACTGACCGATCTGATCGCGCTCCAGCAGGATCACCGACTGACCGCGCTGACGCAGAAAAAACGCCGCCGCCGAGCCCATCAGGCCGCCGCCGACAATCACGACATCGGCTTTGTGAACCGTCATGGCGACACCTCCTCGGTGAGCATCGAAAGGGGTTTGACCGGCGCCTGACCTCGCTGCCGGCCGACCTGTTGCACGCTGACGCCAGCAGCGGCAGCAATCACCTCGGCCCCGGCCTGGGAACAATAACGGCCCTGGCAACGGCCCATGCCGACCCGACTGAACGCCTTGGCCCGATTGACTTCGCAGGCGCCCTTTTCGCTGACGGTACGGCGCAACTCCCCGGCGCTGATCATCTCGCAACGACAGACGATGGCGGCATCCGGTAAATCTTTGGCTTGCGCCGACGGCCAGGGAAACGCCTGCGCCAGCCCCAGGCGAAATTGATCCATCACCGCCAGCGCGTGGCGTTGTTCGTCGCGCAACCCGGCATTCACCGGTTGGTTCAGGTCCTCCAGCAGCGCCATGGCGACCAGCCTTCCGGCATGTTCAGCGGCATCCGCGCCGCGAATCTTCGAGCCGTCCCCGGCCGCGTACACACCACGGACCGAGGTCCGGCCGTCCTCATTAACCGCCAGTAACCATTGGCTGGACGCCTCATCGAAACGCAGGCGACAACCGGCCAGGTCCGCCAATTGCGTTTCCGGGCGCAGGTGATAACCCAGGGCCACGGCATCGCAATTGATCGTCAGGCTTTCCCCGCGCGCCGTGCTGACCCGCACGCCACTGACACCGCTTGCCGCGTCGCCCAGCACTTGCTGAGGTTTGATCCCTAGGTGTACCGGGATTTTCGCCTGATACAGCTGCGCCAATAGTTTCATCCCGGTGAACAGCAATCCCGGACGCGCCAGCAGTTTGGGCATGGCAAGGATGCGTTTGCTCAGCGGCGAGGTATCGAGCACTGCCGCCACCTTGGCGCCGGCTTTAACATATTGGCTGGCCACCAGATACAGCAACGGCCCACTGCCCATGAACACCACGCTGTGACCGATGGAAACCGCCTGGGATTTGAGCGCGATCTGCGCCCCGCCAAGGCTGTAGGTGCCCGCCAGTTGCCAGCCTTCAATCGGCATCAAACGATCGGTCGCGCCAGTGCAGAGGATCAACGCGTCGTAATCCACCGTTGTATGCTTGCCCTGACTGACGCAGCACAGTTGCCCCGGCGTGAGGTTCCACACCAGCGTGTCAGGTCGGTAGTCGATCGACCCGCGCAAACGGTCGAAGCTTTGGTGCAGGTCCCGGGCCTTGCCAGCTTCGGTGCCATACAGCGTGGCGTAATCGCGGGTAAAGCCTTCCGGTTGGCGACGGTAGATCTGCCCGCCATCCCGGCGATTTTCATCGATCAGGATCGGCTTTAAACCCGCAGCCACCAGGGTTTCGGCACAGCGAATACCGGCCGGCCCGGCGCCGACGATAACGACTTTATTAGAGCTCAGCCGTGCAGTGGCCATGTCGCCTCCGGTTGTGTAGTGACGATGTCCAGCCCTTCACGGACTTCGTTGGAACAGGCACGCAGGCGTTCGCCGCTGCGGGTCCAGACCCAGCAATCCTGGCACGCGCCCATCAAACAAAAACCGGCGCGCCGGCCCGAATCGAATTCCGATTGGCGTAGCGCCGAGCCCTGGGTCAGCAACGCGACTATCAGGGTATCGCCCTGCAACGCCTCGATGGCTGCACCGTCCACCTTCAAATTGACGGTCGGCCGGCCCTGCTCGGCCAACCTCACAAAACGCCCCTTCATGCATAGGCTCCCTGGGTCATGATGTTCAAATCCTGCTGGGCTTTCAGCAGCTCGGCGGTGTCGTGGTGGCAAAGGATTTCGCTGCCACCGGCGATGACTCGGCGGCTCGGCGCGGTGTGATTGCACAGGCCATCAACCCGCACCGGGCACCGATTGAGAAAGGTGCACAACTCCGGCACGTTGGCTCTGGCGCCGATTGGCGGCAGTTCGCCGCAGGTGGTGCCGCAGTTCTCCAGCCAGCCCTGACGCAGTTCCGGCACCGAATGGATCAACAGGTCGGTGTAAGGATGAAACGGCGCCTGGGCGAACGCTTGCCGAGTGCCGGCCTGGATCTTGTGGCCGCTGTACATCACCACAATGTCATCGCACAGCGCGCGGACGGTGGAAATGTCGTGGCTGATGAACAGGTACGAAACCCCCAGTTCCTGACGCAGGTCGCGCAGCAGTTCGAGAATCGCCGCGCCGACCACAGTATCCAGCGCCGAGGTCACCTCATCGCACAGAATCAGGTCCGGTTTGGCCGCCAGCGCCCGGGCCAGGTTGACCCGCTGCTTTTGCCCGCCAGACAGTTCATTCGGACGCCGCTCGGCCATATCTCGCGGCAGGCGCACCAGGTCCAGCAACTCGCCGATGCGCTCGCGCAATGCGGCCCCTTTGAGACCGAAATACATCTTCAGCGGCCGGCTCAGAATCGTGCTGACACTGTGCATCGGGTTGAGCGCGGTGTCGGCGTTCTGGAAGACCATTTGAATGCGGCGGAACTGTTCGGCGGTGCGCTCGGACAGGCTGCCACCCAGTGGCTGACCATCGAAGGTCAGCCCGCCCAGCGCTGGAGTCAGCAACCCCGCCACCACCCGCGCCAGGGTCGATTTACCCGAGCCCGACTCACCGATCACGCCGATAGCCTGACCCCGGCGCACCGTCAGGTCGATGTCTTCCAGCACCCGAATCGACGGCATGCCGTGCATGTTCTTGTTGCCGTAACCGGCGGTCAGGCCCTGGATCGTCAGCAATGGCGTGTCTTGCGCCACATCGCAGGGGGGACGAATCGTCGTGTCCGGCCGCGCCGCCGCCAGCAGGCTGCGGGTGTATTCGTGGGCCGGGCCTTTGAGTAAGGGCGCGGTGGCGCTTTGCTCGAAAATCTTGCCGCCATTGAGCACCACAATCTGATCGGCCATCTGCGCGACCACCGCGAGGTCGTGGGACACGTAAACCGCCGTCGCTCCACGTTCACGCACCACCCGTTTGAAGGCGCGCAGCACCTCAATCTGGGTCGTCACATCGAGGGCCGTCGTCGGTTCGTCGAGCACCACCAGCAGCGGATCGCTGATCAGCGCCATCGCCGCCATGACCCGCTGTAGTTGTCCGCCCGAGACCTGATGGGGATAGCGCTGGCCGATGCGATCGGGGTCCGGCAACGCAAGGTCGCGGAACAATTCGACGGCCTTGGCTTCGAGCGCAGCCCGGCTGCCCAGGCCATGAATCAATGCGCCCTCCACCACTTGATCGATGAGTTTTTTCGCCGGGTTGAACGCCGCCGCCGCACTCTGGGCGATATAGGACACACGGTTGCCCCGCAGGCCTTGCAGCTCGTTTTCGCTCAACGCCAGCATGTCGTGCTCGCCGATCTGCACCACGCCGGACGCCAGGCGACAACCGCGCCGGGCGTAACCGAGCAGCGCCAGGGCGATGGTGGTCTTGCCGGAACCGGACTCGCCGATCAACGCCAGCACTTCACCTTTGGCCAGGGAGAAACTTACGCCCTTGACGATTTCGACTTCGCCACGCTCGCCACAGGCGACCACGCGCAGGTTCTCGACTCGAATCAATTCACTCATTTCAATGGCCTCCCGAACGTCGACTACGTCGCGAAGACAGGCGGTCGATAAACAGATTCACACCGATGGTCAGGGTGCCGATGGCCAGCGCCGGAATCACGATGGCCGGCGCGCCCTGGTTGAGGCCGCCGATGTTTTCGCGCACCAGTGAGCCGAGGTCGGCATCCGGCGGTTGCACGCCCAGCCCGAGGAAGCTCATGCCGCTGAGCAGCAGCACGATGAAGCCGAAACGCAGCCCCAGGTCCGTCAGTACCGGGTTGAGCATGTTCGGCAGGATTTCCACGCAGGCGATGTACAGCCGACGCTCGCCCCGGGTGCGGGCCACTTGCACGTATTCCAGGGCTTCGATGTTCACCGCCATGCTGCGGGCGATGCGGAACGCGCCGGGGGTGAAACTCAGCACCGCCGTGCAGATCAGCAAGGTCACCGACGAACCGAAAGCGGAGACCATGATCAGCGCCAGCATCTTGCTCGGGATCGAGATGAAGGCGTCCATCAAGCGGCTGATCACCTCGTCCAGCCACTTCGGCGACACCACCGACAGCAGAGCGCAACTGGTGCCCAGGCCGCTGGCCAACACGGCTGCCACCAACGCCAGACCAACAGTGAAGCGTGCGCCGACGAGGATGCGGCTGAGCATGTCGCGACCCAGGTAATCGGTACCAAACGGGTAAACGGCGCTGATGCTGTCAAAGACATTGTCAGAGACCACTTCACCCACCGGGTGCGGCGCCAGCCACGGGCCGAAAATCGCCACCAGCAACCAGATCACGCACATCGCAGCCCCGATCAGACCCAGCCAGGCCGGACCATGAGACACCTTGCCAACCGACAGGTCGGGGGTCGCGGGCGTCGATTTCACAATGAGATTGTTCATTGGTTTCTCAGCCTCGGATTGGACAGAATCGCGCACAGGTCGGCAATCAGCACCAATCCCAGGTACGCCGTGCAAAACAACATAGTGCAGGCCTGGACCAGCGCCATGTCACGGTTGGTCACCGCATCGACCATCAGGCTGGCGATGCCGGGGTAGTTGAAGATCGTCTCGACGATCACCACCCCGCCCAACAGGTAGGAAAGACTCAGGGCGATGGCATTGGCAATCGGCCCGATGGCATTGGGCAAGGCATGGCGCAGGACGATGCGCATCGGGCTCACGCCTTTGAGCCGGGCCATTTCCACGTAAGGGCTGTCCAGTTGATCGATCACCGCTGCCCGGGTCATGCGGGCCATTTGCGCGACGATCACGCAACACAGCGTCAGCACCGGCAAGGCGTACGTGCGCATGAATTGCCAAGGTGAGGTAATGTCGCTGGCGTACGACAGCGCCGACAACCAACCCAGGTTCACCGCAAAAATCAGCACCGCCAGGGTCGCCACCAGAAACTCCGGGACGGCGACCATGGCCAGGGTGAAAAAGCTCAGGAAGCTGTCGATGCGCCCCCCGCGGCCCATCGCCGAGCCGATGCCGAGAATCAACGCCACCGGCACTGACACCAGCGCCGTGGCGGCCGCCAGCATCAGGGTGTTGGGCACCCGCCCCGCCATCAACTCGCTGACCGGCATGGCGTTGGAAACCGACTGGCCCATGTCGCCGCTCAGCAGATTCATCAACCAGTGCAGGTAACGCAACACACCGGGCTGATCCAGCCCCAGTTTCAGGCGCAAGGCCGCCACCTGTTCCGGCGTGGCGAACTGCCCGAGCGATTGTTGCGCCGCGTCCCCCGGCAGTACCGCCGTGATCGCAAACACGACCATGGACACGATCAACAAGGTCACGATCGCGGCGCCCAGGCGCCGGCCGATCAACCACAATGTGTTGCTATTCATCGCCCTACCCTCATGCAATGTCCCCGTCGCTGCAACCACCGCTCATCAAGCGTCCAGCCAGACCTGCTCGGCGAACATGTAGCCCATGAAACCGCCCAGCGGATTGCTGCCGTAGCCTTTGATGCGCTGGTCGACACCGTCGATGTTGCTGATGAACACCGGCACGCCAATACCGCTGTGATCATGCACCAGGGTCTGCATGTCGGCGTACATCTTGCTGCGCTTGACGTCGTCGGTTTCACCCCGGGCAAGCATCAGCAACTGATCGAACTGATCGTTCTGCCAGCCCGATTCGTTCCACGGTGCTTTCGACTGGAAGAACTGCGAGAACATCACGTCGGCGTTCGGCCGCGGATTGATGTTGCCGAAGCTCAGCGGGTGCTTCATCCAGTGGTTGGACCAATAGCCATCGCTCGGCAGGCGGTTGACGTCGAGCTTGAGCCCAGCCTGTTTCGCCGATTGTTGCAACAGCACCGCGATGTCCACCGAACCGGTGGCGGCTGGCGATGCAACCAACGGCATGGTGATACTTTCCATACCTGCTTTTTTCAGCAGGAATTTGGCTTTTTCCGGGTCGTAGACTCGTTGCGGCAGGTCGGCGTTGTAGTAGCGCGAACCGGGGGAAATCGGATGGTCGTTACCGACCACGGCAAAGCCACGGAAAACCGCGGATTTGACCTGTTCACGGTCCAGCAGGTACTTCATGGCCTGGGTGAATTCGGCGCTTTTGCCCGGCATCTGGTCCTGGCGAATGATCAGGTCGGTGTAGTTGCCCGACGGCGCATCGACGACCCGGTGCTTGGGGCTGGCCTTGATGCGCGTGGTTGAGCGCGGGTTGACCTCGTTGATCAGATGCACGTCGCCCGACAGCAGCGCGTTGATCCGCGACGGCTCATCGGCAATGGCGATGAACTCGATCTCGTCCAGGTACGGCAGGCCCGGTTTCCAGTAGCCGGTGTTGCGCGCGGCAATCGAGCGCACGCCCGGTTTGAATTCCTTGACCTTGAACGGTCCGGTGCCGATGCCCTGGTTGAAATCGGTGGTGCCTTCCGGAACGATCAACAGGTGCGACACGGCGAGGATCGACGGCAGCTCGGCGTTCGGCGCGCTCAGGCGGATCTGGACTTCGTTGGGGCCGGTGGCTTTGATTTCTTCGAACTGCGCCATCAGCGGCATGACCTTGGAACCGGTCAGCGGATCCTTGTGGCGCGACAGCGAATACACCACGTCCGCGGCGCTCAGGGTCTTGCCGTTGTGGAAGGTCACGTCCTTGCGCAGGGTGATGGTCCACAGCGTGGCATCGGTGTTGTCGATGCGCTCGGCCAGTTCCAGTTGCGGCACCAGGTGGGCGTCGAAACGGGTCAGGCCGTTATAGAACATGAAGTGGCGCACGTAGTCGGTCGACAACGCGCCCTTGGCCGGATCCAGGGTATCGGCGGTGGAACTGGACATGCCGGCGACACGAATCCGCCCGCCCGGCTTGCCTTTGCCGGGGGTGGCGGCTTCTTCGGCGAACAGTTTACCGGCGGCGCTGAACAGGCTGCCGGCGCCCGCTGCCGCAACACCGGCCACACCGAGCATCTGCAAGGCGTTACGGCGGGACATGCCGCGATTGAGACCTTCGAAAACCCGCAGGCTTTCCTGGCCGGAGATCAGTTGGGAGTCGATCTTGTTGTCAGTCATATCAGTTGTACCTGTCGAAAATGAGAAGGCTCGAGTGTCCCGGTTGACCGGAACGTCCTGGAAACGCAAACGACGGTGACGCCACAACATCAACTCAATGCAAATAATCCTGGAAACGGTAATAAGCGCCCACGAATGGCAGGAACCACGGTTTGCCGAAATGCCCGGGAATCGCCGGCCATTCGAGTTCACGCCAAGGGTTGGCTTCGACGTTGCCGGCCATGACATCGGCCATGACCTGGCCCATGTGCACCGACATCTGCACGCCATGGCCGCTGTAGCCCATGGAGTGATAAACACCGCCGTGCTGACCGGCCCGAGGCAAGCGGTCGGACGTCATGTCCACCAGCCCGCCCCAGCAGTAGTCGATCTTCACATTGGCCAACTGCGGAAACATCTGCACCATCGCCGCTTGCAGCACTTTGCCGCTTTTGGCGTCGTTGACGCTGTCCGACATGGCGAACCGCGCACGGCCGCCAAACAGCAGGCGATTGTCCGGGGTGAGACGAAAGTAATTACCAATCATGCGGCTGGTGACATAGGCGCGGCGGCCCGGCAACAACTGCTCGATCAGCGACGGTGGAAGGACTTCGGTGGCAATCACGAAACTGCCCACCGGCACGATCCGCCGCCGATACCAACCCAAGCCACCGTGCTGGCAAGCGCCCGTGGCCAGCAGCACCTGACCGGCGTGCAGCGATCCTTTGCTGGTGTTGACCTGATAACCGCCGGCCTGGGCTTTCCAGTCCACAACCGAGGTGCCTTGATGGATCAACGCACCCTGGCGGGCGGCGGCCTCGGCCAAACCGACACCGAAGCGCCCGACATGCATCTGCACGCCGTTGCGCTGCAGCAAGCCACCGTGGAACTGGGCGGAATTGACTTCCGCGCGGGTCTGCTCGGCGGTCAGCAACTCGACGTCGGCATCGACTTCCTTGCGAATCAGATCGCAGGTCCGTGCCAGGCCCTCGTAGTGCATCGGCTTGGCCGCCAGTTTGAGCTTGCCGTTGCGGATCAGGTCGCAGGCGATTTGCTCCTGCTCCACCAGCGACACCACGCTCTGCACCGCGCTTTCGTAAGCCTGGTAATAAGCCCGCGCCTTGTCAGCGCCGAGGCTGGCGCTGAGCCCGGCGTAGTCCTGGGCAACGCCGGTGTTGCACTGGCCGCCATTGCGCCCCGACGCTTCACCGATGACCTTTCCGGCCTCGAGCACCACCACACTGGCGCCCTTCAAGGCCAACGCCCGGGCCGCCGCCAAGCCGGTGAAACCACCACCGACGATGGCCACGTCGACCTGCCCAGGCAATGCGCCGAGCTGTGCACCGCTGAACGCCGGTGCGGTGTCGAGCCAGTAGGATTCACTGCCCATGTCTAACCCGCCTATGCCAAATGAAGAATGCCGTTACCGTTCGACTCAGAGACCTACCAGCGCCGCCAGCCCACCAATATCGGCGATCTGTTGGTAGCCGTAGAAAGCATTGGCCGGGACTTCATGGCCACGGGCGACGAAGGCCTTGTTCTTGATCTTCATGTCGTGGGCCGACATCAGGTCATAACGGAAGCTGGAAGACACATGCAAGATGTCTTCCGGGCCACAGTTGAGGTTGTCGAGCATGTACTCGAACGCGGCCAGACGCGGCTTGTAGGCCTGAGCCTGCTCGGCGGTAAAAACCTTGTGGAACGGCGCGCCGAGCTTGTCGACGTTGGACATGATCTGGCTGTCGCTGGCGTTGGAGAAAATCACCAACGGGATCTTGTCGGCGATTTTCGACAGGCCGGCCGGCACATCGGGGTGCGGACCCCAGGTCGGCACGGCGTCGTAATACAGCTGACCTTCGTCACGGTATTCGATGCCCCAGCGCTTGCAGGTCCGCGCCAGTGCGGTTTTGAGAATCTCGTCATACGGCATCCAGTCACCCATGACCTGGTCCAGGCGGTAGGCCGAGAAGTCCTTGACGAACTGATCCATCTGCTCGGGCTTCACGCGATCGGCGAACAGTTCGCGAGTCATCGTGCCCATGTGGAAGTTGGTCAGCGTACCGTAGCAGTCGAACGTAATGAATTTGGGGCGAAGAAAGCTCATTGAGTGCGTTCCTGAAGTTCGTTGAGGTCATGGCGTGACAAGCATTCGCTCCGTTACCGAAGCTGTGATGCAGCGCTGCAGCACACCGTCATTACAACACTGTGAAATCAGCAGATGGCGTTAAAAGCGACCTTCGCTTGATACAAACCACCGTTTTAACGCCCGCCCTCAGCAGACTTTGCGGCGCGCACAAGCCTTGGGCAAACCCCGTATTTATGCGCTCTTATGGGCCTTTATAGCCCTGCAAGGCCCAATCACGCACCGGTCTGCCGCAGAACCTGCGCCGGGCTGAACGAAAACGGGCGCTTACCGAAGTAAGCGCCCGTTTGGGTGGTGATCTAGAGGCTGCTGAAATCCTGTGGGAGCGGGCTTGCTCGCGAAGGCGATGTGCCAGGCAGCATTGATGTCGACTGACACTCCCTCTTCGCGAGCAAGCCCGCTCCCACAGGGGGATTTGTGTTACTGGACGATATCGATCAGCACACTCTTGAAGCGTAAATTGGCTTCGAACGCTTCGCGCCCCAGGTCCTTGCCGATGCCGGAGCGTTTGTAGCCGCCAGTCGGCAGGATGTAGTCGTTACTGCGCCCGTAACGGTTAACCCAAACGGTCCCCGCCTCCAGTCGCCGGACCAGACGCAGGGCGCGATTGATGTCGGCGGTGTGTACGCCCGCCGCCAAGCCGTAGGTGGCGTGCGCGGCCAGGTTCAGGGCTTGTTCTTCATCATCGAATGCCTGCACCGTCAGCACCGGACCGAAGATTTCTTCGCAGACGGCCGGGTTGTCATTGTCCAGCCCCGTCAGCAAGGTCGGCTGGTAATAAGCCCCGCCCAGACCTTCAAACAACCCGCCACCGGTCAGCACTTCAGCTCCGGCCTGACGCGAGCGCTGGACGATGCCGTCGATTCGGCTGGCTTGCAGTCGGGAAATGATCGGCGACAACGTGCTCTCGGATGACCAGGTCGGACCCGGGCGCAGTTCCTCGAAATATGCCTGCAAATGCGCAAGAAAGGGTTCCATGATCGAGCGCTGGATCAACAACCGCGAACCGGATACGCACACCTGCCCGGCGTTGCCGGTAATGGCCAGCGCCACGGTGCGCGCGGTTTTGGCGATGTCCGGTACGTCGGCGAATACCAGTTGCGGGCTCTTGCCGCCGAGTTCCAGTGTCACCGGTTTCGGCCCCACCAGCGCGCAGGTCGACATGATGCTCGACCCGGTCGCCGTGGACCCGGTGAACGTCACCTTGGCCACGCGCGGATGGCGGCACAAGGCATCGCCCGTGACGCGGCCATCGCCCTGGATGACGTTGAAAAT
The DNA here is from genome assembly GCF_019219045.1 of Pseudomonas sp. PDM25. NCBI lineage: Bacteria > Pseudomonadati > Pseudomonadota > Gammaproteobacteria > Pseudomonadales > Pseudomonadaceae > Pseudomonas > Pseudomonas sp. PDM25. The sequence continues at coordinate 66,790 of NZ_JAHUWL010000006.1, forward strand.
CCCCGCCGGAATGCCCGCCTGCAGCGCCAGTTCGGCAAAGCGCAGGCTGGAGAACGGCGTCAGCTCCGAAGGTTTGAGCACCACGGCATTACCGGCGGCCAACGCCGGGGCCACTTTCCAGGAGGCCATGCTCAAGGGGAAATTCCACGGTGCGATGGCGGCAATGACGCCGTAAGGTTCGGCGATCTGCATGCCCAGTCGATCGTTCTGGGTCGCCGCGACGTGGCCGCCATGCTTGTCCGCCAGTTCGGAGAAGAAGCGAATGCCTTCGGCGACATAAGGAATGTCCCAGGCGATCACATCTTTATGAGGCCGCGTCGAGCCCACGGCTTCCAGCGGAGCCAGAATGGCGGCGTCCGCCTCGATCAGATCGGCCCAGCGGCGCATCACCCGCGCCCGCTCCCGGGGTGGACGGCTGGCCCAGTCGCTGCGACTGTACGCCTGCCAGGCATCCGTGACCGCTTCATCCACCAGGTCGGCATCGGCGATTGGCAACTGGGCATAAACCTGGCCGTCAGAGGGGCGCGCCACCTCAAGCCCGGGTTGTGCATTGCGGTACTTTCCAGCAATGAAGTGAGCGCTGCGCACAGCAATAAGGCGGGGATCAAAGCTATCCATGGAGCACTCCAAAACAAGGGACGAGGCGTCGTGAACTCTGGCCTCCATCGTAGAAAAAAAGCCCTGGCATTTGCTGCCGACCTTGCGGTGCATTTAAGTAGTAAGTGTGGTCTGCCGGCCTCGGGCTTGCGGAATCTGCCGAATGCTTCAGCCCCCCTTGTCAGGCCTTCACACAGATGGGATACAGGCACCATCGCGCCGGAAATCCGGTCGCTCGCGCACACTGTCCAACGGAGACTCGCCATGTCCGCCTTGCAACGACCTGCTTATGTCTATCGGCCAATGACGGCCGCCGACCTGCCCTCGGCCCATGCCTTGTCCGTGGAGTTGAAGTGGCCTCATCGCCTGGACGACTGGGCGATGCTGCAACGGGTCAGCGACGGCTTTGTGGTGCTCGATGGCGAGCGTCTGATCGGCACGGCATTCGCTTGTCCCCAAGGCGGCTTCACCACCATTGGCCTGGTGATCGTCAGTGATGACTATCAGGGCAAGGGCATCGGCCGCAAGCTCATGGAACAGGCACTGGACGCCTGCCAGTCACGCACCCCGATGCTCAACGCCACACTGGCCGGCGCACCGCTTTACGCCAGCCAGGGCTTTGTCGAATTCGGCCGGATTCAGCAGCATCAGGGCAACGCCAATCCACCTGCACCCACCGCACTGGCCGACGGCGAACATTGCCGTGCACTGAACGCGGCGGATCAGGCTCGTGTGTTGGCGTTGGCCAATGCCGGCAGCGGGCTGGATCGCAAAGCGGTGCTCGCCGATCTGTTTGAGGTGGTCGAGCATTCGGTGGGGATCGAACGCGACGGCCAGCTACGCGCCTTCGCCTTGCTGCGCCCTTTCGGCCGTGGTCGTTGCATCGGCCCGGTGGTCGCCGAAAACCTCGAACAAGCCAAACACCTGATCGCCGTTCTGCTTGCGCAAGTGCCGGATACCTTCGTGCGAATCGACATCCCGGCAGACAGCGGCCTGGCCGAATGGCTCGATTCGGCGGGTTTGAAGCCGGTCGATACCGTGGCGCAAATGGCCAAGGGCACGCCGCCGCAAACAGCCAATGGCGTCCAGCAGTTCGCTGTGGTGACTCAAGCCATCGGCTGATCGCTATCCCTCACCGTCTTTTTTATGGAGCGTCACCCGTATGTCTGAACCTACCGTTCTGCTGTTGGCTCGCGCCGACGGCAGCCGCGTCACCACGTCTTTTACAGCAGCGTCTTTGGGTGACTTCGATCCGTTCAAGGACGGTCGCCAGGTGGCCTACAACGGCCCGGATGGCGTATCAGCGGGCATCGTGCACATCAGCGGAACGCTCGATAGCGATGATTTTCCGCACACCGAAGTGATCGTGGTCCACGCCGGCCACGTCGTGCTGCAATCCGAGGAGCAAACGCTGGCACTGGGTGTCGGCGCCGGTGCCGTGATCGGTCGCGGTACATCACTGCGACTCCAGGCCAACGCTGATACGTACTGGGCCTTTTGTGCAGTCACCAGCCCCACCGCACCGCCGACACCCGGCCTCACTGCGCTCGACCCGCTGGACATGCTTTCGCCGTCGGCCGCACCGGAACCGCAGATTTTGATCGGACCGACGCCGCAGTGCCGCTCACACAATGCCTTCGAAGACGACGCCACCCGGTTGCGCGTCGGCGTTTGGGATTCGACACCGTACGAGCGTCACGCCCGGCCCCACAAACTCCATGAACTGATGAACCTGATCGAAGGCAGTGTCACCCTGCTGGCGCCTGACGGAACGAGCGTGGAGGTCAACACCGGCGACAGCGTGTTTGTGGCGTTAGGGGCACCATGCGCGTGGAAAAGTACGAGGTATGTGCGCAAGTTCTATGCGGTGAAGTAGTGTCTTCCTGAGTGCGCGACAGTTTGTATAGGGCACGCTCCACTGCTGCGGCGATGAACGCGTGCCCCTTTTTCCTATCCTTTTACGCAGACCACCTGCCGCAAAGTGTGCAGCACTTCCACCAACTCGCGCTGGGCGTGCATGACATCGTCGATGTCCTTGTAAGCCATCGGAATTTCATCGATGACGGCAGCATCCTTGCGGCACTCCACGTGGGCGGTGGCACGGATCTGGTCTTCGACGGTAAACAGGCTTTTCGCTTTGGTGCGACTCATGGCGCGGCCGGCGCCGTGGCTGCAGGAGCAGAACGACTCCTCGTTCCCCAGCCCGCGGACGATGAAGCTTTTAGCGCCCATCGATCCCGGAATAATCCCCAACTCGCCCTTCTTCGCCGATACCGCGCCTTTGCGGGTGACCAGAATTTCCTGACCAAAATGTCGCTCTTTCTGCACGTAGTTGTGGTGGCAGTTCACCGCTTCCAGCGCCGCCTCAAAAGGTTTGTTGATCACTTTTCGGGTCGCCTGAATCACCGCTTGCATCATCAATGCACGGTTTTGCCTGGCGAAATCCTGGGCCCAACCGACCGCTTCGACGTAGTCATCGAAATGCCGGCTGCCCTCTTTAAAGTAAGCCAGGTCACGATCCGGCAGATTGGCGAGGTGCTGACGCATATCCGCCTGCGCCATTTGAATGAACAGGTTGCCGATAGCGTTGCCGACGCCACGGGAACCGCTGTGCAGCATGAACCAGACCCGGTCGGTTTCATCCAGGCACACTTCGATGAAGTGATTCCCGCTGCCGAGCGTGCCCAAGTGCCCACGGTTGTTGGTGTTGGCGAGTTTCGGGTACTTGTCGGTGATCGCCTTGAACCGCGAGTCCAGTGCCGCCCAGGCCCGGTCCGCCTCACGCGGAACGCTGTCCCAGGCGCCCTTGTCCCGAACGCCGCGGCCAATGGTGCGGCCATGGGGCACCGCCTTCTCGATCGCGCAACGCAAGCCATGCAGGTTGTCCGGCAAATCGCTGGCGGTCAGCGACGTGCACGCCGCGATCATCCCGCAGCCGATGTCCACTCCGACGGCGGCTGGAATGATCGCGCCGACCGTGGGAATCACACTGCCGATGGTCGAACCCTTGCCCAGGTGTACGTCGGGCATCACGGCCAGATGCTTGAAGATGAATGGCATCCTGGCGGTGTTCATCAATTGCTGTCTGGCTTCGTGTTCCACCGGGACGCCTTCGGTCCACAGCTTGATCGGTTTGCCGTTGGCGACTTCCAGCAGTTGGTAGGTATGTGCTTGCATGATTTTGATTCTTTTCTTTTGGCCGATTGTTCGGCGTTGGTCTGGCGCCTGGGGTGATAAAGGTCGGTGCAATTGCATTGGCGGTCGCCTGTTGGGAAAGGTATAGCCGCCGACGTGCCAGTTTTGATTTTCCTACGTTGCGGAAGAAAGGGACACCTGAAACAACCGCCGACACTTTTCTCCTGTCAGCACCGATAACAGAAACGCCGCTCAGTGAGCGGCGTTTTTTGTGAGTTCTACTGAAGTGACGAACAGGCACCCTTTCAGAGCTTGGCGATCGATACTTCGGTGGATTTGACGAAGGCAATCACCTCGCTCCCCACTTTCAATTCAAGATCGCGCACTGAACGGGTGGTGATCACCGAGGTGACGATGCCGGAGGCGGTTTGCACATCGATTTCGGAGACCACTTCGCCTGTCACGATTTCCTTGATGACACCCTTGAACTGGTTGCGGACGTTGATCGCTTTGATGGTCATGAAGAGGCTTCCTGTCTGATGTCGAATACATCCGCACGGATGTGCAGGCCTTCAAAATGAACCTCACGAATCAATATTAAAAGGAATAAATATCGATTTGCTTATTCCTGTATCGAATATCAAGTCCGCCCAGCCTCTACCACAGCGCCACGGTATAGCTGACGATCAGGCGGTTCTCATCCAGGTCATTACCGAAGTTCGAACGCACTGACGCGTTGCGCCATTTAAGACCCAACCCTTTCAACGAACCGTCCTGCACCACGTAAGCGATATCGGTGTTGCGCTCCCATTCCTTGCCCTCACCCGGCGCAGTGCGTTGCACATTGTCGCCAGAGATGTAGCGCGTCATGAAGGTCAACCCCGGCACACCGAGTGCGACAAAGTTGTAGTCGTAGCGTGCCTGCCAGGAGTGCTCGTCGATGTTGGCGAAGTCACCGATCTGCACGAAGTTGACCAGGTACGGGTCGCTGCGCCCGATATACGGAAACGGATCGTCGCCGCTCATGCGCTGATAGCCAACGCCCAGCGCATGACCACCGAGGCTATAGGTGAACAACGCACCGAAGGCCTGGTTGTCGATATCACGAAAGTTGCCGTCTTCGGTGCTGCGTGCATAGCGCACGTCGCTCTTGAGCGACTGGCCGGAGCCCAGATCCAGCGTGTGCACCAGCCCGAGGTAATTTTGCTGGTAGATGTTTTCCAACTGGCCGTAGCGGTACTGCGCGGTCAGGTTCGGCAGGAACTGATAGTCCGCCCCGGCAAACTGAAACTTGTCGCTTTGCCCGCCGATGCGGTTGGCGGTCATGTCCTGGTAGTCGGTAGAGTCGACGAAATTGATCTGCGTGAGCTGACCGGCCGTGAGCTTCAAACGATCGATTTCCTGCACATTCACCAGGCCGCCCTTGAACGTGCTCGGCAACAGGCGGGTATCGTTGGAGCTCACCACCGGGTCCTTGATCTGCAATGTCCCGAATTTCAGGGTGCTGTTGGACACGCGCATTTTGCCGGTCAGGCCTAACTCGCCATAGCGATCCTGCGAGCCGCCGGATAAATCCGGTGGCAACAGATTGGTACCCGCCGTCCCGCCACCGGAGTCCAGTTTGAAACCGGCCATGCCCAAAACATCCAGGCCGAAACCGAACGTGCCGGCGGTGTAACCCGACTCCATCCGCAACAGAAAACCCTGCGCCCATTCCTCGGCCTTGTCCCGCGAACCGTCCTGGCGAAAATCACGGTTGAAGTAGAAGTTGCGCGCTTCCAGGCTGCCTTTACTGTCCGCCACGAAATCCGCCTGAGCGGCCGGGGCACAGAGCAGGCTCAGGCCGAGCAATGTGCCAGCCGGGGCGTACCCCTTGAATGGTCGGGTACGCCCCGCTTTTGAAGGCACGTGGACAGTCATGATTTTTTCCATGGAAGAGGTTCCTGCGGCAGCAAACGAAGATGACGGACACGCCTCATTATTTTTTTGTGAAGGCGTTGTCGTGGGGGGCGGACGCAGCGATCTACGTCGTGGGGCGGATTCTTCGTGCAGGGGCAGAACGGCGTCAAACGGGAAAAAGACGAGGTTATGCATAAGAAAATTTGATGCCCGCGATGGCGGACTCTGGAGTAACAATTGCAACTCGCCCCTTCATTACAAGAGCCATAAGCGCCAAGGGAACCGCCATGAACCTCAAATTCCTCGAAACCTTCGTCTGGGTCGCCCGCTTGCAAAGCTTCAGCCTGACCGCCGAGAAAATGTTCAGCACTCAGGCAGCGATTTCCAGCCGGATCGCCGCGCTGGAAGACGAGTTGGGCCTGCGCCTGTTCGTGCGCGATTCACGCGGGGTGTCGCTGACGCCTGAAGGTCTCAAGGTGCTCGACTATGCCGAGCAGATGCTCGAGGTTCAGCGTGCGTTGAAACACTCGCTGGACAACACCAGCCCGCAGCAGGGATTGGTGCGCATTGGCGTGATGGATACGGTGATTCACACCTGGCTCAGCCCGTTGATGTCGACCCTGATGCAGACCTTCCCTGCCGTGGAAATCGAGATCACTGCCGACGCCGCGCGCAATCTCTGCGAGCAACTGCAAAAGGGCTATCTGGACATCGTTTTCCAGACAGACCTGATCCGCCACGAAAGCGTGCGCAACCTCGAACTGGCGCACTATCCCATGCACTGGATCGCCGCCAGCAACTCCATCTACGCCCGACCTTATGCCTCGCTCACCGAGATGGCTGGCGAGCGCATCATCACCTTCGTCAAACATTCACGACCGCATCAGGATGTGCTCAACCTGTTGCACGCCCATGGCATCGGCGCACCGCGCGTCAGTTGCGTTAACTCGGTGTCGGCCATGACCCGGCTGATTCGTGACGGCTTTGGTATTGGCGCCTTGCCGGCGGCACTGGTGGCCAAACCCCTGGCCAGCGGCGAGTTGATCCAGCTGGACCCCGGCAGCCGCTTGCCGCAACTGGATGTCGTGGCCTCTTGGCGCGCGGGGGTCGGACTGGAACTGATCGAGAACATCGTCGAGATGAGCCGCCAGGTGGTCTGCCAATACGCTGCGGATGTCGGTCCGTTACTTATGGTGGCGGCACCGGGCCTCGACAGCCGACTGCCCCCTGAATAACTTTTAGTTGTCTGGGGGCAACAACATTCCTTGTTGGACGGCATCACCACGGTTTTCTAAAAAGGCTCAACAAACCTGCCGAGACGCCATGATGAATCAACCCGCCCTGTCCTTCGAACAACTGCAGCGCAGCACTCCTCTGGCCCTGCGCCAAAGCATCGCCGCCGGGCACTATCAGGGTCACACCAGCGGCTTGGGCCAAGGCCGGGTGCAAGCCAATATCGTGATTTTGCCCAGTGACTGGGCCAATGAGTTTCTCAGGTATTGCACCCTCAATCGTCAAGCCTGCCCGCTGCTCGACATTACCGAACCGGGCGATCCTTATTTCCGCAATCTTGGAGCAGGCATTGATATTCGCCATGATGTGCCCCGATACAGGGTTTATCGCGATGGCGAACTGAACGAAGAACCGCTGGATATCGAGCATCTTTGGCAGGATGACCTGGTAGCCTTCGCCATCGGCTGCTCGTTCTCCTTCGAACAACCGTTGCTGGATGCCGGCATCCCCCTCAAGCACATCGATCTGGGGCGCAATGTCGCCATGTACCAGACCAACATCGACACGCGCCCCACCGCTCGCCTCGGCGGCAAGCTGGTGGTGAGCATGCGGCCGATGAAAGCCGCTGCCGCCATCCAGGCCATTCAAATCACCGCACGCATGCCCAATGTCCACGGCGCTCCCGTGCACATCGGCGATCCGTCGCTGATCGGCATCCACGCGCTCGACACCCCGGACTACGGCGACGCCGTCCCCATTGAAGCTGACGAAATACCGGTGTTCTGGGCCTGCGGTGTGACACCTCAATCGGTGGTGCAGGCCTCACGCCCGCCGCTGTGCATCACCCACGCCCCCGGTTGCATGCTGGTGACGGATTTGTACAACAGCGCTTTGTAAAGGCGTGGGTGTGCTTGAGTTCAGTGGATTGTGCCGAAGCCTTGTAAAACCACTCAATGTAGTCAACGATGCAATTGGCCTTCGTCCCTTGTTTTGTGCCATGGACCCTGTCCCGTTTCCTGAATGTTCAGGACTAAAGTTCGCGCACTTTGCCCACAAAAGACCGGATGACAGCAGAACCGACTATCCTTTCGGACAGTGAACGCTGCACTCTTGGCAAAAAGGGACGCCATGCCAGACTTTGATCGCGCCATCGACTCCAGACCCGGGCTACTCTGGATCGCTTCAATTACGGTTTTCTGTCTTTTCACCGCAACGCCCGGATTCGGCCAGAACCTGCCAACCACAGTGGGTATCGAAAACGCCACGGTTACGGTGATTCAAGCGCAGGAAATCGTTTCCAGGGCCACCCTCGAAGCCGTTCGCTGGAGCGGCCCTGAATCCGGCCCGCAAGCCCTGCCGGGCAAGAGCATCGCCTTTGTCGCAGAAGATTTGCGTAACGGCGGAATTGTCGGTGTCGCGCAAGGTGCTCGCGAGGCTGCCAAGGCGATGGGCTGGACGCTGAAGATATTCGACGGCGCTGGATCATCGGCCGGACGCGCCAAGGCCTTTTCCGATGCCCTGGCAGCGAAACCCGACGGCCTCATTCTGTGCGGTTCCGATGCCCTTGAGAACAATGCCGCACTGATCCTCTTCGCCAACAGGGATGTGCCGGTGGTTGGCTGGCACGCCGGGGCACGGCCCGGGCCGATTGACGGCACGCCGGTGGCCATGAACGTCACGACCGATCCGCTCGAAGTGGCTCGCCTCACGGCCATGGCGGCGGTGGCACAGTCAAACGGACACGCCGGCGTGGTCATCCTGACCGACTCCAAGTACAGCATCGCCATGGCGAAAGCCAAGGCCATGGAAAACGTCATTCGGGCCTGTCAGGAATGTACGTTACTGGAAGTGCGCGATGTCGCGATCTCCGAAAGTGGCGAGAAGATGCCGGCGATCACCAAGGAGCTGCTTCAGCGCTATGGCAAGCGCTGGACCCATACGCTGGCTATCAACGATATCTATTTCGACTACTCGATTGCCTCATTGACCAACGCCGCAATACCCAGCGACGGCATCAGTCTGTTGTCTGCCGGCGATGGCAGCGCTTCGGCTTTCTTGCGCATCCAGGCAAAAACCTACCAGACCGTCACCGTGGCCGAGCCGCTCAACCTGCATGGCTGGCAAGTGATGGATGAATTGAACCGGCTGTTTGCAGGTCAGCCGGTGAGCGGCTTCGTCGCGCCGATTCACCTGGTCAATGCCGACAATATTGCCTTCGACGGCGGGAAGAAATTCCAGTACGACCCTGACAATGGCTATCGAGACATCTATCGCCACCAATGGAATCCATGACATTGGACGTTATTTCCCGGCTCGGACGCCGACTATTGCCGCAATCGCTACGCGCACAGTTCACACTGGCGTTTCTGACGCTGGCGCTGCTGATCCTGGCGAGTGGTGCAACGGCGGTCTACGCCGTGCGCACGTCAAACAACGCCACCCGCCAGTTGACGGATGAACGACTGGTCCGCATGCAAGATGGGCAAGACATGCTGCAGCGTACCTTGCTGATCGAACGCCAGACCGATCAGCTCCTGACAACCCGCTCCCCCGACACCCTGCGTTCAAGCTATGCGGCGACTGTCGAACAGCTTGAAGCCCTTGATCAACTGGTGCAGCAGCTGACTGCCGCGAACAGTGGCGTGGCGATACTCGACATGCATCAGTCGAGTCAGATGTTCCGCAATACCGCCAACATCGTTGCTCAGCTGCGAGAAGGCCTGCTGCAAACCGAGGTCACCTTCGAACAAACCATGGAGGATCACACCGCCCGGTTAACCGCGACTCAGACCCAGGCCAGCCTCGAACTGGCGGTGTTACTTTTCGATCTGCCGCAGGCTGTTGACAGTGATGCCGTGCAACGGCTGCGGATCCGATATGAGCGCCTGTCACGCACCGCAGGCCAGTTACCCGGCGCGGATGTGAAGACACCTGATCTCTTCTCCCTGCGCCTGAAGCTCATCAATCAGCACAACGTCATACAGCGCTTCAATGAGGAACTGAAGAATGAGGCTGGGGTTCTGGTCGCGGTGGCCCGTGCGCAATCCAGCGCTTACACCGAAGACTATCGCGAAGCCCTGCAGCGCCTGGTCGAAGCCTCAAATCGTAGCCAGCAATGGGTGCTGATCATGTTGGGCGCCAGCCTGGTATTCGCCTGGTTCGTGACCCGGGTCTTCATGGGCCGTCATGTGCTCATGCGTCTGAATGAAATAAGCCGGCAATTGCGTCAGGAACACACTGACAAAACGCATTTGATGATGGCAGAACATGGGAAAGACGAGATCGGCAACATGGCTCGCGCGGTGAATCAATTCCTCAAAGACCGACTTCAACTGGAAAAAAGAACGGTCCAATTGAGTATCGCCACAGAGCGGCTCGCGCTGCAAAACAGCCGACTGGAGCAAGAAGCCGTGATCCGTGCCGGACAACGTCATGTCCTGGAGTTGATCGCCAGGAGCACCGAGCTGGCAGAAGTCCTCGACAGCCTGGCTCACCTGGTGGAGTCCCAGTTGAAGGGGATGATGGTGTCCATCCTGGTGCTGGATGAGGATGGCAAACACCTGCTGCACGGGGCGGCCCCCAGTTTGCCGAAAGCCTATAACCAGCTCATTGACGGGATTGCGATCGGTCCGAACGTCGGTTCATGCGGCACCGCGGTGTATCGACGAGAACCGGTCATCGTCACGGATATCGAGCTGGATCCGCTGTGGGAAGCGTACCGTTCAGCCGCTGCGCCCTATGGATTTCGAGCCTGCTGGTCGACGCCGATTCTGTCCCATGAGCGAAAGGTATTGGGGACGTTTGCCTTGTATTCCAATACCGTACGCAGCCCCAGCTCGGCCGAGACGCGACTGATTGACATGGCGACACCGCTTGCCGGTATTGCGATAGAACGCCAGCTTACCGAAAAGCGCATTCGCTATATGGGCGACCATGACGCACTGACCGGGCTGCCGAATCGCACACTGCTCGAAGACCGTCTCAAGCAGGCGATGCTTTATGCCCAGCGCTACGACCGCCTGGTGACGGTGGTGTTTCTCGATCTGGACAAATTCAAACTGGTGAATGACAGCCTTGGACACAGTGCTGGAGACGAACTGCTGAAAACCGTCGCCCAGCGCATGCTGGAGTGCGTACGCCGCACCGACACCGTCGTGCGACTGGGTGGCGACGAGTTTGTGATCATCCTGTTCGACCAGCCCTCAGACCTCGACGGCGTTACTCCAGCCCTGCACAAAATCCAGGAAGCCATCCTGCGACCGATTCAACTCAGCGGGCATACACTCCACGTCACCTGCAGCATGGGGTTGGCCACCTACCCTGCCGACGGCAGCGATACCGACACGTTGCTCAGCAACGCGGATGCCGCCATGTACCGGGCCAAGGAACTGGGTCGCAACAGTTACCAGTTCTATACGAGCGAGATGAATAACAAGGTTCAGGGCAAGCTCGCCATGCAAGACGGGCTTCGAAACGCACTCAACCATGACGAGTTCCTGCTGCTGTACCAGCCACAGGTGGATTTGCAGTCAGGCCAGATTATCGGCGTAGAGGCACTGATCCGCTGGCAGCACCCCGAACTCGGCATCGTGTCTCCCATCAAATTCATTTCGCAGGCCGAAGAAACCGGGTTGATCGTGCCCATCGGCGACTGGGTGATTCATGCCGCGTGCAGACAGAACAAGGCCTGGCAGGATGCGGGCTGGCCGCCGATCACCATGTCGGTGAATATTTCTGCACGCCAGTTCGTCGAAAGGGACCTGATCGACCGGGTGATGCATGCCTTGCAAGAAACCGGGCTGGACCCGATGTACCTTGAGCTGGAGCTGACCGAAAGCCTGATCATGCAAGACCTTCAGCAAGCCATCAGCAAAATGAAGGAACTGCAATCAATGGGGATCAGCCTCTCGATCGACGACTTCGGCACCGGCTACTCCAGCCTCGCAGCATTGAAAAGCTTTCCGATCGCGAGACTCAAGATCGACCAGTCTTTCGTGCGCGACCTGCCCGACAACGAGAACGACAAAGCCATCGCCACCGCGGTGATTTCGTTGGGGCACAAACTGAACCTCAAGGTCATTGCCGAAGGTGTCGAAACCGAAGAGCAGCAAACCTTCCTGCGTGAAAACGGCTGCGATGAGATTCAGGGCCACTTTTTCAGCAAAGCGGTCAGCGCAGAAGAAATCAGCCTGTTACTGCGTACACCTCGGTTGCCTCAACCGAGCCGCATTGCGAGCCCTGACTCGGCAAGGCGAAAACGCGATGTAAAACGCCCAAGCAGTCCAATGCCGGGGCATTAATACTGCGCAGGCCATTAGCGGACGTTCGGCCTACATCCGCTTTTGATGCAAACTTGCCATTCGCTACGAGCTTGTGGCGATGTAAGCATTGTTTCGATTGAGGAGCGGCTTCAATCATTTCTCGTTACTGCTCAAGCATCAAGCTACGCCAAATAATTACCGGCTTTTCTAGAGGTGCGACTTCCGGTTGCAACTGCTCCTGTGTGTGCCTGTTGTGCGGTGGCTGCTCCTCTGGTTCAGGCGCTGGAGTCTGATACTTGGCGGCATGCACGTTATCTACGGACATTTTGTGTCGTGCGCTTATTTGATTGTTATGGTGACTTTGCCTTTTGATCTGCCCTGCTCGACGTACCGCAACGCCTCTGCTGTCGATTCAAAAGGGAAGGAACGATCGATGACCGGTTTGATGACGCCCGCTTCGATAAGCGAGGTGATTTTTTGCAGTTGCACCCCGTCGGCACGCATAAACAAAAATGCATAGCTCACCCCATGCTTGCGGGCTTTTCTACGAATACCGCTGCTCAGCAGGCGCATGACTTGCCGTAGCATCCAGGACAAGCCTTGCTCTTGGGCAAATTCTGCTGTCGGTGGTCCGGAGAGGGAAATGAGCTGCCCACCGGGCTTGAGAACTTCGACTGATTTAATCAGTACATCGTTACCCAGGCTGTTCAATACCACGTCGAAATCGTGCAATTCGGTTGCAAAATATTGCTGCTTGTAGTCGATGACCACATCCGCCCCGAGCGCCTTCACCCATTCGACATTCGCCGTGCTGGTGGTCGTCGCAACGAAGGCGCCGAGGTGTTTGGCGAGCTGGATGGCAAACGTGCCGACACCGCCGGATCCGGCATGAATCAACACCTTCTGGCCTTTTTTCACCTGGGCGGTCTCAACCAGCGCCTGCCAGGCCGTCAAGGCGGCCAAGGGGACGGACGCCGCTTCGGCCATGTCAAGGTTCGAGGGTTTCATCGCGAGCGCGTTTTCGTTCACGGCGATCAGTTCGGCAAACGTCCCGATCCGATCCTCGGGAGGGCGTGCATAGACTTCGTCTCCTGGATTGAATCGCTTCACCGCCGAGCCCGTGCGAACGACCACACCCGCCAGGTCATTGCCCAATACCAATGGAAATGTATAGGGCAGGATCAGTTTGAATTCCCCGGTTCTGATCTTCGAGTCCAACGGGTTCACGCTCGTTGCATGCACCTGGATCAGCACGTCATGCGCACCGACCGCAGGATCGGGCACTTCGCCAATCATTCCGTTCTGCTTGCCGTAGCGGTCGATAAAAAATGCCTTCATGTTGCAGCTGCTCTTGTCGGTGGAATGAGAATGGGGCACGGCCCCGGCAACGTTGATGCGATGCGACGTTCAGGTTGTCAGCCGTCGAGGAACGCCAAAGCCTTGGCCACGAAATCGGTATGGTGCTGGAAAATGCTGCCGTGCCCGGCGTCCTGGTAAATGATCAGTTGCGCGTTGGGGATTCGCTTTGCCAGCTCAAGCGAGTTGACAGTGGGCACCATGATGTCGTTGTCCCCGTTGGCTATCAGCGTCGGCATCCGCAGGCGACCGAGTTCTTGCGGCGCTTGCTTGCCCCACGCAGTAATGGCTTTCAATTGCCGTAAAAACGCGCGGGGTGTCGGGCCTTTGTCCCGGTCTTGCCGGCGCTCTTTCAATCGTTGCAAATACTCGGACGCAGCACGTTGTCCGTTGGCCGTGGTGGTAAAGAACAGGTAGAACTTGGGATCTCGTAGCGTCAGCAGACCCTTGATCATTAACGGCCAGGTCACCGAGCCGACGTTGTCGATGCCTGTGCCGCCGGCCGGGCCGGTTCCGGTGAGGATCAGCCTGCGCACGCGTTCGGGAGCTTTCAGGGCGATGTCTTGAGCGACGAAGCCTCCGAGTGAAAAGCCGAGCAGGTCAACCTTGTCCAAACCCAACGCACGAATAAAGCCGATGCCATCGTCAGCCATCTCACCGACGGTCAATGGCGCGGCGCCACCCGAGCCACCGATACCGCGGTAATCGGTGGTGATGACACGCCGGTTTTTGCCAGACCGTCAATGATCCTGGGGTCAAAGTTATCCAGCACCGCCCCCCAATGATTGAACATGACCAGCGGGACCTGCGTTCTGGGTCCCTGATCACGATAGGCGAAAGGTATCCCGCCAACCAGGACCGACTGGTTCGCCGCGTTGATAAATGACGACTGCGAACCTGGATGATTGCTTCTAGCCAAAAGAGTCATGTTTATTCCGTCCGATTGCGGGGCGAGGCCGACCTGCTCGACAGGGTTCAGACTTGAGTCAAATAGCGTGGTGCCACGGCGGACTGTCTGATCTGCGACAAAAGACCCTGACGTGCGGTTTGCAGGGCATCCCAGCGCTCGCCTTCTTGCAACGGAGGAATGGTCACCGGTTCGCGGCGGTCGAAGCCGACCAGTGCGGCATCGACCAGGTCATCCACTTCCATGATTTCGCTCAAGGTGTTGATGTCGATACCGGCGCGGTCCCAAATCTCCGTGCGGGTGGCGGCGGGCAATACGGCTTGCACATAAACACCCAGAGGCGAAAGTTCCAGGCTCAGGCCTTGGGAAAGGAACAGCACAAACGCCTTGGTCGCCCCATAGACCGACATACCAAATTCAGGCGCCAGGCCCACCACCGAACCAATGTTGATGATCGCGCCTTCACCTGCTTTGGCCAGGCGTGGCGCGATGGCGCTGGCGAGTCGCACCAGTGCAGTGGTGTTGAGGGCCACCAGCTGCGCAACGCTGTCGGTGCTTTGCTCGATGAAGGTGCCGGACTGCGCGGCACCGGCATTGTTGACGAGGATGCCGATGCGCTCGTCATTCCGCAGGCGCGCTTCGACAGTGTGCAGGTCGCTGAGTTGAGTCAGGTCGGCCGGAACCACCTCAATGGCGACGCTGTGTTCGTCACGCAACCTTGCGGCGAGCGTTTCCAGGCGCGATTGGTCGCGGGCGACCAACACCAGATCATGCCCGCGTTGGGCGAAACGTTGGGCATAAACCGCGCCGATGCCGGTGGAAGCGCCAGTGATGAGAACGGTAGGACGAGTAGTCATGATGTCAGCTCTTTTTTCGGGAACATGAATGGGTTGGATGCACGATCAAAATCAGGCCCGATCAGCCTGTGCCTGGTTCGCGACAGCGCTGGATTCGCCAAGCGTCGGGTAGTCGATGTATCCCGCCGCTCCGCCGCCGTAGAGCGTGGAAGGGTCAAAGGCGGACAGTGGCGCACCGGTTTTGAGCCGCTCCACCAGATCAGGGTTGCCGATAAAAGGACGGCCAAAGGCGATCAGGTCGGCCTTGTCATGCGCAAGGCTTTCCGTGGCCAGGCCCAGGTCATAGCCATTGTTGGCGATGTAGGTGTTCTTGAAGCGCAGACGCAAGGCGCCGAAATCAAAGGGCGCCACGTCGCGAGGTCCACCGGTCGCGCCTTCGACGACGTGCAGATAAACGATGTCCAGAGCATTGAGTTGATCGACGATGTAATCGAACTGAGCCTGCGGATCACGGCTCGAGACACCATTGGCCGGCGAGACAGGCGAAAGGCGAATGCCCGTGCGATCAGCACCAATCTCGGCGGCCACGGCAGCCGTCACTTCCAGCAGCAGACGCGCACGGTTTGCGATTGAGCCGCCGTACGCATCAGTACGCAGGTTGGAACCGTCCTTGATGAACTGATCCAGCAAATAGCCGTTTGCACCGTGGATTTCCACGCCATCGAAGCCTGCCGCAATGGCGTTTGCCGCCGCTTGGCGGAAATCGTTGACGATGCCCGGCAATTCGTCAGCTTCCAATGCTCGCGGCTCGGAAACGTCCTCGAAGCGATTGTTGACGAACACCTTGGTCGCGGGACGAAGCACGGAAGGGGCTACCGGCGCCGCGCCGTGTTGTTGCAGATCGACGTGGGAAACACGGCCCACATGCCACAATTGCAGGAAAATTCTCCCGCCCTTGGCGTGCACGGCATCGGTCACCTTGCGCCATCCCTCTATCTGAGCCGGTGTGTAAATGCCTGGTGTGTCCTGATAGCCCTGGCCCTGCTGGGATATCTGCGAGGCTTCGGAAATCAGCAAGCCCGCGCTGGCTCGCTGGCTGTAATAGGCAGCAGCAAATTCACTCGGTACAAAGCCTTTTCCGGCGCGATTGCGCGTCAGCGGGGCGAGAACCACGCGGTTTGACAGTTTCAGCGTGCCAAGCGTGTAAGGGGTAAACAGATTCTGGTCGCTCATGGGTGTTTGTTCCGTGCCCGTTGGTGAATTTCATATCGCCGGCATTTAGGATGATGATCGAAATCTAAACTGTCAACAATTTTGATTATGATCAACATCCATGTATCATCAACCCACGAATTTCCAGCGGTAACGAGGTATCGAACATGCGAGTGAGCAAGGCCCAGGCCCAGGCCAATCGGGAGCACATCGTCGAAACGGCCTCGGCCATGTTTCGCGAACGCGGTTTTGACGGTGTCGGCGTAGCCGACTTGATGGCCGCTGCCGGTTTCACCCATGGCGGTTTCTACAAACATTTCGGTTCGAAGGCCGACTTGATGGCTGAGGCCTCGGCCAACAGCCTTGCGCAATCGCTGATCAGCGCTGAAGCACTGAGCATCAAGGATTTCATCGATGTGTATGTGTCCAGGGATCATCGCGACGGGCGCGCCACGGGTTGCACCATGGCAGCGTTGTGCGGCGACGCTGCGCGTCAGTCCGGCGATGTGAAGTCAGCATTCGCTGAGGGCATTGAGCGCACGCTGCAAATTCTCGGCGAAAAATACCCGACCGGGCCGGATGCACCAGCGGGTGAGGCTAGGGAGAAAGTGATCGACCTGTTGGCGCGCGCGGCCGGTGCGATCATGTTATCGCGCGCCTGTCCTGACGACTCGGCGTTGGCGGATGAAATTCTGGCGGTGTGTCACACGAAGATGACCGCATCATTATCTATTCAATCGTAGGTTCATTTCGTCTTTGGCCGACACGAATAAATGTCTACTTTTCACCGTTTTCTGCCTGCCGCCACCGGCAGCATTGGGTGGACTGCTGCCCTTCGCCACAAACGGCTATCACCCCAGAAGCGGACCATTAACGCCCCAGTCTCGCTTGGGACTCTTCAAAATGATGCCGCAACAGTGGCACCCCTCGCTAATAGCCAGCGTAGACAACTACTCGCTCATAAAATCCTCCTTGAAAAACGCAATAAATAGCTAGCTATTTGTTGACGAAAGTCTGAAGTATTCATTTGAAATTTCGGATTCTTCCACCCCGCCGCCTATGCCTAACATCGGCTCCACAGCGAACCAGCCACGGCAGCGCCGGCTGGCTTTGTCGAAGTGCTTTTGCAGTAAGCCTGAGGATTTTTGAGGATCACCGATGAAGCTGGAAATTTTCCGCACGCTGTGGGGTTACACCGCCAGCAAGGCCCAGGCGCTTGAAGAGCTTCTGCAGGCGGGCTTTGATGGAATGGAAGCACGTCTGCCACTGGACGCCCGTGAACGGGCTGAGTTCGCCGCCTTTCTCCACGCCAATCGCCTGGGTTACATCAGCACGGTTTTCACGGCGTACGATGTGCTGCCGGAGCAGTCGGCGACCCCTGCCGTCCACCTCAATGACCTCAATCAGAAACTCGCCTGGGCTGCCGAGCTCGGCCCACGTTTCGTCAACGTACTGGCGGGCAATGACCGCTGGTCCTTGCCACAACAAGTGGAGTTTTTTGGCCAGGCGCTGGAACTGGCGCGCAAGCACGGCCAGGTCTGCAGTTTCGAAACTCACCGCTCGCGTTCGCTGTTCAACCCCTGGGTGACCCTGGAGTTGATCCGGCAACTGCCCGATCTGTTGTTCACCAGTGACATCAGCCATTGGGTCGTGACCTGCGAGCGTCTGTTGAACGACCCGGCCGATGATTTGAGCGCTTTCATCGAGCGGGTTCACCATATCCAGGCACGGGTCGGTTACGACCAGGGCCCACAGGTTCCGCACCCGGCGGCTCCCGAATATGCAAAAGAACTGGCTTTCCATCAGCAGCACTGGGAAAGCATCTGGCGCTCGCAGCAAGCCCGCAGTTACCAGGTCAGCACCCTGACCCCGGAATTCGGCGCTGACGGCTACCTGCATCATTTGCCCTTCACCAATGTCCCGGTCGCCGATCTGTGGTCATTGAACGTGTGGATGGGCCAGACCGAGCGCGAACACTTCGAGCGTTTCCACCACTCAAGCCATCCTTAGGGAGCCGATGCGTTATGCCTGATGATAAAAACAACAGCGCCAGCACTGACACACACAAAGCCAACTTCAATAGCATCCCGGTGGTCAACATCGCCGGTCTGTTCAGCGTCGAACTGGAGCACCGCCTGGCAGTGGCCGAACATTTGGGGCGCGCCGCCAGCGAAGTCGGGTTCCTCTATATCACCAATCACGGTATCGACCCGCAACTGATCGCCAACCTGCGCAAGGCGGCCAAGGACTTTTTCGACCAGCCCTTCGACACCAAGATGCGGCACTACATCGGCACCTCGCAAACCCACAAGGGCTTTGTGCCCGAAGGCGAAGAGGTCTATTCCAAAGGCAAGCCGGACCACAAGGAAGCCTTCGACGTCGGCTTCGAAGTCCCGGCCGATGATCCGCTGGTGCTGACCAACACCCCATTGCTGGGGCCCAACGACTGGCCGCAGCTGCCAGGTTTCAAGGCGTCGGTGCAGGCCTACTATGAAGCGATCTTCGCCTTGGGCCGGCGCCTGTTCGGCGGCTTTGCCCTGACCCTGGGCCTGGAAGAAAACTACTTCGACAGCCTGGTCACCCGCCCGCCGTCCAAGCTGCGTC
This sequence comes from Pseudomonas sp. PDM25, assembly GCF_019219045.1. Classification (NCBI taxonomy): domain Bacteria; kingdom Pseudomonadati; phylum Pseudomonadota; class Gammaproteobacteria; order Pseudomonadales; family Pseudomonadaceae; genus Pseudomonas; species Pseudomonas sp. PDM25. Next base: position 85,791 of record NZ_JAHUWL010000006.1, read on the forward strand.
TGATCCACTATCCCTTCGACGGTGCCGCCCATGACGCACCGGGTCTTGGCGCCCATACTGATTATGAGTGTTTCACCATCCTCCTGGCCGACAAACCAGGCCTTGAGGTGATGAACAACCTTGGACAATGGATCGATGCACCACCGATGGCCGACGCCTTTGTGGTCAACATCGGCGACATGCTGGAAGTGATGACAGCAGGCGCATTCGTTGCCACTGCGCACCGGGTGCGGAGCGTGAAGGAGGAGCGTTATTCCTTTCCACTGTTTTATGCCTGCGACTATCACACCCAGATCAAACCGCTGCCCGGGTTCACCCAGGGAGGCAACGACTACGAAGAAATCACGATCGGCGAACACATGTACGGCCAGGCACTGCAGACCTATCAGTATCTGCGTCAAAGGGTGGCCAATGGGGACGTTCAACTGCCAGGCAAGGCACGCAAGCCCGCCAGTTTCGGACATTTGAAAAATCAGGCTCAACCGTCCTGATTGAAGTTTTCAGTTACCCCTTACCTACGCCGGAGTCAGTAAAGATGAAAAACAATAATAAAAACCTGTTGAGCTTGGCTGTATTGGCGGCCGGTATGCTCGGTGCCTCGTTGAGCATGGCCGCATCAGACACGTTCAAGGTCGGCATGGAAATCACCTACCCTCCTTTTGAGTCCTATGACAAAGACAAAAACGTGGTGGGCTCAGACCCGGAACTGGCAGCCGCCCTGGCCAAGCACATGAACGCCAACGTGGAGTTCATCGACACCAAATTCCCGAGCCTGATCCTGGGCCTGAACTCCGCCAAATACGACGCGGTCATTTCCGGCATGTACATCACACCGGAGCGCCAGACTCAGGCCCAGACCATCGCCTATGCCAACACCGGTGCCGCGGTCATGGTGCCCAAGGGCAGCGAGATCAATGCGAAAAAACCTGAAGACCTGTGCGGCTTGAAACTGGGCCTGGAACAGGGCACGACCTGGGTCAAGGAATTCAAGAAGCTCTCCGATGAGTACTGCGTGCCAAATAACAAAGGCGCCATCACCGTCAGCGAGTACCCTTCCGCGCCCGAAGTGACCCAGGCCCTGTTGTCCAAAAACATTCAGGCCCAGGTTGAAATCGCTGGCGCTGCAAAAATGATCGCGGAAAAAACCAATGGCCGGGTAGTGATCACCACCGAACACCCGATCTATCAACAAACCCTCGGTATCTTCGTCAAGAAAGGTAACGACGAAACATTCCAGGCCGTGCAAAAAGCCTTCGAGGAGACGAAAAAGAGCGGTGAATACGCCGCTATTCTTAAGAAATATGGCTTGGAAGAACCGACTGCCCACTAAGAACGTGTCCTTGTAGTCTGGTCATCTGCCGCCCCTGCACCGGGGTGGCAGATCGAGGTGCCCTATGCAATTCGATTGGTCGTATTTCTTCTCCCTGTTCTCCCTGCCGGACTTCTGGAAAGCCTGCGTCACGGTGGTCCAGCTCAGTGCCCTGGCCTGGTTCCTCGGCATGCTGCTGGGCTTTGGCCTGGCCACGGCCAAGTTGTCCCAGTCGCCCCTATTGCGCATTCCCGCGGCGGTCTACATCTGGTTCTTCCGCAGCATCCCGCTGCTGGTGCTGGTGGTCTTCGTCTACAACTTGCCCCAATTGTTTCCCGGTAGCGGTCCGATTCTGTCGAACCCCTTCTACTCCGGCTTGCTTGCCCTGGTGGTCACGGAAGCGGCTTACATGGCAGAGATCCACCGTGGTGGCCTGATCTCCGTGGCCAAGGGCCAAAAGGAAGCAGGCCGCGCGCTGGGTGTCGGCCTGTTCGGCATGCAGCGCTTGATCGTGATCCCCCAGGCTTTCCGTATCTCGCTGCCGACGTTGATCAATGAATACATCACAGTGGTCAAGCTGACGTCGCTGGTCTCGGTCATCTCCCTGACCGAAATCCTCACGGTCGGCCAACGCCTCTATGCCACCAACTTCTTGGTCATGGAAACCCTGGCGGCGGTGGGCGTGTACTACGTGCTGATCGTCACTGTGTTCGGCTTTTTCCTGCAGCGCCTGGAGCGCTACCTGGACCTGAACTTCCGCAAGCCGCATACACTCGATGCCGCCGCCGTGGTCAAGCTCAAGGCCTGCGCCGAAGCCTTGCCCGACATTGCGCGTAAAGCCGCGAGCAGCAACGCGACGCCCATCCTGCAACTGAAGAACATCCAGAAGAGCTATGGCACGCACCAAGTGCTGATGGGTATCGATCTGAATGTCGAATACGGCCAGGTGATCTCGATCATTGGCCCATCCGGCTCCGGCAAAACTTCGCTGATCCGCACGGTCAACGGTCTGGAAACTATCGATACCGGCGACATTCTGTTGTTCGGTGAAAAATTCATCGAAGCGTCGGACAAACCCAACAGCGCCCGTCTGCGCAAAGGCGTGCGGCACATTGGCATGGTGTTCCAGAACTTCAATCTGTTCCCGCACCGCACCATTCTCGACAACGTCACGCTGGCGCCGCGTTACCACGGCATCCCGGGCGAGCTGAGCGAGCACCGTGCTTATGCGCTGCTGGACAAGGTCGGCCTGCTCGCCCACGCCCACAAGTACCCGCACCAGCTCTCCGGCGGACAGCAACAGCGCGTGGCGATCGCGCGTGCTTTGGCCATGGAGCCGGACATCATGCTGTTCGACGAGCCTACGTCAGCGCTCGATCCAGAGCTGGTGGGCGATGTGCTGAACGTCATACGCGACCTTGCCAGTGAAGGCATGACCATGATTATCGTCACCCACGAAATGGACTTTGCCATGTCGATATCCGACCGGGTCGTGTTCATGGAGAACGGTAATATCCAACTCGATGCTGCACCTGAAACCATACGCTGCGATGCCGAAGGAGAGAGAGTGCGGCGCTTTATGGGCATCAGTACTCGATCGCCAAACCTGCCTGTCACTGCGAATCATGCGTGAGCATGGATGCTGCAGCAGGCAACCACTTTCTTTGAGCCTCCTTCAGGAAAACACGCATGAATCTTGGAATAGCAGGACGCTGGGCGCTGGTGTGCGCGGCCAGCAAAGGACTGGGTAAAGCCTGCGCACAGGCACTCGTCAGCGAAGGCGTGAACGTGGTGATCACCGCCCGAGGCGAACAGACGCTGAATGAAACAGCCTGTCAGCTCAGAGCGATAAATCCTGAAGTGACGGTCATCGCCGTAGCCGGAGACATTTCAACGCCCGAGGGTCGCGCGGCCGCCCTCATGGCCCATGAGCATTTCGATATTTTGATCAACAACGCTGGAGGCCCTCCTCCCGGGGATTTCCGCGAATGGGACCGCGACGCCTGGCTGAAGGCATTGGATACCAACATGCTCACACCAATCGAGTTGATCAAGGCAACGGTAGACGGCATGGCGACCCGCGGATTTGGCCGAATCATCAACATCACGTCGAGTGCCGTGAAGTCCCCGATCGAAAGCCTGGGTCTTTCCAATGGCGCGCGCAGTGGTCTGACGGGATTTATCGCAGGGCTTGCACGGCAAGACAACATCGCCAGTCGGAATGTGACGATCAACAACCTGCAACCGGGCTCATTCGACACCGATCGACTGCGTGACAACCTGGTTGCTGCAGCCGAAGAATCGGGGCAAGACAGTGAGGCATTCCTCAGCGAATGCCGTAGCGAAATTCCTGCCAAACGCTTCGGCTCACCCGAGGAGTTCGGCGCTCTGTGCGCCTTCATTTGCAGCAGCCATGCGGGCTACCTGACCGGGCAGAACCTGTTGATTGATGGAGGGGCCATTCGCTCCAGCCAATAAAGACGGCAGGCACAAGTGGCGCGAATGGCATAGATGCTTTCGCCATTGCGTTCCAACCTTCAACCCTGATACCGAGTCCAAATGAACTCAGTAGTACGGCAGGCTTTGCAACTAAGTCTGTTGTACTTCCCTATCAGTCGTTATGGGTTGCCGGTGCTTGTCGGAAACTGTCTATCAAGCCCACCTGCGCGGCACTTAAATAAGTGCCTGATTCCGACACCCTCTGCCGGCAGCCGACAGACGCTTTAATTTTATCTTCTTACTCTCCACTGACCGACGTTCATCGCTTCACGTCGGTCCAGTCAGTCCTGCCACTGCACACCCCGCCATAGGCTCTAGCCGAGCGGACTATGGGTCGGGTGTAAGGAGAATAAGAATAATGAATCCAGTGTTTACATCATCACTCAACCACTTGCTCGATACCGTCACCGCTGGACCGCAGCGCGTCCCAGGCGTAGTCGCAGCAATAACCGGGCGCGACGGTTTGCTCTACGAAGGAGCTTCAGGTCAACGGACGCTCGGTCAAGCCGGTGCAATGACGACCGACAGTGTTTTCGCCATGTTTTCGACGACTAAAGCGATAACCGCCACGGCGGTGCTTCAGTTGGTCGAGGACGGCCTACTGGATCTCGATGCGCCTGCCAGGAACTATGTGCCGATGATCGGCGAACTCAAGGTGCTCGAAGGGTTTGATATCGACGGCACCCCGCGGCTTCGCGCGCCCAAAAAACACATCACCACGCGGATGCTTCTGCTTCATACAGCAGGTCTGGGTTATGAATTCTTTAACGAAAACTACAACAGGCTAGTCCAGGAAGGACGCCAACCCAGCATCATCAGTGGATCGTTGGCGGCACTCATGACGCCCTTGCTGTTTGAGCCTGGTGAACAGTGGGAATACGGTTCCAGCATGGATTGGGCCGGTCTGGTGGTCGAGGCCATTACCGGCAAACGTCTGGGTGAAGTCATGCAACAACGTATTTTTGAGCCGCTGGGCATGACCGATACCGCCTTTAGCATGACCGCATCGATGCTCCAGCGACGGGCTGGAATGCATCAGCGTGAAGAAGATGGATCGCTGACCGCAGTCGAGGGTTCCCTCCTTCCAGAGGAACCAGAAGTGCACATGGGAGGCCATGGTCTGTTCTCGACAGTGAAGGATTATTGCCTGTTCATCCGGGCCTGGCTAAACGATGGACAAGGTGATCACGGACCCATTCTGAAGCCTGAGACGATTCGTTTCGCTGAAAAAAACGGGCTCGACAACCTGAAAATAAAAGCCCTTCCCTGCGTGATTCCGAGTATTTCCCACACGGCGGAATTCTTCCCCGGCATGCCAAAGTCATGGGCGTTGAGTTTCATGATCAACGAACAAGACGCACCCACCGGTCGTCCTGCGGGCTCTTTGGCGTGGGCTGGATTGGCCAATCTTTTCTATTGGATCGATCGCAAGAATGGCATCGGCGGTTTTTGGGCCACTCAGATATTGCCATTCGTAGACCCTGTTTCGACCAATGGATATCTGGATTTCGAAACGGCGGCCTACCGCAATCTGACCACCTGAACCCGTACTTGATTCGATTCGCATGAGAGCCCTCCAAGGGCTCCAGGCGATGGCGCAAGAAAACTATCCCCTTCTCCGAAAACAACAAAAACAAAACAGGTGACTCATGGAGATCTCCACACGTACCCCTGTGCGCGCTCGATCCACAGAATGCGCATTTGGCACGTCAACAATCAGTGCTGGCCTCCTGTTGGCGACTCTGGCGGGCAACGCCGGAGCCGTCGATGTGGACGCCGGCGAATACGCCGCTGCGCTTCCAGCCGGCAGCAATATCGGCTTGCTTTACCTCCAGCATGCCGAACGGCGGTCGCTTTACGGTAACGGTCACAAGGTTGCGATCAAAGCGGGACTCGACTCGGATATCGGCATATTGCGCGTCGCGAATTACCAGCAGTTGGGTGACTACACGATCAATACGCAGTTCCTGTTGCCATTCGGGCGCCTGGAAGGAACACGCGATAACGACGCGTTGGGACAAGCCAATGGCACGGGCGACTTGATTCTGGCGTCCACCCTGTGGCTCGTGAATGATCCGGCGAAGAACCGTTACTGGGGCATAGCGCCCTACCTGTACGTGCCGACCGGTAACTATGACCGAAACGATGCACTCAACCTTGGAGAAAACCGTTGGAAGATGACGTTGCAGACGGGCTATGTGACCGGCCTCACTGAAAAGTTATCCCTGGACCTCACCGCCGACGTGACCCTGTTTGGCAAAAATGACGACCTCACGAGTCAAAGCCTGACGTTGCGCCAGAAGCCACTATGGCAAGCCCAGACGTACCTGAGGTACGCCGTGACGCCCAAGCTGTCGGTGCATGTCGGCGCGTCTCAACTCTGGGGTGGTGAGACGCGCGTTGACGGTCAGGATCAGAACGATGAACCCAACACCAGCAAGTACCGGGTCGGGGGATCGTACTGGATGACCCCTACGTTCCAGGCCCTGCTCAATTACGGCCAGGACGTATCGGTCGACAACGGCTTCAAGGAAAAGCAGCGGGTAAACCTACGACTGTTGTGGGTGTTCTGACCTACAGCAAGTGGTAGGCTTCCAGGGCACCGAGAGTGGATTGGACGTCACTTTCGGTGCCCTTTCCTGCCTCGCATCGCTAACGCAGTCGGCGCTGCAAGGTTTGGGAGGGTAATTCACTGAAACGCTTGCGATAGATTCCCGCAAATTCACCCAGGTTTAGATAACCCCACCGAAAGGCGATGGTGGAAACAGTCGTACCCGACTCCTGATCCGTTGCCAATAAATCGCGGCGCACACCCTGCAACCGCTGCTCGCGCATGAACGCACCGGGCGTCATGCCGCGAAAACGCGAGAAGGCTCCACTCAATGCCCGCACACTGGTCCCGACGGCACTGGCAACCTCTGCCAACGTCGGCAGGCTCGCTGCATTGGCACTCATGAACTCTTCGGCGGCCCTGACATAACGCGGTGCAATCCGGTTCATTGGACTATTGAAATCAAGCCCTGCTTGCGCGGCGCGGGCAGCCCACTCTCGCAATAGATGAACGCAAAGACTTTGCTCCAGATGAGCCCCCAGACGTCCTTCAGCCATGTGTTCGGAAGCCTCGGCCACGCAACGAACCGTGTACTCCAGCAGGCTTAGCCAGCTCGAACCGACTCCGCCGATGACGCACTTGTGTCTCCAGAACTGATCATCGGGCACGAACCCAAACCACTGCTGCGCCATCCGTTCCAAAACTGCATGAGGAATAGTCAGATTCAGTTGCAGGTGATCCGGGTCGAGGTCGATCCGGTAATCGACACGACTGCAATTGGCAATGAAGGATTCACCTACTGCCGTATCCTCGGTGACCGAACGCTGAGTCCAGTGCCGGGCATTACCGCGAATGGTCGTAAGCAGTAATGCATTCCCCGCCTCGGGCGAAAACTCATCGACGCTCACACCAACGCCATAGGCAAAACGAGTCAGCGTCAACTCGCCAATCCTGGATGAATGCATGGTTGCGCGCGGCTTGATGGCATGCCAGATGGGGGCCACACGATAGGGCATGTAAACGCGATCCGACCAGTCGCTGATTTCATCCCAATCGGTTGAAAAAATTTTGTGTTGCTGGCGTAGCGGCTTGCCGCTGACATCGGTTAACAACGCATGGTCGAGACGCATGGAGACACCTGTTTTTATTATTTTAGGGTGAACCGCTGATCAGAGTAGCAACCTCAGGGCGATGGCAAGTAGGCCATCCCTTGCGACTCGCCCATCAGCAGCGGGCGATTGAGATCCGCGCAGGCGCGCAGGTAGTCGGCTACCAAGGTAATCCGCTTGAGCTTGCGCAGGTCCTCGCTGTAGTACATCCAGAACTGTCGAGTGACCTCCACCTCATCCGGGAGCACTTCGCACAGGCGCGGGTCGGGACCAGCGAGGAAGCAAGGCAGGATGGCCAGCGCGCGCCCTTCCAGCGCCGCATGGTACTGGGAAACTACGCTGGTGCTGCGCAGGCGGCTGTGCGCGCCGGGCAGCAGGTCGTTCAGGTAGAGCAGCTTGAAGCTGAAGGCCAGATCCTCGACATAGGTCACGAAGGGGTGACCGGCCAGGTCCTCGCGACTGGCAATCGGCGAATGATTGGCCAGGTACTCCGGTGTCGCATACAGACGCAGTCGGTAGTCGCACAGCCGCGAGCACACGTACGGACCGCGCTCAGGCCGCTCCAGGGTGATCGCGATGTCTGCCTCGCGCCGTGACAGGTTGACGAAGTGCGGGACCGGCAGGATGTCCACGGAGATATGCGGGTAATGGATGATGAAGTGGCTCATCTGCGTGGTGATGAAACAGGAGCCGAAAGCCTCGGTACAGCCGATGCGCAGGTGTCCGGCGAGCCCCCCGGTGGTTCCGGAAACCTGCTCGCAGGCTGCCAGCAGCGTACTTTCCAGCGTTTCGGCGTGACTGACCAGGCGTTGCCCCTCGACAGTCATGACAAAACCCGACGCTCGGGACTTCTCGAAAAGCAGTGCACCAAGGCTTTGCTCAAGGGCTCGGATGCGCCGCGACACCGTGGTGTAGTCCACCCCCAAACGACGTGCTGCGCCACTCGCGGTGTGAGCACGGGCGACCTCGAGAAAGAAGCGCATATCGTCCCAATTCACATGACTTTGGGTTGTGCGTTTTTGCATATTCATCAGGCTTTTCTGCCAATACATATTGGAAATTAGCCAACATATACTCGCATTCAGCCTGGTTTGACCAGCATCGTTTCTCAACCGGAAACGCCCAAATTTCAATCAGGGCTGACGGCATGAATGCAGGGAAAAAACACTGCTTTCAAGCCGAAAACAGGCAGCTGTGCGACAGCGCAATCACTGCCACATTCGGCCCCGTCGAGAGCTCATAGACGGGTTCCCTGTCGGCACCTGACCGACGTCATTTCAACACCCCTCGCCTCCGGAAGATCGCCAGGGCAGATACGACTCCAGCAGCATTCAGGTGACGCTCCGCTTCGGGACGTCGCCCGGGTACCCGTACGCCCCTCAAAAGGCCGACATACAACAACAATTAAAAGCGGAGCCTCATCATGACGACTGACCATCCGAACCACGTCCAGACCTGCGCCCAGGTCAGGGCCAATCCCAAGTTCCAGCGACTCACCCGCCAGCGCGCGCTGCTGGCCTGGTCACTGAGCGCCGCCGTCCTGGCTGTCTATTACAGCTTCATCATGGTAGTGGCCTTCGCACCTGCCTGGCTGCACCTGCCGCTGTACGACGGCAGTCATCTCAGCCTCGGCATGCCGATCGGCGTGGCAATTATCCTGCTGTCCTGGCTGCTTACCGCCTGGTATGTGAACACCGCCAACACCCGTTTCGACGCGCTCAGCGCGCAGATCCTCCTGGAGACCCGCGCATGAAACGCCTACTCGCCCTTCTCGCCCTAAGCCCGCTGCTGGCCAACGCCGCAACTATCACCGCGGAGAAGCAACCGCTCAATGTGCATGCCATCGGCATGTTCTTCGTCTTCGTCCTTGCCACGTTGCTGATCACTTGGTGGGCGTCCCGTCGCACGCGCTCCGCTGCCGACTTCTACAGTGCCGGCGGCGGTATCACGGGTTTTCAGAATGGCCTGGCGATCGCCGGTGACTACATGTCGGCAGCCACTTTGCTGGGCCTGTCGAGCATGGTGTTCGCCAAGGGTTACGACGGCTTCGTCTACATCATTGGCTTCTTTGTCGGCTGGCCTATCGTCACCTTCCTGATGGCCGAGCGCTTGCGCAACCTGGGGCGCTACACCTTCGCCGACATCGTCTCCTTCCGCCTGGATCAGACTCGCGTGCGCAGCTTCGCCGCCCTCGGTTCGCTGACGGTGGTGTGTTGCTACCTGGTGGTGCAGATGGTCGGTGCTGGCCAGTTGATCAAGCTGCTGTTCGGCCTCGACTATCGCACGGCGGTGGTGGTGGTCGGCCTGCTGATGCTGGTCTACGTGATCTTCGGCGGCATGCTCGCCACCACATGGGTGCAGATCACCAAGGCGGTCCTGCTGCTGGCCGGCGGCACGACCCTGATGCTGATGGCCCTGAGCCGTTTCGGCTTCAGCTTCGAGACGCTGGCCGCCCAAGCCGTGGCGGTGCATGCCAGCGGCGTGCAGATTATGGGCCCGGGCACCTTGCTGGCCGACCCGATCAACGCGGTGTCACTGTCCCTCGGACTGGTCTTCGGCATCGCCGGCCTGCCGCACATTCTGATGCGCTTCTTCACCGTGCCCAATGCAAAGGAAGCGCGCAAATCGGTGCTATTCGCCACGGTGTTCATCGGCTTCTTCTTCCTGGTGGTCTGCATCCTGGGCTACACCGCCATCGTCATCGTCGGCACAGACCCGCAGTACTATGTCGACGGCAAGCTCGGCGGCGCCATGATCGGCGGCGGCAATATGGTTGCCATGCATCTGGCTAAAGCGGTGGGCGGCAACCTGTTTCTCGGATTCCTCTCCGCCGTGGCTTTCGCCACCATTCTCGCCGTCGTGTCCGGTCTGGCCCTGGCGGGTGCCTCGGCCATCTCCCATGACCTTTATGCTTCGGTATTGAAGAAGGGCCGCGCCGACGAGAAAAAGGAAATGCGCGTGTCGCGCATTGCCACCGTCTGCCTGGGCATCGTTGCGATTTCCCTTGGCATTCTGTTCGAGGGCCAGAACATCGCCTTCCTGGTCGGCCTGACGTTCGGCATCGCCGCATCGGCGAATTTCCCGGTACTGATCATGTCCATGTACTGGGGCGGCCTGACCACCCGCGGCGCCCTTTATGGCGGCCTGACCGGCCTGATCAGCGCGCTGGCCCTGGTGGTCTGCTCACCGTCGGTTTGGGTCGGTGTACTGGGACATGCCCAAGCGCTCTTCCCTTACGACCAACCGGCGCTGTTCTCAATGCCCCTGGCCTTCCTGGTCATAGTGGTCGCTTCCAGGCTTGACCGCAGCGAGCGCGCCGACCGCGAGCGCGCCGCCTATGCCGACCAATTCGTCCGTGCCCAGACCGGCCTTGGAGCTTCCATGGCCAGCAGTCACTGACGCTGCTTTTTCCGGGGCTGATGCCCCTGGCGCGAGTCCGCTCCTTTGCTTCGCGCTTTTTTACGCCCGACCTGCGCCGCTCGGTGCAGGACACCCAAAAAGCGCCACTCCCTCGCCAACGCCAAATGGCGCGGGAGCGGCTCGTCGACAACAAAAACAACAAAAGGCATCCAATGAAACCTACCACCCTTACCCTGTTCCTGGCCGGCAGCGGCCTCGCCGTACAGGCTCACGCCGACTTCCTCGCAGACAGCAAGGCCAGCCTGGAACTGCGCAACTTTTACTTCAACCGCGACTATCGCCAGGACAACGCCGCCCAATCCAAACAAGAGGAATGGGCCCAGGGTTTCCTGCTGCGCTATGAATCGGGCTTCACCGACGGTTTGATCGGTGTCGGCTTCGATGCCATCGGCCTGCTCGGCGTCAAGCTCGATTCCAGCCCGGATCGCGCAGGCTCCGGCCTGCTCAAACGCCACCGCGACACGAGCAAAGGTGCGCAGGACGAGTACGGCGAACTGGGCCTGACCGCCAAAGTGCGTGCCTCCAAAAGCACGCTGAAACTCGGCACGCTGCTGCCGAAACTACCGACGGTACTGGCCAACGATTCACGGCTGTTGCCACAAACCTTCAAGGGCGGCCAGTTGACCTCGCTGGAACTCGAAGGCCTGACGGTGGATGCCGGACGACTGACCCAGGTCAATCAGCGCGACTCCTCGGATTACGAGGACATGGGCATCACCCGCACTGGCGCCAAGGGCATCACCAACCGTCATCTCGACAGCGACAGCTTCGATTTCGCCAGCCTTAACTACAAATGGACCAGCAACCTCGCCACCGGCTACAGCTACGGTCACCTCGACAACTTCTACAGCCAGCACCTGGTCAACTTGACCTACGTGTTGCCGGTGACGACGGGCCAGTCGCTGAAAACGGACCTGCGCTTCGCCCGCTCCACGGATGATGGCGGCAGCAATGTCGATAACAACGCCATCGGCGCAATGTTCACCTACAACCTTGGCGGGCATGCGTTAGGCCTGGGTTATCAAGGCATGAGCGGCGACACCGGCTACGCCTACGTCAACGGCACCGATGCCTTTTTGGTGAACTTCGTGCAGATCGGCGACTTCGCCAGCAAGGACGAAAAATCCTGGCAGGCGCGCTACGACTACAACTTTGCGGCCATTGGCGTTCCGGGCCTGACCTTCATGACCCGCTACCTCACCGGCGACAATATCGATTTGGGCGGCAACCGCCCGGAAGGCAAGGAATGGGAACGGGATACCGACATTGGTTATGTCGTGCAGAGCGGGCCGTTGAAGAATGTCGGGGTGAAGTGGCGTAACGCGACGGTGCGCTCGACCAATTTCGGCAGCGATCTGGATGAAAACCGCCTGATCCTCAGCTATACCCTGGCGCTCTGGTAAATCCCCCCGCCAGACGGGGGCCGCTCGCATCGCCTGAGAGTGCGAGTGGCCCCCCGATCCAACGCGCCACCTCTATGATTTTTTTGCACAACGCACCGGTTTTTATGAGCATTTTTAATTGATTTTTGCATGCATATACTGGGCTCAAGCGCCTGGTCATGAACCGCGCCAGACCCAACAAAAACAAACAAGGGCATACACCGTGAAGACATCCATGCTTGCCGCCGTCTCCCCGCTCTCAGGTACCTGCACGCGTCTCGTACGCATTGCTGCCCGCAGCGAAGCCCCCTTCGCCGCCTGACCATCCCGTACCTGTACCCGCGCCGATCGTCACCACGATCGATGGAGACTCCAATGAACAGCAACTGCCAACCGTTCCTCGCCGCTCGAGACTTCCTGCTGGCCCACCGTACCGACTACGCCACTGCCGTGCGTGACTTCCGCTGGCCGCAACTGAACGAGTTCAACTGGGCACTGGATCACTTCGATGCCATGGCCGAGGGCAACCAGGCCAACGCCCTGTGGATCGTTGAAGAAGACGGCAGCGAACAGCGCTACAGCTTCCAGCAACTGGCCTCGCGCTCCAATCAGGTGGCCAACCACTTGCGTGCCCTTGGCGTGCGCCGTGGCGAACGCATCCTGCTGATGCTCGGCAACGACGTCGCCCTGTGGGAAACCATGCTGGCCGCCTTCAAAATCGGCGCCGTGGTCATTCCCGCCACCGCCCTGTTGACCCCGGATGACCTGCGCGACCGCATCGAGCGCGGCCAGGTTCGCCACCTCGTGGTCGGCAATGCCCATGTCGACAAGTTCGTCGGCCTGGGTGAAGGCTGCAGTCGCATCTGCGTCGGTCCGGCCCCCGCCGACTGGACCCCATACAGCGCCGCCAGCGAGTATTCCGAGCAGTTCGAAGTCGAGGGCCTCACCCTGGCCAGTGATCCGATGCTGCTGTACTTCACCTCCGGCACCACCTCCAAACCGAAGATGGTGCTGCACAGTCACCAGAGCTACCCGGTCGGCCACCTGTCGACCATGTACTGGATCGGCCTGCAGCCGGGTGACCTGCACTTGAACATCTCGTCACCGGGCTGGGCCAAACATGCCTGGAGCTGCCTCTTCGCACCGTGGAACGCCGGCGCCTGCATCTTCATCCACAACGTCGCGCGCTTCAGCGCTCCGGCCCTGCTTGGCGCGCTGGAGCGCTATGGCGTCACTAGCCTGTGCGCCCCGCCCACCGTGTGGCGCATGCTGATTCAGGAGGACCTGGCCAGTTACAAGGAGCGCTTGAAACTGCGTGAACTGGTGGGCGCCGGTGAGCCGCTCAACCCGGAGATCATCGAGCAGATCCTGCATGCCTGGGACTTGCCACTGCGCGACGGCTTCGGCCAGTCGGAAACCACCGCGCTGGTCGGTAACACACCCGGCCAACTGCTCAAACCCGGCTCCATGGGCCGTCCGCTACCGGGCTACCAGGTGACCATGCTTGACCCCGACGGCGTACCCGGCAACGAGGGAGAAGTAGCCCTGCCGCTGGACGTGCGACCACTCGGTCTGATGTTGTGCTACGAGGACAGCCCGGAAAAAACCGCCGAAGTGATGCGCGACGGTTACTACCGCACCGGCGATACCGCACAGATCGACGAAGAGGGCTACATCACCTTCGTCGGCCGTGCCGACGACGTGTTCAAGGCTTCCGACTACCGCATCAGCCCCTTCGAACTGGAAAGCGCACTGATCGAACACCCGGCCGTGATGGAAGTGGCCGTGGTGCCGAGCCCTGATCCGGTGCGCCTGGCAGTGCCCAAGGCCTATCTGATCCTGGCCCATGACGAACCCGGAAGCGCTGAACTCGCCGCCAACATCCTCGCCTTCGCCCGCGAGCACCTGGCGCCCTATAAGCGGGTACGGCGCATCGAATTTGTCAGTGAGCTACCCAAGACCATCTCCGGGAAGATTCGCCGGGTGGAATTGCGGCAAATGGAAGTGCAGCGTCGCCAGGGTGACGCACGAGGCCCGCAGGAATACTTCGAAGAAGACTTCCCGCAACTCAAGGGCTGAACCCGGGCCGGTACGCCGGCCATTCTGAATTCAAACGCGACCGCTCGGCCAATCAGGCCGAGGGGCCTCACTCGACTCAAAAAAAGTAGACAGGACCCGAAAATGACCTCCTCCAGCATTCCTAGCGTCAAGCTTCTCATCAACGGCGAATTCGTCGAATCGCGCAGCACCCAATGGCGCGACGTGATCAACCCGGCTACCCAGGAAGTCCTGGCCCGCGTCCCCTTCGCCACCGCCGAAGAAATGAACGCCGCCGTGGCCAGCGCCAAAGAAGCCTTCAAGACCTGGCGCAAGACTCCGATCGGTGCCCGCTCCCGGATCTTCTTCAAATACCAGCAACTGATCCGCGAAAACATCAAGGAACTGGCCGCCCTGCTCACCGCTGAACAGGGCAAAACCCTGCCGGATGCAGAAGGTGATGTGTTCCGCGGGCTAGAGGTCGTTGAGCACGCAACCGCCATCGGCAATCTGCAGATGGGCGAACTGGCCAACAACGTGGCCAATGGCGTCGACACCTACACCTTGATGCAGCCGCTGGGCGTGTGCGCCGGCATCACCCCGTTCAACTTCCCGGCGATGATCCCGTTGTGGATGTTCCCGATGGCCATCGCCACCGGCAACACCTTCATCCTCAAGCCGTCCGAGCAAGACCCGCTGGTGACCATGCGCCTGGTCGAACTGGCCCTGGAGGCCGGTGTACCGAAGGGAGTGCTCAACGTCATCCACGGTGGCGTCGACGCGGTGAACCTGATCTGCGACCACCCGGACATCAAGGCCGTGTCCTTCGTCGGTTCGACCAAGGTCGGCACACACGTCTACAACCGCGCTACCCAGAATGGCAAGCGTGCACAGTGCATGATGGGCGCGAAGAACCACGCCATCGTCCTGCCCGATGCCAACAAGCAGCAGACGTTGAACAATCTGCTGGGCGCCTCCTTCGGCGCCGCCGGTCAGCGCTGCATGGCCCTGCCGGTGGTCATTCTGGTGGGTGAAGCGCAGGCCTGGTTGCCGGACCTGATCGAGCGAACCAAGACCCTCAAGATCAATGGCGGCACCGAACCGGGCACCGACATCGGCCCGGTGATCTCCTGCGCAGCTCTGGATCGCGTCAACAGCCTGATCGCCAGCGGCATTGCAGAAGGCGCCACACTCGAACTGGATGGACGTAACCCAAGCGTGCCTGGCTACCAGGACGGCAACTTCGTCGGCCCGACCATCTTCTCCGGCGTCACTGCACAAATGTCCGTATACCGCGAAGAAATCTTCGGCCCGGTGCTGTGTGTCATGCACGCCGCCAGCCTGAGCGAAGCGATCGAGATCATCAACGCCAACCCGAATGGCAACGGTACTGCCCTGTTCACCCGCTCCGGCGCTGCGGCCCGTCACTTCCAGGAAGAAATCGACGTCGGCCAGGTAGGCATCAACGTGCCAATCCCGGTACCGGTCCCGCTGTTCTCGTTCTCCGGTTCGCGCGCCTCCAAACTCGGTGACCTGGGCCCCTACGGCAAACAAGTGGTGACCTTCTACACCCAGACCAAGACGGTCACCCAGCGCTGGTTCGACGAGGATGACACCGGCGGTTCGGTGAACACCACCATCACCCTTAAATGATCTCTTCCGGCCGGCGCCCAGCGTCGGCCGGCCAGGAACTGAACGATGGAATACCAGACATTAACGGTTGAAGTGCAACAGCGCGTCGGCCTGATTACGCTCAACCGACCGCAGGCGCTCAACGCGCTGAACAGTCAGTTGATCGCCGAGCTGAACCTGGCTCTGCACCGCCTGGAGGCCGACCCCGAAGTCGGCTGCCTGGTCATCACCGGATCGACCAAGGCCTTTGCCGCCGGCGCTGACATCAAAGAGATGGCCGCGCTGGGTTATCCGCAGATCTACCTGGACGATTTCTTCGCCGCCGCCGACCGCATCGGCGCCCGGCGCAAGCCAATGATTGCCGCTGTAGCCGGTTATGCCTTGGGTGGCGGCTGCGAGTTGGCGCTGATGTGCGACTTCATCTACGCCGCCGATAACGCCCGCTTCGGCCTTCCGGAACTGAACCTGGGAGTGATTCCCGGGATCGGTGGCACCCAGCGCCTGAGCCGCGCCGTTGGCAAGTCCAAAGCCATGGAGCTGTGCCTGACTGGCCGCCAGCTCGGCGCCGAGGAAGCTGAGCGCGCCAACCTGGTGGCCCGTGTTTTCCCCGTCGCGGAGTTGCTGGATCGGACCCTGGAAGTCGCCCGCGGCATTGCCGGCAAGTCGCTGCCGGCGGCCATGATGATCAAGGAATGCGTCAACCGCGCTGAAGAAATAAGCCTCAGCGAAGGCATACGTTTCGAGCGTCGGCTGTTCCATTCGCTGTTTGCTGGCCACGACCAAAAGGAAGGCATGCAAGCCTTCGTCGAAAAGCGCGTGCCGAATTTCCTGCACCGCTGATCCCCACTCGCAAAAGGTAGTCATCATGCATATCGGATTTCTCGGCCTCGGCAACATGGGCGGCCCAATGGCCCGCAACCTGCTCAAGGCTGGACACAGCCTGACCGTTTTCGATCCTTTCCCGCAGGCGGTCGCCGCCCTGGTGGAGGCCGGTGCCAGCGCCGCTGACTCACCCGCCGCTGTGGCCAAAGCCAAGGTTGAGGTGATCATCACCATGTTGCCGACCGCCGACCATGTGAAGCAGGTCTATCGCGGCAAGGAGGGCCTGTTGGCCAATATTGGCCAGGGCGTGCTGTTGATCGACAGTTCGACCATTGACCCGCTCAGTGCCCGCGAAGTGGCCAAATTCGCCCTTGCCCAAGGCAACCCGATGCTCGACGCGCCGGTATCCGGCGGCACCGGTGGCGCGACGGCAGGCACCCTGACCTTTATGGTCGGCGGCCCGGTCAGCGTATTCGACCAGGCCCTGCCGATCCTCTCGGCCATGGGCAGGAACATCGTGCACTGCGGCGCAGCAGGTAACGGCCAAGTGGCCAAGATCGCCAACAACATGCTGCTCGGCATCTCCATGGTCGGCGTCGCCGAGGCCATGGCCCTGGGTGTGGCCCTGGGCATGGACGCCAAGGTGCTGGCCGGTGTCATCGGCACCTCCACCGGTCGCTGCTGGAGCTCGGAGATCAACAATCCGTTCCCGGGCGTGCTGGAAAACGCTCCGGCCTCGCGTGGTTACAGTGGCGGCTTTGGTACCGACCTGATGCTCAAGGACCTCGGCCTCGCCACCGAAGCAGCGAAACATGTGCGTCAGCCGGTGGTGCTCGGTGCTGCCGCCCAGCAGCTGTACCAGACCTTCAGCCTGCAAGGTAATGGCGGTCTGGACTTCTCCGCCATCATCAAACTGTTTCGTGGAGAAGCAAAAGCATGAGCGAGCAGCAAGCCCCGGTGCTGGCCAGTGTGCGCAACCGCATCGGCCACCTGACGCTGAATCGACCAAGCGCGTTGAACACCCTGGACCTGCCCATGGTGACTCTGTTGTGCCGGTACCTGTGGGTCTGGGAACAGGACCCGGAGATCGTCGCCGTGACCCTTCGTGGCGCCGGGGAAAAAGCCTTCTGTGCCGGTGGCGACATCCGCATGCTGTACGACAGTCACAAGGCCGGCGACAACCTGCACGAGCTGTTTCTCGAGGAAGAGTACGCCCTGGATGAGTACCTGCATGGCTATTCCAAACCGGTGCTGGCGCTGCTGGATGGGTTCGTCTTGGGTGGCGGTATGGGGCTGGCACAGGCGGCCTCACTGCGGGTGATCACCGAGCGCACGCGGATGGGTATGCCGGAAGTCGGCATCGGCTTTTTCCCCGATGTCGGCGGCAGCTATTTCCTGCCGCGCCTTCCGGGTGAGCTGGGAATCTATCTGGGGGTCACAGGCTGCCAGGTACGTGCCGCCGATGCCCTCTATGCCAACTTGGCTGACTACTGCCTGCCCAGTGAGCAACTGGCTGAACTGGATGCCGCGCTGGATCAGTTGAACTGGAGCGGTGCGCCGGACCAAGACCTGCAAGACCTGCTCGGCGGCATGGCCACCGAGCGTATAGCGGGGTCGGAGCTCAAGGCCTATCGCCAGGTGATCGATGAATATTTCGCCCTGCCCGATGTGCCGGCCATACGCACCGCCCTGCAGCGCGAGCAGCGTTCTGAGTTACGCGACTGGGCCGAACAAACGGTCAAGCTGCTCGACAGCCGTTCGCCTCTGGCGATGGCCGTGACCCTGGAGTTGCTGCGCCGCGGCCGTTACCTGAGCCTGGCCGACTGCTTTGCCCTGGAGTTGCACCTGGACTATCAGTGGTTCGACAAAGGCGACCTGATGGAGGGCGTGCGCGCCTTGATCATCGACAAGGACAAAACTCCGCGCTGGAACCCGCCAACCCTGGCGGAACTGGCACCACCGCGGGTGCAATCCTTTTTCAGCGGCTTCCACCCGGCCTCCGCCAACCCTCTTCGCACCGCCTGATCGGCAGGAGACACTGCAATGCACGATATCGAATTGACCGAAGAACAACGCATGATCCGCGACATGGCGCGCGACTTTGCCCGCAGCGAAGTCGGCCCGCATGCCCAAGCCTGGGAGAAGGCCGGCTGGATCGACGACGCCGTGGTGGCGCAGATGGGTGAACTGGGCCTGCTGGGCATGGTAGTGCCGGACACTTGGGGTGGCAGCTACACGGACTATGTGGCCTACGCCCTGGCCGTGGAGGAAATCTCGGCCGGCGACGGTGCCCTCGGCGCATTGATGAGCATCCACAATTCAGTGGGTTGCGGCCCCCTGCTGAAATATGGCAGCCCGACTCAGCAAGACGACTGGTTGCCGCTTCTAGCCAGCGGCCAGGCCATAGGCTGCTTCTGCTTGACCGAGCCGCAGGCCGGCACCGAAGCACACAACCTGCGCACCCGCGCCGAACTGCATGATGGGCAGTGGGTGCTCAACGGTGCCAAGCAGTTCGTCAGTAACGGCGAGCGCGCCAAGCTGGCCATCGTTTTCGCCGTCACCGATCCGGAACGGGGCAAGAAGGGGCTGTCGGCCTTCCTGGTACCGACCGACACCCCTGGTTTCGTGGTCGACCGCCGTGAGCACAAAATGGGGATCAAGGCCTCGGATACCTGCGCGGTGACCCTGAACAATTGCACGATCCCCGAGGCTAACCTGCTGGGCGAACGCGGCAAGGGCCTGGCCATTGCCCTGTCCAATCTGGAAGGTGGTCGCATTGGTATCGCCGCCCAGGCCTTGGGCATCGCCCGCGCCGCTTTCGAGGCCGCGCTGGGGTATGCCCGCGAACGCGTCCAATTCGGCAAGCCGATCATCGAACACCAAAGCGTATCCAACTTGCTCGCCGATATGCACACCCGGCTCAATGCCACCCGACTGCTGGTGCTGCATGCCGCACGCCTGAAAAGCGCCGGGCAACCGTGTCTGTCAGAAGCCTCGCAGGCCAAGCTGTTCGCCTCGGAAATGGCCGAGCGCGTATGCTCCAGCGCCATGCAGATCCATGGCGGCTATGGCTACCTGGAGGATTACCCGGTGGAGCGTTACTACCGCGATGCACGCATCACCCAGATCTACGAAGGCACCAGCGAGGTCCAACGCCTGTTGATCGCCCGCGAGCTGGCCCACTACGCGCTCTGAGTCCCCCCCGTCCGGATGCGCCCGCCGCGTCCGGCCGCCCACTTTTCTGCCCCTCCTTGTGGAGTTGCCCATGCCCCGCTTGCGCAATATTCCCATCAACCGCCGACTGTGGTTGATCCTGCTGACGTCCATCCTGATGCTGCTGACTCTCGCCGGCATGATGCTCAAGCAGAACTATGACAACCTCTATGCAGCCAAGGCGCTGAAAACCCGTCACGTGGTCGAGACGGCCAGCGGCATCCTGCGCCACTTCCAAAACCTGGAAGAACACGGGCTCAGTCGGGAACAGGCGCAGCAGCAGGCTATCGCGGTAATACGCGATCTGCGCTATGACCACGGGGAGTACTTCTGGCTCGAAGACCTCGACACGCGCATGATCCTGCATCCCAATGCCAAGCTTGAAGGCAAGCGCATGGCTGGCACCCTCGACCCTGATGGCAAGGCGCTGTTCGACGAGATGGTTGCTGTGGCAAAACGCGACGGCTCAGGCCTGGTGAGTTACCGCTGGCCCAAGCCGGGTTCCGAAGCGCCGGTGGAGAAGGTTTCCTACGTCGAACTGTTCAAGCCCTGGGGCTGGATCGTCGGCTCGGGTATCTACATTGACGACGTGCAAGTCGAGTTCCGCCGCCAGCTGGTACACACCTTCGTCATCCTGATAATGATCACCCTGCTCCTCAGCTCGCTGATCCTGCTGATTGCCCGCAGCATCGCCTCGCCACTGGCGCAAGCGGTCGATGCCATGCAGAACATCGCCAGCGGCGATGCCGACCTGACCCGCAACCTGGACAGCCAGTGGCGCGACGAGCTGACCGCCCTCAACGGCCACTTCAACGTGTTCACCAACAAGCTACGCACTGTGATCGGCCAATCTATGCAGACCGCCGGCAGCCTGGACCAGGCCTCGCAATCACTCGCTGAGATTGCCAGCGATAGCCAGCGCCACAGCCAGCAACAGTCCCAGCAGATGGAGCTGGTGGCCACCGCCATTCACGAGGTTTCTTACGCCGTGCAGGAAGTGGCGAAGAACGCCGAACACGCCGCCAACGAAGTACGCCAGGCCGATGAGCAGGCACGCCAGGGCCAGCACAATATTGACAACAGCCTGAGCCAGATCGACCAGTTGTCCGAGACCATCGGCCAGGCTGTCGAGGTGATCCAGAGCCTGGCCCAGGAAAGCACCCAGATCGGCAGTGTGCTGGAAGTCATTCGCGCCATCGCCGAGCAGACCAACCTGTTGGCGCTGAATGCCGCCATTGAGGCGGCGCGCGCTGGCGAACAGGGCCGCGGCTTCGCCGTGGTAGCAGACGAAGTGCGCCTGCTGGCCCAGCGCACTCAGCAGTCCATCGCACAGATCCAGGGCATGATCGAGCGCCTGCAGGGCAATTCGAAAGCGGCGGTGAAGGTCATCAATACCAGCAGCCAAGCCGCTCAACAAACCGTCGAACAGGCCCGCCTAACCGGTGAAAGCCTGCACCAGATTCTCAGCGCGCTGCGCAATCTCACCGAACTGAACGCCTCGATCGCCAGCGCCACCCTGGAGCAGTCCCATGTGGTCGAGGACATCAACCAGAATGTCACCCGTGCAGCTTCGCTGGCCCACGAAAATGCCCAGGCAGCAGGCCGGTCCAACGAGGCCAGCCAGGAACTGGGCCAACTGGCGGGTCAGCTGAATCGGCTGTTGGGGCAGTTTCGCGTATGAAGATGATGGCGGTACCTGTCGAACAAGGGCACCACTCGCGCTACCTGGAAACCCGCCACAAGGCGCTCGAGCTGTTCGCCAGGTGTGGCTTCAGCCGGGTAAGCATGCGCGACCTCGCCACTTATCTGGGGATCAATGTCGGCTCCATTTACAACCACATCGATAGCAAGGAAGCCCTGCTGTTCGAGCTGATCGAGGAACTCTACGAACAGTTGCTTCACGGCGCCAGCCTGGTGAATCGCCGCAAATCCGCACCGGCGGTACGACTGCACGGCCTGCTTGAGGCGCACCTCCTGCTACACGAGCGCATGGGGGCGCATTTCCGCCTGGCAGAGTACGACCTCCATTGCCTGAGCAGCGAACAGCATGCCTTGATCCTGAGCCTGCGCCGACGCTACGAGGAGTACCTGGTGGAAACTATAGAACAGCTCACCGGCAAACCGACCAGTGCCACCCGGCGTGCCACCTTGAGCGGCATCGTGTCCCTCCTCAACCAACTGCCAGCCTGGGTTGGGGAGCCCCACGCAAGCAAGGGAGTACGCCGCAAGCTGCTGCATGACATGGTGATGAGTACCCTTAAGGGTGCGTTGCAGGCGACTCATACCTCAGGCTCTGAACTCTCGTCAAAGCCGGGCTAATGGCCGAACGCTGAACATAAATCTCATGCACAAAAAAACGCCACTCATTGAGTGGCGTTTTTTGTGAATCCTGGAGCCTTTCTCAAGTTCTGCGCAGGAGCGTATGAGGAGCCACACCAAAGGCCTTGCGAAAAGCATGACTGTAATGGGAGAAATCGGAGAAACCGAAATCCAGTGCAGCTTGAGAAATGCTGCGTACCTGGCCGCGTTCTATTGCCTCGCGACTGGCGATCAGGCGCTCTTTCCAGATCTCCGCGACCGGCGTTTTCTGGTAACGGGCGAACGCGCGAGTGACGGTTCGCGTGGACACATAATGCACTTGAGCGATGCGCTCGATCGACAGGTCTGGATCGGTCAGATTCTGCTGGATGTAGTTCATGATCCGACCATAAAGATCCAGCTCCTCATGGGTTGTCTTCAAATCCTGGAGTTCCAGGCTGATCGCCAGGAGGTCAAGCAAGGTGTTGGAAAATCGGCTGGATAGCCCCTCGTCTTGAAAGCTCGCAGGAATGCTCGCCGCTTGATGCAACATCTCGCGCAATGGAATCACCCCTGGACGGCGATCGTCCAGAACCACGGCGGTGCAACCTGCTACGCCCGGCAACCGCTGGCTGAGCAACTGTCGCGGAATGCGGACCAAGTGGTTTTCGGTACCACCCAGGCTGAATCGGAACGTCTGGGATGCGTCATAAAGAAACAAATTGTCCGCCGCCAGCGTCGCCCTGCGTCCTGCCTGCTCCAATTCACCATAGCCACGCCGGGTGAAACCGAGCCATAGATCTTCATCAGGACCACTGCGCAAATGCTGGGAGGAGCGCTCCCAAAAATGCAGTGGCGAGGACAACGTGCAGATGTCCAGCGGCCCCATGCCGTGCACCTCCAACGCCCCGTTGAAATCGCTCTGCGCCAACGGTTTGCTGTCGGCCACGAGGCAGTGACGGCACACCACTTCTTTCCAGTAATCAAAGCGACGTGGAGCCGCAACGGCAAGGGTTGAATACTGATTGCTTTGACTCATGGCATTCACCTCACGGCGGCGGCTGGACAACAACGGTGACGGTAACGTTGGTTCCCTGTTTAGCAAATAGCAGGCCACTCCCCTTTCGGGCTGCCAACGATTCAGACAGTTGCATATCCGAATCCCGCTGACACCTGACACCTGACACTGATTACACCTGCCCGATATCGATGCACACACTCGCCTGCTGACGAAGCGTGCGCACCAATTCAACGCATCGTAATCCTGTTTTCAGGGCCTGTCCTTTCTAGCCAAACGGTTGTCCGTACGAGCCAAGCGTACCGTGCCGTCCCCGCCTAACTTCTACCCCACACCGTGCCCCTCCCACCACAACTGATGAGGTGTCCCATGCAACTGCCAGAGCAGCAGCGACAGTCCGATTCATCCTGGCTTTTGCAGAGGCGCGACCTGGCACCTGAAGAGTTCGCCACCTACCTGTTAGAGCTGGGGACTCTGGTGCTGCTGCGTCGACTGGGTGCGCCCACCGCCCGACAGCCTCGCCCTTCGAAACGTTGAACAGATAACCGCATACCAAAAAAACCAAGGAGCCCCCCATGGAATCTGCGATCGATAAGCACCTCAAATGCCCGCGGACGTTGTCTCGTCGCGTCCCCGATGAATACCAGCCCCCCTTCCCCATGTGGGTTGCGCGCGCCGATGAGCAACTGGAACAGGTGGTGATGGGATATTTGGGAGTGCAGTACCGCGGGGACGACCAGCGTGCAGCGGCCCTGCACGCCATGCGCCACATCGCCGCGAGCCTGAGTTTGCCCGACGGCCCCCTGAGCCATGACCTGACTCACCACACCGACAACAGCGGTTACGACAACCTGATGATCGTCGGTTACTGGAAAGACCCGGCCGCCCATTGCCGCTGGCTGCGCTCGCCTGAGGTAATCGAATGGTGGTCATCGGAGGATCGCCTGAGCGACGGTCTCGGTTACTTTCGGGAGATCGTCGCGCCGCGGGCCGAGCAGTTCGAGACGTTATATGGCTTTCGCGAGGAATTACCCGGTGTCGGCGCCCTGATGAACACCATCAGTGACGAAATCGAAGAGCACGGTTACTGGGGATCCATGCGTGACCGCTTCCCGATTTCCCAGACCGACTGGATGGCACCTTCCGGTGAACTGACGGTGATCGCTGGCGACCCGGCCAAAGGTGGGCGCGTGGTCGTGCAAGGCCACGACAATATCGCACTGATCCGCTCCGGCCAGGACTGGGCGGATGCTGGCGAAGAAGAACGATCACTCTATCTCAACGAAATTCTGCCGACGCTGCAGGCGGGTATGGATTTCCTGCGCGACAGTGGCAAGGACCTGGGTTGCTACAGCAATCGCTTCGTGAATTACATCGACCTGGACGGCAATCTTCTGAACCTGAGCTACAACATTGGCCACTGGCGCTCCCTGGAAAAACTCGAGCGCTGGGCCGAATCCCATCCGACCCATCTGCGGATCTTCGTGACCTTCTTTCGGGTCGCCACCAGCCTGTCGAAGCTACGGCTTTATCACGAAGTCTCGGTATCCGACGCCAAGGATCAAGTGTTCGAGTACATCAACTGCCACCCGCAGACCGGCATGTTGCGTGACGCGGTGATCCCTAAAACCTGACGTCTGACGCTACCCGGCGTCCACGGGCGGTCTCGATCCGAATTCCGCCCTGACACGGATCTCGCTCCCAAACATCTTTTGGCCCCCCATCTCTAGCGCATGGGGTTGGGGGCCCTTTTGTCAGGAAATCGATCATGAAGTTGAGTCACTCTTTACTCGTGCTGTGCATGCTGCCGTTTGTTAAAAGCCAGGCCATCGAGGTAGCTCCCGGCGATTTCGAGCCATTGCCGGCCGGCGCCAACGCCTTGCTGCTCTACTACCAGCACGCTGACCGCTCGGACCTGTACCAGAACGGCCACAAGGTCTCCGACGACGCCAGGCTCAGTTCGGACATCGGCATCCTGCGTTATGTGCACGCCATCGGCCTGTCAGAAAACCTCTCATGGGAACCGCAGATTCTGTTGCCTTTCGGCCAGATGAACGCCTCGGGAGATATCGGTGCCTTGGGCGATACCCGCGGCATCGGCGACCCGATCATTACCGCGCCGCTTAAGTGGACGTTGCCCACCGCAAACAAAGACATCTTCGCCTTGGCACCCTATCTGTACTTCCCGGTGGGGAGCTACGACAAAAACGATGCCCTGAACCTCGGCGAGAACCGCTGGCGCGCTACGCTACAGGCGGCGTACATCCACCATTTCTCCCCGAAATGGGCGCTGGACACGGTGGCCGAAGCCTCTTGGGTGTCGGCCAACAATGACTTCGGCCCGACCGGGGCGAAACTGGAAGAAAACACCCGTTACGAGTACCAGGCCGCCGTGCGCTACAACTGGACGCCGAGCACCACCTTCGCCGTTGGCGGCGGCTACATCACCGGCTCGGCGACCACCGTCAACGGGATCGATCAGCACGATGGGGTATCCACTTCCTACGGGCGTTTCACCGTCACGCACTTCATCGAGCCCACGCTGCAGATTCAAGCGCAGATCGGCACGGACATCGAGGTTGAACAAGGCTTCAAGGAAGGCGCACGCCTGAACCTGCGCGTCTTGAAAGTGTTCTGAGCGCGCCACGCTTGGCAGGTTGTCCTTTTCAACCAAGTGGCTGTCCTTCTCAGCCAAGCAACGGCAGAGAGGGATGCCTAACTTGATCCCTGTAACCCACTCGATTGATGTCGCTCCAGGTACCCGGCGCAAGGTGTGTTTCGAATCATCCTCGAATGCTCCCGTACAGGCTGACCCGTTGTCGATCACAGACGTCGATCACAAACAAAAAAATAGGAAAACCATGGCCATTGTTCGCCCTACCCTCGACCAACTGCAGGACATCGCTGGCCGGCTGAATATGCAGCTGACCCACGAGCAGGCAGCGGAATACCTGGCACTGATGCAACCAAGTTTCGACGCATATGACCTGGTCGACGAGTTGCCGGATTTCACCCCGCCAGTGCGCTACGACCGCAGCTCGGGCTATCGCCCGTCGAACCCGCAAAACCTGCTCAACGCCTGGTATTACAGGACCGAGGTGAATGGCGCCCGTGAGGGCAAACTTGCCGGCAAAACTATTGCGCTCAAGGACAACATCTCCTTGGCTGGCGTCCCGATGATGAACGGCGCTTCTATCCTGGAAGGGTTTGTACCGTCCTTTGACGCAACCGTGGTGACCCGTTTGCTAGACGCCGGGGCTACCATCCTGGGCAAGGCGACCTGTGAGCACTACTGCCTCTCCGGTGGCAGCCACACCTCTGATCCGGCGCCCGTACACAACCCCTACCGGCACGGTTTCGCTGCCGGCGGCTCCTCCTCCGGAAGCGCTGCATTGGTGGCAGCCGGCGAGGTGGACCTGGCGGTTGGCGGCGATCAAGGCGGCTCGATCCGCATCCCTTCAGCGTTCTGCGGCACCTACGGCATGAAGCCGACCCACGGCCTGGTGCCCTACACCGGGATCATGGCGATCGAGGCCACCATCGACCATGCCGGTCCCATCACCCGCAACGTGCGTGACAACGCGCTGATGCTGGAAGTCATGGGCGGTGCCGACGGGCTCGATCCTCGCCAGGCCGCCCCTCAAGTCGACGCCTACTGCGACTACCTGGAGCGAGGTGTGAGCGGACTGCGGATCGGCATCCTGCAGGAAGGCTTCCAGCTGGCCAACCAGGATCCACGCGTTGCCGACAAGGTACGCGGCGCCATCGCCCGACTCGAAGCCTTGGGAGCTCGCGTCGAAGAGGTATCCGTTCCCGAGCACAACCTGGCAGGTTCGCTTTGGCACCCCATCGGCTGCGAAGGTCTGACCATGCAAATGATGCATGGCAATGGCGCAGGCTTTAACTGGAAGGGGCTCTACGA
The DNA here is from genome assembly GCF_019219045.1 of Pseudomonas sp. PDM25. Lineage (NCBI taxonomy): Bacteria > Pseudomonadati > Pseudomonadota > Gammaproteobacteria > Pseudomonadales > Pseudomonadaceae > Pseudomonas > Pseudomonas sp. PDM25. The sequence goes on from NZ_JAHUWL010000006.1 coordinate 113,003, forward strand.
CGTTGGCCTGCTGGATAAACAGGCCGGTTGGCAGGAACAAGCGGACGCATTGTCCGCCTCGCTCAAGCTGTGCATGTTTGTCGGCCAGTACGGCCTGGAACGCTACAACGGTCGTTTCTACGCCAAGGCACAGAACATCGCACGCTTCGCCCGGGCCGGTTACGACAAGGCACTGCAGAACTACGACCTGCTTGTCATGCCGACCGTGCCGATCATTGCCCAGCCCCACCCTGTGCCGGGTTGTTCGATCACCGAGTACGTGGCCCGAGCGCTGGAAATGATCGGCAATACCGCGCCGCAGGACATTACCGGCCATCCGGCCATGTCGATCCCATGCGGTCTGGTGGACGGCCTGCCCGTTGGGCTGATGTTCGTTGGCAAGCACTATGCCGAAGGCACAATTTACCAGGCGGCGGCAGCGTTCGAGGCCGCTGTCGACTGGAAGACGTTGTAAGGCTGCCTCCCCCCAAACCTCCCGGACATCAATAAAAAACCGGGGGCTGTTCTTCACTTTTTTGACCGTGTTAAACCGATGAGGAGTTACACCATGAGCGCCACTGTATCCCCAGCATCCACTTCGACGCCCAGCGAGCGGGCCTGGGCCTTGTTCAAGGTTATGAAAGACAAGGATCTGATTCCAGAGGGCTATATCGAGCAGCTGACCGAATTGATGGTGCACCAATGGAGCCCGGAAAACGGCGCCCGTGTAGTCGCCAAGGCCTGGGTCGATCCACAGTTCCGGGAGCTGTTGCTCAGAGACGGCACCGCCGCGTGCGCGCAGTTCGGTTTCACTGGCCCGCAAGGCGAATACATCGTGGCCCTGGAGGATTTGCCCCAGCTGAAAAACGTCATCGTCTGCAGCCTGTGCTCTTGCACCAACTGGCCGGTCCTGGGGTTGCCGCCGGAGTGGTACAAGGGTTTTGAGTTCCGTGCACGCCTGGTTCGTGAAGGACGCACCGTGCTGCGTGAGATGGGTACAGAGTTGCCAAGCGATGTGGTCGTCAAAGTCTGGGATACCAGCGCGGAAAGCCGCTACCTGGTCCTCCCCTTAAGGCCCGAAGGCTCCGAGCACATGAGTGAAGAAGAGCTTCAGAAACTGGTGACCAAGGATGTGCTGATCGGGGTTGCCCTGCCCCGCGTACGTTGACCCAAAAGACTCTCTTCATCTTCTAATTTTCGGAGGTTTTTATTATGGATGGCTTTCACGATCTCGGTGGTTTTCAAGGCTTTGGCAAGGTTCCCCATGTCATCAATAGCCAGGATTACAAACAAGTATTCAAACAGGAATGGGAACACCTGGCTTACAGCCTGATGTTTATCGGCGCGGACCAGTTGAAAAAATTCAGCGTCGATGAAATACGTCACGCCGTCGAACGACTCGATGTCCGCCAGCACGTTGGCACGCAATATTACGAGCGCTACGTTATCGCAACGGCCACGTTGCTGGTCGAAACCGGCGTCATTACCCAGGAAGAACTCGATCAGGCATTGGGTTCAACCTTCAAATTGGCCAACCCGCCCCACGACAAGGGCCGCCCCGCTATCACTGGCCGCCCGCCATTTGAAGTGGGCGACCGGATTGTGGTTCGCGACGAGTACGTGGCTGGACACGTGCGCATGCCGGCCTATGTGCGCGGAAAGGAAGGCATCGTCCGACACCGCACCTCGGAAAAATGGCCATTCCCGGATGCCATCGGTCACGGCGATTTGAGCGCAGCGCACCAGCCCACCTACCACGTCGAATTCCAGGTGAAGGATCTGTGGGGCGATGCCGCGGATGATGGCCTGGTGGTCGTCGACCTGTTCGAAAGCTACCTGGACAAGGCCGTCGATGCGAAAACGGTGGCCGCATGATTGACGGGGCCCTGTCGGGCCGGCTGCCGGTGACGGTCCTTTCGGGCTTCCTCGGCTCCGGCAAGACGACCCTGCTCAACCACATCCTGCGCAATCGCGCAGGCATGCGGGTAGCGGTCATCGTCAACGACATGAGCGAAGTCAACATCGACGCCGAGGACGTAGCGCGCAATGTGTCGCTGCACCGCGGCAGCGATGAACTGGTCGAGATGAGCAACGGCTGCATCTGCTGCACGCTGCGCGCTGATCTGCTTGAGCAGATCAGCCTGCTGGCGCGTCAGCAGCGCTTCGATTACCTGCTGATCGAGTCAACCGGAATCTCCGAACCGATGCCGGTCGCCGAGACCTTCGCCTTCCTCGACTCGCAAGGTTTCAGTCTGAGCGAACTGGCGCGGCTCGACACCTTGGTCACCGTCGTCGACGGCAGCAACTTCCAGGCGCTGCTGGCCTCGCGGGACACCGTTGGCGGCGAGGACGAAACGGACACGCCATTACGCCACTTGTCCGATCTGCTGATCGAACAGGTGGAGTACGCCAACGTCATCCTCGTCAGTCGGCTGGACCTGATTGGCGAGAAAGGCTTTCTGGAACTGAGCGCCCTCCTCGCGGGCCTCAATCCGAAGGCGGAAATCCTGCCCATGACCCACGGTGCCGTCGATCTGTCGAAGATCCTCGACACCGGCCGCTTCGATTTGCCGAGTCTGGTGCAGTCACCCGGCTGGATGAAAAATCTGGAAGCCAGTGACGAGCATCCTCCCGAGTCGGACACCTATGGAATTGCTTCTTGGGTGTATCAAGAGCGTGCGCCATTCCATCCGCAACGGCTGCTGGAGTTCCTGCAGCGCCCTTGGCAAAACGGGCGGCTACTGCGTTGCAAAGGCTACTTCTGGGTTGCCAGCCGACATCTGGACATCGGCATGCTGGTGCAAAGTGGTGGGCAATTTCGTTGGGACTATGTCGGGCGCTGGTGGACATTCATCTCGCAATCGCAATGGCCCCAGGACGATTATCGCCGACAGGGGATTCTGGCCAAATGGGACGACATCACCGGTGATTGCCGACAGGAAATCGTCTTCATCGGTCAGGGTCTCGACCTGGATATGTTGAAGCGGCAACTGGACGCCTGCCTGTTGACCCCGGAAGAGATCATGGACGGTCCACAGATGTGGCCAACCTTGCCGGGCGCAACATCCTTCGACCTCCAGGCATTGTCACACTGACGGCTCGGCGAGCAGCCTTTCAATACACCCACTTTAGCGAGGCCGGGCAAGCCTCGTTATGACCTTTGACTTTAATTTCACGGACTGAGAGGCGCTGTATGTTGTTCTTCAGCAGAACTACTCATCGGACACTGGCTTCACTCGCCGACAGGTTGGATCGACCCGAGATCACTGACGCATCGATCACGTCGGCCGATCCGCTGTTGCGGCGGATTCTGACAAGGGTGGAGAGCCTTCTCAGCGAGCGGCGAGATCTGCGGGCGCGAGAAGAGAAGCTGAGCCAAAACCTTGAGCAAATCACCTCACGCCTCGCCGAGCGGGACGTTCAGTTGCAACAGCTGGAGACTCGCTGGGAGCTCGCCGTTCAAGGGTCGGGTGACCTGTTCTGGGAATTGGAGCTCGGCGCAACCACACAACCAGATACCGATAGCGCACTGCGGTGGTCGGGGTCCTGGCCGATCCAGACACCGATGCCCGACCAGCTCAATCTCTGGAGCGAGCGGCTGCACCCGGGTGACCGTCAGCGCAACCACGATGCGTTGTCGAAGCATCTTGCAGATCGCAGCGGCCGAACATCCTATGTCCTGGACGTTCGAATGGCCTTCGAAGGTGAATATCGCTGGTGCTGCATCAGCGGAAAATCCCGCCGCGATGCCCAAGGCATGCCCGTGACCATCGCCGGAGTGTTGCGCGACATCCATGCACAACGCTTGCAGGACGAGGCGCTTTCACTGGCTGCCACCCGTTTCGAGATTGCCCGGGAAATGCTTCACGACGGGCTCTGGGACATCGAGGTGGTAGCTGGTGATCCGGCCAATCCGAAGAACGCCATCTGGTGGTCTTCACAGATGCGTCGCTTGCTCGGCCATGCAACGGCCGAAGAGTTTCCCAACACGTTGGAAGCCTGGTCGTCACGCCTGCATCCCGAGGACAGCCAGCGCGCTATAGGCGCCTTCGTCGCACACGTCGATGATCGCAGCGGCAAGACTCCCTTCGACGTCGACTACCGGCTCAGGCACAAGAACGGTGAATACCGTTGGTTCCGCGGCCGCGGCCAGACCCGGCGTGCGGCTGACGGTTCGCCGTTGCGAGTCGTAGGCGCGATCACCGATATCCACGCGAGTCACGAGGAGAGACAGTTGCGCGAGACCCAGGAACGACAACACCAGGCCATGCAGGAAAACCTCACCAAACTGACGCAGATCGTTGCCGCCATTCAGGGCATCGCCAACCAGACCAACCTGTTGGCGCTTAACGCAGCGATCGAGGCCGCCCGCGCAGGCGAGGCCGGACGCGGCTTCGCCGTGGTTGCCGACGAAGTCCGCAAACTCGCCACTCGCACCAGCCAGGCGACTCAACAGGCTGCCGACATGATAGAGGGCTACTGACCCGCCACCGTGAATGAAGCACCCCATCGGTTGCGTAATTCGGTGGCGCCGTCCCGAACTCGCGGAGTGCGAGTTCGAGCCCCATGACAAGTTCAGTAATGGGTGCTGGAAAAACTACTTAATCAATTTGTAATGGAAATGCTCTGGGTTAGGCTGATTAGTACCGATAGGTTGCCTGCACTGAAACTCCATTAGCACTATTGTCGTAACTTGCACTGTATTGCGGTTGAAGACCTGAGTTGTTCGCCTGCTTTACCGAGACTTTGGAATCCCAGAGATAACCATAAGCAAAGTCAATCGTCAGGTCGGCATTCGGCGAATAAGCACCGCCCAAAGTCACCGCTTGGCGATTCCCAACCGGAATGCGCACGCTGCGATCGGCATTTCTCACGGGCGATGGATCATAGGCGTAGCCTGCGCGTAGCAGCCATTGTTGGTTCAATTGATAGGAGGCGCCCACTGCGGTGCTCCAAGTGTCACGCCAGTTCATTTCTTCGGTCACACTTCCAAGGCCAGCCGCCTGGCCCACGGGGGTAAGACCGCTGTTGACTGCCTCGACCTTCTGGATCCGGCTCCAACGTTTCCAGGTGGTCCCCAGATAGCCCGTCCAGCGACTATTGAAATGATGGGTGATAGAAGTGTCCACGGATTCGGGCATCGTGAGGTCTATCTTGTTGTCATACGTTCCGTCCAGCGGGATAACGCTCGGGGAGCCAGAAACCTCAGTATGCCCTTCGAGTTCATAGTCCACCTTCGAGTGATAGTTAATCCCCCAACGGGTTGCCTCAGTAAAGTCGACCAGGATGCCTACGTTGTAGCCAAGTGCAGTGTCATCGCCTTTGATGGTGACCAGTGTATCCTCGCCATTGTTCAGGGCGCCGGTGGCCAGGTAATTCTTAAGCTTTGCATTAAAACGGTTGATGGTCGGTCCACCACCAATGGACACGTAATCATTGATCCGATAGGCAATGGTGGGCTGCAGGGTTATTTCCTTGGTCGTGCTATAGGAACCATGGTAACGGCCCTGAAAGCTGCTCTCATAATCATTGATCAAACCACTCGGAGCATAGAGGCCCAGACCAATCGAAAAGCGATCATCAAGTGGCGTCGACATATAAGCGAAGGGCACGACGCCCAAAGGTACCGAGTCCCCTTTATTGGTGCCCGGGACATTGCTTTGCGCATCACTGATGTCGTCGCTCACCGAGACGACCGCGGCCCCGCCGGAAATCTCACTACGCTTCAACTTGGTCAAGCCTGCTGGATTTCCAAAGATGGTGCTGGCGTCCAGCGCGGATGACGACCTTCCCGCATAAGCAGTTCCCGCACTGCTTGCACTTTGTTCGTTCAGGGCAATGCCATTGGCGCCCGCAGTTGTTGAAGCGCCGAGTATGGCTACGGCGCCGGTTAACTTGATCCAGGAAGCAAATGCTTGCTGAACAGAGAAACACGGGGTCGCACGGTTATTCACTTTCATTGTCCACCTCTTATTCTTTTTGTTGGTTGCACGCAGGCAAGGCTTGGCCTTCCCGTGCACATGTCAGTGCCGGTTGGAGTTGATCGAAGTTGTGAAAAAGGCCCTGGCTGATGAGTACCAGGGCATGTTTGTTTAACTTATGAAGGCGAACTCACACTCATTTAAGCCACTCCACTTGAAAGCTATAGCGCCCTAGAAGAAGGGCCAGCGACTCTTGGTTTCCTCCCGCCCGGATGCATGCGACTAGCCCGCGTCGTCCATCCTGTACCACCTCTACCTCAACTTCCTGCAGACACATACGCTCCACTTCCTGTTGGACTACTCTGGCAATTTCCCGCTGCTGCAAGGCGGGCTTGAATATCTTGCCCACGGCAGTCAGTGGCAACGCTTCGAGGATTTCAATGCGCTTGGGAACGGCTGCCCGCTCGCTGATATTGAGATGCGCGAACGCCTCAAGTTCTTCCGCGTTGCAAACTTGCCCGGGGCGCAGTTGAACGTAGGCGATCGGCACCTCGCCTGAGTAGGCATCGGGGCTGCCGATTGCAGCGGCCAAGGCGACAGCAGGATGCGCCTGAAGAGCCTCCTCGATTTGCTTGGGATCGATGTTGTGACCGCCACGGATGATCAACTCCTTCTTGCGTCCGGTCAGCCAGAAATAACCCTGCGCATCCTGGCGACCCAAATCACCCGTATTCAGCCAGCGCTGACCGTCGATATCGATCCAGAGGCCCTGGTTATGACGCTCCTCCAGATAGCCATTGAAGAGATTCGGACCACTGATCGTGATGAGGCCAATCTCATCCACGTGGGCGTCGCGCAGGTACTCTCCCGAATCGTTGAGCAAGACCGCGCGCATATTCTGGTAGGCGATCCGTATCCCGATGGAGCCTATATGGCGCTCGCCATGGGGCGGATTGATAGAGGAGACGCAGGCGCCCTCGGTGAGGCCATAACCTTCAAGGATCTTTACCCCGGTCCGGCGCTCGAACTCTCGGAAAAGCTCAGCCGGCATGGGTGCGGCGCCACACATGGCAAAACGAAGACTGGATAGGTCGCGGCCCTGCCATTCATTTTGCAGAAGTGCAGCATAAACAGTAGGCACGCCGGAAAAGAGGTTGATACCGAAGTGCTCGACCATCTCCCAGAATCGTGAAATCACCCCCTCGCCACGATACCCCTGAGGCGTCCCGAGGATCACATGGTCGCCTTGAGTCCAAGGCATCAGTCCAGTCACCAGCTGGCCATTGACATGAAACAGCGGCAGGCCACAAAAGATAACCTGGCCACCACTGCGTGGCTGTAAGTGAGCAGTCACGGCCCATGCGTTGAAGACTTCCGAGCCATGGGTACGCGCCGCGATCTTGGGCAGCCCGGTGGTGCCGCCCGTACAGATGTAGGAGGAGCACTCCTCCTGACGGATTTGCCGACCGCTCTTGAGGTGTGTGTGCGGCTGAGTCTTCATCAGCGATTGCAGATCGTGAATCGCAATACCGTTGTGTAAGTCTCGCTCCTTCAGTGCCGCGACTTTGAGAGCCTCACGCACAGGTTCGGCGACATAGGGTTCCATGCTGACCCAAACGACAGACCTGACCGTGGGTAACTGATCCAGCTGCGAAGCCAGTTTGGGCCACAGATCGCTGCCGGGAGTCGGCGCGAGTGTCACCACCACAGATGCCTTCGCGGCATTCAGCAAGCCAGCCATCTGCTTGGCCTCGAGCAGAGGATTGATCGCCATGACGATCCCCGCCGCCTCCCCGCCCCAGATAGTGAAATGGGTTTCCGGCAGGTTGGGCAGGATGAAGGCCAGCACCTCACCCGGTTTTATACCCAGGTCGTGGAAGGCATTGGCCGCTCGGGTGATCTCCGCAAAGAGCTGGGAGTAGCTCCACTCGCACGTGCGCTTGAAATCGGCGGCATCGGCAAAGAAACTCAGCGCTGGTGCCTCGGGGGTACGCTCGGCCCCCTGACGCAGCGCTTCATAAGTGCTGCAAGCCAGGCCACGCTCCGACAAGGGGACTCGTTCAAGACTTTCGATGTCGTTCAAGGTCTGCACAACCATTCAGGCTTCCCCCACGACGCGGTTGCGTTGCACACCGAGGTCGACCACACCATCGGTGCTGCGAATGCGTGCCTCGACCACGTCACCTGCCTTGAGATACTGCGTCCGGCCTTCCTGCGCCTTGAGGAAAAGCTTCCATTTGGTGGCTTCCGGCATCAGGGCCGCAATGCGCTGTTTCGCAGGCGAAGGGATCGTTAGCGCACATCCCGCTGGAGTGCCGGTGGCGATGAGGTCTCCAACAGCGAGATCTTGCAAGGCGGAGAGTTCGGTCAGGGTTTCAGCGGGGCCGTAAACCAGGTTGGCCGTGCTGTCGTTCTGTCGCACCTGGTCGTTGACCGTCAGGCGCAGCTGCAGGTCTTTCAGGTAATGAATGTTCGAGGCATCCAGAAGGCAGAGGTACGGGCCGACCGGGCCGAAAGTGCGGTAGCTCTTGCCTTTGTAGAACTGCATCTGGGGAATCTGAATGTCACGCGCCGAGTAGTCATTGACGATGACGGCGCCTGCAATGAACTCATGCAGATTGGCGTCAGTGACAGACATTGAACCGGTGATCGCGCGTTTCATCACAAGCCCCAGTTCAATTTCGTAGTCAAGGAAGCGCACGTGGCGCGGCTTGATCAGGTCGCTGTCAGCCGCCACCAGGCAACTCGTCGCCTTGGTGAAGATCATGTTGAATTTCTTCGCATCCGGGTCCATGCCCGACTCGATCATGTGCTGACGGTAATTGGCGCCCTGGCAAACGAACTGCTGGTTACGGGTCACCGGCGACAGTAGTTTTACTTCGCCCTCCGCAAGCTCCGGGCCTTTCAGTTGAGCGAGGTCGTCGATACTGTTCTGGCGAACGAAGTCACCGGTGGTTTCAAAAACACCGGGGACAATCGTGATACGGCCCTGGCGAAGCACGCCCCAGTGGATACCGTTCTGAAATTCAAAGCGGACTACGTGTACAGCAGACATTGAAGGTACTCCTGGAGCGGCGTTTGTCCCGCGTTCGGTTGCGCGAGAACTGAGGTGTTGTTCTGAAGGCGGACTGACAACGGTGTAGACCCACGCACCGCCAGCAATCAAAGCGCCGGTTTTAAGCACGTCCCGCCGGCCAAACCGGGTTGAGTTGTCCGACATGGCGGCAGCTCTACCCGAACATCCGCATGAGTGTTATCAGCTTGCGTATGGTCAGGTCCGGGCTGCGTCGCAGGTTGCGGATCAGCAGAAGCACGTTGGTCAGGTTCATCTTGGGTTTGGTAAAACTCTTGGGCATGCGCTGCCCCCACTGCGCCATTGCCTCGGGACTCACCGGATGAATGCCCGTAGGCCGAGTGGCCGTGAAAATATCCCCGTCGCAGTAATGCTCGTGCTTATCGCCCCAAGGGTCTTGCCAGTAATCGAAGATCTGACTGCCCAGAATGTGCCGGCCGATACCCCATGAGTGCGCCCAACCGCGCTCGCGCAGGACGCGCTGCCCCATACCCACGGCGTCTGCATCGACGACTTCATAGGCGCTATGGCTGTAGGTGGCCATGAACCCTTGCGCAATCGCGAGCGTATGGTGATCCGCGGGAATGTCACCGAGATCAAGGCGCATGAAAGTGACGATAGGCGTGCCGTCGGGGAGCACCTGCACATCGCTGGGAATAAACCCGAAATGCTGCGTATACCAGGCACAGGTCGCTTGGTAGTCGGCCACTTCAATGACGATGTGACCGAGTTTGAGTACTTCAGGGGGAGCAATCGGCGGGCGCTGCGTGGCGTTGATCCGTGGTTGCTCGTGCACTAGGTTCCAGTGGAGAGGAGCTCTATGTGCCAGCGTCTTGCCTGGCGTCTGGTCGCAAACGGCTTCCACAATGAAACCGGACGGATCCGTCAGCCTGACGTAATACCCTTTACCCGGATGTTCCGATTTCTCGACCGATGACGCACCCGGGATTCGAGTGAGCCTTTTCAGATCTTCCAGGGACCGCACTGCAAGTCCGAATCCGATAAAACGTGCATGTTCGGCACGTTGGACACGGTAACAATACGCAGTGGCTTCGGTGGCCCGCAGATAGAGCGTATCGGCCTCCTGCCGACTTACCGTCAGGCCGAAGTCAGTCAGGAAACGCGCCGCCTCATTCAAGTCCGGTCGTTGGAAGATCAGGTGAGTCAGATCCTGGGCCTTCACCGTCGGCTGCGGATGCCGCGCGGGGTGTGGTGTCGCCAACCGATGCAATTCGTTTTTGTTGTTCATTGTTCTTGTTTTCCGGGTTTTTAGGGCAAAGCTGTCCCGAACCCCTGAAAACTCAGGGGTTTATTCAGTCAAATCAATTACGAGTTCAGTCGAGAGATGGAAGTGCCGGCAACTCTTTGGTCGCTAATGCACGAGCCTCCTCTGACGGCACACCCAATGCCCGCAGTACCAGCTCGGCGGTGTCAGAGCCCGATTCGCGCCACGTCCTGTGACCTTCCAGTACCAGGAAAATCGAGCCGAGCACGCTGCTCGATATCAGCGTCAGTACTGAAAGCAATTGCTCCTGCGCAAACGTGTAGCGCCCAGTGGCAAGCCCGCTCAGAAGATCCTTGGTCGCTTGGCTGCTGAACATTTCGCGCAACGCAGAATTGCTCATGGCGAATTTATGGATGAACGCGCCCCACTGGGAGTCTTCGTGGGCTCGGCGAATGAAGAACCGAATGCCATTGGCAAGGCGCTGAGCTGGATCCGAGAGGGAATTGAAGCTCTTATTGACGCGCTCATGCATCTCCCTCGCGAGATGGCTGGCGACCGCCTCGAACAGGTTTTCCATGCTGTCGATGTTGCTATAAACCGTTCCGCGCGCCACGCCTGCCTCTTGCGCGAGGTCAAGGATGTTCACTTGTGAGGTGCCTCTCTCGGCGAACAGGCGAAAGGCAGCTTGATGAATGCGGCGTTGTGTTGGATTCAGGGATTCCACGGTTCTCTCTCCAGGATTACCTCATGAGTCGATTGAACACTCGTGTTCATTTTACGTCAACCCTATTTTTAAACCTGTAGGTCTTTCTGTCGGAAAACAGGCCTACAACCTAGTAATCTGGATGCTGCGATCGATGTCTTCTGGTCAACAAAAGTCCTGCGCATTGACATAATTGAACACGCATGTTCAGTTATGTTGGCGAACTTTTATTAGCTGAAGGACAGAACATGACCGGCTCAAAGCTCTTCAAACCGCTTCGATTGCCTAACGGCACGGTGATTCCAAACCGAATTGCCAAGGCTGCCATGGAGGAGAACCTTGCCAATGAGGATCACGCTCCAGGGGAAGCGCTAATTAAGCTCTATCGGCGTTGGGCGGAAGGTGGGGCCGGTCTGATCATCACTGGCAACGTCATGGTTGATCGCCACGCCTTGACCGGACCGGCTGGCACTTATGGCATTGATCGGCAAGCAGCTGAAGTCTCGTCGCCAGGCAAAGAGCTATCGGCGATGGATTGATCAAGACTGGCCGATCAAGGATGACATCGGCTCAGGCAGGTAGCGGCTTGCCGGCGATTCTCTTGGCTCTGGCAGGTGTTACGCCCAGAGCCCGGAGAATCATTTCGGCGACCCGCAGATCGTGCTCTGCCACTGCACGTCCCTCGACAACCGAGCGCATTGCTCCGGTTGTGCACGATACAACCATGTCCAGGGCAATGCCTTCGTCCTCGTAAGCGAAAGTGCCCTCGCGCAGACCTTCACGCAGGTCGCCAAGCACATGGGCAGCCAAACGCGAGCGCATGGCCTGATCGAAATGGATGATGCGCAGCAGTGCATTGGCCCATTCGTGATCGTCGGCGGCCCGGCATACAAACATGCGCACGCCAATCGAAAGCCGCTGTGCGCCGCAGTGCACGTCCGTGCTCAGGACGGAAATGGCATCGGAGAACTCGGCGGCCATGGCAATGCCCACCGCCTCCAGTACTTCGTCGCGAGTTCGAAAATAGTTGTAGATGGTACCGTTGGATACCTCTGCTTCCGCGGCAACCTCGAGCAGCGCGATCTCCCCCACCTCCTTACGTGCGACAAGACGCAATGCCGCGTCCACTAGGCCGCGACGGGTGCGCTCACGCTTCTTGTGGCCTCTCGTGAGAGGTTCTGGCGCAGCTTCTAAAGGAAGAATGGGGGAATGCATTATCAAGCTCGCAATCTAGTGGGCTCATTGATGGTAACGGAAACGCTGTCAGGAGTGGCGTGTTCGCTAACCAGCAGGCCCCGGCAGTCACGAAGGAGACTGTCTGCCTCTGCGCCTGGGGCGTGGTGCATGATGATACGGTCAGGACGAACCACGACCAGCGTTCCTTTAGGGGCCAGCGGCAGGATGTCATGGTTCATGTCTTCGATGAAGTCACAGCTGCCGCCGGAGCGTTGGCCGCGTGTTCTGACCTCTAAGAAATGGCCTCCCATTTTTTCCCAGGAAACGATCTGATCAGTGGTTAGCAGTGACAACGGGTCAACACCCAATCCAACCAGGGTCAGGTTGTCTCCAAGAGCATCGTCGCTCAGCTTGATCTGCTTTTGCATGTTACGAACCCAGGCTTGGGGAAACAGGCTGCCACGTACCAGTTTGTCGCCCCGACGATGCGGCACGAACAGGCCGAGCTTGAAGGTGTTCTTAGGCTTGATGTCCAACTGTTCGAAGTACCTCCTGGTAGCGGGAGTCAACGCCAGCGTGCGCATCAAGCCGTGGATAAAGAAAGCTGCGATCTTGTTTTTGGGCATCACCAGGCGGCCCATGAGTTTCGCTAGATTGATCATCGCCTGGGCATGGGGGCGGCGCTCTACGTCATAGGTATCGAGTATTGCAGGCGCGGCATGGCCGCGAAGGACCCAAGCCAGTTTCCAGGCAAGGTTGGCGCCATCCCGAAGTCCCGCTACGAGGCCCTGCCCGACAAAGGGAGGGGTGATATGCGCTGCGTCGCCAGCGAGGAAGATGCGTCCCTTGCTGAATCTGTTGCAGCAGCGCGCGTGGAATCGATACACCGCCTTGCGCTCGATTTGCAACTCTCGCGGGTTGATCCATGGCGCGATTAGCCGGGCTATGCTTTCCGGGCTTTCCAGCTCTTCGCGCGATTCACCGGGTTGCAGCATGAACTCCCAACGCTCCCTTCCACCGGGTGCGGGCATGTGCGGCGTCGGCCGCCGCGGATTACAGAGAAACTCAATGTGATCAATCGCTGACTTATGCCGGTTCATGACATCGACAATCAGCCAATCCTCCGCATAGGTCTGCCCTTCGAACTCCTGGCCAATCAGTGCCCTGACCCTGGAGCTTGCGCCATCCGCACCGACCAGGTACTGGGCGCGAACGGAATGCGATTGCCCATTCTGATCCCGTACGGAGGCGACGACGCCATCCGACTCCTCGACCAGACTTTCAAGCTCGAAGCCACCAAGACTGGTCACTGACTTCAGTCGGGAGACCTGGCTACGCATCGCGTGTTCAAGGTCGGGTTGATAGAAAGTCACTAGTTTCGGATGGCCGTCGATGCACCCCTCAGTATTGGCACGACCAAATTGCCCGAGTACCGGGGAGTGCATCCTCACTTCAGGGATAACGATCTTCTCGAACGCGTCTTCCGACAAACCGGCGAGTTGCAGGATGCGCAGCGCCTCGTTGTCCAGAGCAATGGCACGAGGCATCAGTACGACCTCATGGGCCTTGTCCAGTACCAGGGTCGTGACCCCATAGCGGCCGAGCAGCGCCGCGATTGTCGCACCTACCGGACCGTTACCGATGACCAACACGTCGACAGCGGAAGGAGGCAATTCGGAAACTTTCTTGTTGTTGTTCATCTTGAGCCCTTGTTGTGATTGAAGTCGTGAGGCGCGCAGGTCTCATCGTCAGGCACGATGAAGGTATTCAATATTGAGATATATTTCAATATTGATGTTTTTGTCATTGTTTTTTTGGGATCATGCTCAAGCCGCGATGAGGCCTAGGGGCGAGCCGAAGTGCGCGGTTTGAACCGAGTTTGCGCGAGTGCCAGTTTCCGACCGGCGACGCTTGGCTTCAGAGCCGATCAGCGTTGTCATTGGAACAATGGCTCAAGACTGCCGAGGCTGGAGAGCAGTTGATTCAAAAGGCTGGTCGATAGGACCAGGAAGCCGGACACACCGGTTTTCAGTATCGAACCCTTTGTGAAGCTTCGCGGTGCACAACCCTGTTTTAGTCTTTAGGAATTAACCGTGGCACGTCCGCAGCCCCATCCGAACCCAGTATTGCTCTGCTTCGTCGAATTCGAGCTCGACGAGTCCAACGCCTGCTTGTTACGTAATGGGGAAGCCGTTGCAGTGGCGCCGACGCCTTTCACGTTGTTATGCGTGCTGGCACGCCAGCCAGGGTCGTTGGTGACCAAGGATGCCTTGCTTGATGCCGTGTGGGGGCATCGGTTTGTCAGCGATTCGGTGCTGAAGACGGCCATCAGCGATCTGCGCAAAGTGCTGGGCGACGACCCCAAACGGCCCCGCTATATCGAGACCGTGTCGAGGCGCGGCTATCGCTTCATCGCTCCGCCCTCCTCCGCACCTTCGAGGCCGCCTATATCCGCGACGGTGCCGGCGGCCGGCGCGCACTCGTCACCGCCATTCATCGGTCGCACCGACGAGGTCTCAAGACTGCAACGAGCGTGGGAGCGAGCGGATGGCGGCCAGCGCGCCGTGGTTTGGCTCGCCGGCGAGCCGGGGATCGGCAAGACCACGTTGATCGAACATTTCCTCACTGGCCTTGGCGACATCGCCTGCGCACGCGGCCATTGCGTGGAGCACTACGGCGCCGGCGAGCCGTATCTACCGGTGCTGGAGGCCTTAGCCGATCTGTGCCGCAACGACCCTACCCTGCCGGCCCTGATGCGCGCCGTGGCACCGACCTGGCTGCTGCAACTCCCGTGGCTAAGTACCACGCAGGAGAAAGACGCGTTGCGGCGTGAGCTTGCCGGCATCGGCCCGGACCGCATGCTCCGGGAAATGGGCGAATTGCTGGACCGCTACACCGAGCAGCGACCGCTGTTGCTGGTGACCGAAGACCTGCATTGGAGCGATCGCGCGACGGTCCAGCTCATCAACTATGTGGCGCGGCGACGTGGCCGCACGCGGCTGATGTGGCTGTCAAGCTTCCGCCTCGCCGAGGTGGTTGCGCTCGATCATCCCCTCAGCTCGTTGCGCCACGAACTGCGCCTGCAACGTCTGAGCGAGGAAGTGGTGCTCGACCCGTTCTCGGAAACCGAGGTCGCTGACTATGTTGCGCTGCGTTCGACCTCGCTGGCACGCGATGAAGCCTTCGTGCGTGCCCTGCACGAGCGGACCGATGGTGTGCCGTTGTTTGTTTCGTCAATCACCAGTGAAGTGATGGACCCAAAGGACGACAAAGCCACAATCGAGGCTCGGCTTGCGAATCTGGCGGTTCCCGAAAACCTTGCAGCCATCATTGATCACTACATCGCCAAGCTTGGTCCGGAGCAACGTACACTCCTCTCGGCCGCAGCGGTGTGCGGGGTCGAATTCCGAATCGAGACGGTTTCACTGACCCTCGAGCGCGACCTCGCTTCGGTGGCCCACGCCTGTGAAGAGCTGATACGCGAACAGGTATGGCTCATACGATCACGGGCCACAGAAGTTGAAGAGACGGAAGAGCTACCCCACTCCTTCCGACATGCGCTCTTCCGCCAGGTGCTGTACGACCGCACGCCGCGCTCATTGCGCACCCAACTCCATCGCCAGGTTGGCGCTGCCCTCGAACGCGAGCGCACGGCCGGCGTGCCGGTTGCTGCCTCGGAGCTGGCGATGCACTTCGACCGCGCTCGGCAGCCGATGATTGCGCTGCGCTACTACGCCGAGGCCGCAGAAGCTGCGCTGCTGCACTTCAGTCCGGACTTGTGCACTGGCCTCACTGAGCGCGCCTTGGTCCTGTTGATGCAGACTCCCGAAGGGACGGAGCGCAATGCCCTCGAAATTACCCTGGCCACGCTGCAGGGGGTTTCGGCTTTCCACATGCTCGGTGTCGGCAGCGAAGCCAAGAGCGCCTTCGAACGTGCATACAGGCTGTTGACGGATGTACCTGAGCACCCCATGCGTGGTCGCCTCCTGCACGGATTCGGCTATCTGCTTGGTCTGCGCGGCGACTATGCGTTGGCGCTCGAAGTGGCGGAGCGTGCCGAAGCCCTCTCCTGCGACGCAAATGATCAAGAGCTCATGCTGGCGGCGTGCATCGTCCAGGGCGAGGTGCATCACCTCCAGGGACGCACGAAAACGACTCGCCGCTGGCTGGAACGTGCCCTCGCGATCGCCGAACCGCTGGACATCGGGACGAACGAGATCTTTGCGGCTGATCCCCAAGTCATGCTGCACGGCATGCTGGCTATAGAACTCGTGCGTTCTGGTCTGGTCGAGCAAGCCCGAATCCACCTGCAGCAGGCACGGGCACGCGCGCAGGCGTTGCGCCAGCCCATGACCTGGCTGGTCGCCGCCTGGCAGGAGGTGTTGATCGAGGTGAGGATGGGAAACCACATGCGTGTGGCTGCGCTGGCCGACGACATGCAGGCGCTGGTCGATGAATATTCGCTCGCACTTGGGCGAACGGCTTGCCGCTGGTGGCGCGGCTGGGCCGACGCGCGCAACGGTGCACCGCGCGACGGCTACCGTCGCATCCGTGAGGCCTATGAAGAACACACCGGGCTTGGAATGCGCTCCGGTGCCAGCGAGATACTCGGCTACGCCACCGAGGCGCTGCTGCTCGCAGGTGATTGCAATGCAGCGCAAGTCGAGCTACAGGAAGCATTTCGGGTGGGCGAAGAACTGGGCGAGCGCGTCTACCTGCCGCAACTATTGCTGCTGGAGGCAGCGATCTCGCGAGCGCAGGGTCAGCCCGACGCCGGCATCGCTGCGGCGCGGCGCGCGATTGAGGAGGCTCGCGCCCAGGAAGCACCGTGGCTGGAGCTGCTCGCGCGGGTCGAACTGTGCGAGCATCATGACGCTACGCCCGAGGACCAACAGGCATTGGCCACGCTCGTTGATCAGTCGCCCGAAACGGACGGAACCGAGCTGGCGAAACGTGCGCGCTCGCTTCTTCAGGCTGCACAGTCGACTTGAAGCGTTAAGGACGAAAACTTGTGGGAGCGAGCCTGCTCGCGATGACGGCGGGACATTCACCGCCGCTATCGCGAGCAAGCTCGCTCCTACAGGGGCTGCGGGTGTTCAACGCCTTAACTTAAGGTGTTGTCCCGACCGAAGTCTGACCTTTCGCTTACGACTCGCCCCAGGGGGCCGCTTACGCTGTCGTCGAACTTTCCTGCCCCCCTGGTCTGCGATGATCCTGAACCCTGAATCCAAATACCCGAGCCGCCGCTCCTACGTAGTGAAGCTGCGCAGCGACGCCGCGCCGGGGGCCCTGGTGGGCCGCCTCGAAAACCTGGTCACCGGACGACAGCGCGAGTTTTCCTCCGCCGAAGAGCTGCTGGAGTCGATTGCCTCGGACCTCGCGTTGTCAGCCGGCGAACACACGGCCGATGCCGGCGATGAGTGACGCCTCCACCACGAATGAGCGCTCGATATGGCGACCGAACGGCGACCCTTCGCTGACGACTTCCCGCACACCGAGCCCTACGCTGATGCCACCTCGAATCTTCACGAGTCCAATCCGATGCCGCGACTTCCAACTTTCCATCTGTTGACCCGCAACGGGCAGACGCCCCTGCACTATGCCGAGCGCGTGGTCAGCATCGTCATGGGGGCAGCGCTCGCCGCGTCTGTTGCCATTGTCTTGACAGGGTGCTCCACGGAGGTGCTCACGCCGTCGGTAGACCTGCCGAGCAACTTCTCCGCGAGCACGGCTTCCGAAATGGAACCCGAGGCGGCATGGTGGGAGGTTTACCACGACCCGGTGCTGACGGATCTGGTGCGCCGAGCAGCGCGCGAGAATCGCGACGTCAAGATTGCCGCCGAGCGCCTGCACGCCGCGCGCGCTGGCGAAACGGTCAGCCGTTCATGGCTGTTCCCGAGTGTCGGCGCATCGGCCTCCGGCAGCGATCGCAGCAGCGGCTACAACTCGGCCACGAAACAGGGTTATCCGGATACCAAGACCACCAGTGCCGGCCTGGACGTCTCGTGGGAGCTCGACCTGAGCGGCCGCCTGCGCGCCGGCGCAGCGGCGGCCGACGCCGATGCGCTGGCCGCCGAACACAGCATGCGTGGAGTGCGCCTGCTGGTGATGAGCGACGTCGTTAGCAACTACTTCACACTGGTCGGTGCGCAACGCCAGGTCGCGACGCTTCGCGCAATCTCGGCGATGCAGGATGAGACGCTGCGTCTGGTCACTGCGCGCCAGCAGGCAGGGCTGGCATCAGCCTTCGACGTCGAACGCGCGCAGACCGACGCCTTGTCGGCGCGGGCGCAGATTCCGCCGCTGGAAACGCAGGTGGCGGTGTCGCGCCATCGTATCGCGGTGCTGATTGCCGACCAGGCCTTCAATACCGCGAACGTCCAGACTTCGATTAGCGATGTGACAGTGGTGCCCGAGGCCAAGCCGGGCCAGCCCGCCGAGCTGCTGCAACGCCGACCTGACGTGCTGGCGCTGATGGCGCAACTCGATGCAGCCAATGCGCGCCGCAAGCAAGCCGCGGCCGAGTGGTTTCCGCGGCTGTTCCTCGATGCCTCCTTCGGCCGCCAGGGCTTGAGCCTGAACGGCGCCGATCTCGGCGTTGCACGCTTCACCAACGTGGCGGGCCTGCTGGCGATGCCGCTCTTTAACGCCGGGCGCACGCAAGCAATCAACGATGCTGCCGAAAGCGCTCAAAAAGAGGCGTTGCTGCGCGCCGAAGACGGCATCGTACGGGCGCTCGAGGATGTGGAGAACGCCCTCGTCACGCTAGCGCAGGAGCGGCGCCGCGCCGGGTCGCTGCAATTGGCCGCCGCGTCCGCCGAGGCTGCGCAGAACCGCGCCCAATCGCTCTATAACCGCGGGCAGATCGACCTGTTGCCACTGCTGGATTCGCAGCGGGCGCGCCTGGCGGCACGCCTGAACTCCAATGAAAGCAACACCCGCCTGCTGATCGATAGCGTGCAGCTTTATAAGGCACTGGGCGGGGGCTGGCAGGTGTTCGAACAACCCTCAAACCCGACTGCAACCGCCAAAGCCGACCGGCCACCACTTTCCTAAGAATCTGTCGATTTTCAAAGAGGAACTGTCTTGAAGAATTCCCTTACTACGGCCGGCGTTTTGGCCGTCGCCGCTCTGCTTTGCGCGTGCAGCCCAGACAAGCCGTCCGTGCAGGCGCCACGACCAGTGCGCACCGTTGAAATCAGCTACGACAATGCCCACGAAAGCAGTCGCTACGTGGGCACCGTACAGTCGCGGCGTGAAGTCGACCAAGCCTTCCGCGTGGGCGGCAAGGTAGCCCAACGCAAGGTCGACGTAGGTCAGTTTGTGCGTGAAGGCGACGTATTGGCTGTGCTGGATGACAGCGACTACCGCCTCGCTGAGGAAGCATCGCGACAACAGTGGACGGTTTCCGTCGAGCAGACTCGCCAGGCCGATTCTGATCGCCAGCGCCTGACCGCGCTGAAGACTGACGGCTCGGTCAGTGCGGCCGACGACGAGCGCGCACATACGAATGCCCAAACCGCGCATGCGACCGCCGAGGCTGAAGCGCGAAAGCTTGATCTCGCACGCAACCGGCTCAAGTACACCGTTCTACGCGCTTCCCGTAACGGTGTTGTCACAGCTGTGCGCGTCGAGGCAGGCCAGGTCGTGGCGGAGGGCCAACCGGTAGTCTCGATTGCGAATCCGGATGAATCGGAGATCGTCATCGACGTGCCCGAAGATCAGTTGTCCGCCTTCAAGAACGCGCAGTTCAAGGCATCGCTGGCCAGTGCGCCGAACGAGGTATTCGATGTCACGCTGCGCGAGCTGTCGCCGCAGGCTGCGGCGCAGACACGTACCTATCGCGCGCGGCTTAAGCCTGTACAGGCGCTGCCTCTGGGCGCCACCGCCACAGTCATGGCCGAGCGCGAAATGACAAGTGTCTCGGTAGCGGCGGTACCCGCCACGGCACTGACGCAAAGCAGCGGCCAGCCGGCGCTGTGGGTGGTCACGCCCGAGGGCAAAGACCCGGTAGGCATCGTCGAACTGGAGCGTGTGGCCGTTTGGGGCTACCGCAAAGATGAGGTGCTCGTCTCTGGGCCCAAGGCTGGCGTATTGGTCGTCACCGCCGGCGTCCAGAAAATGACTTCCGGACTGAAGGTCGCGCTACCCGTGACGACAATCGTTGACGCGAACACCACGCAGCAGGCCGCCCGATGAACAATTTCAACCTTACCGACTGGGCGCTGCGTCATCGCGCCATCGTCCTGTTCATGCTCCTCCTTGTCGCGGTGGCCGGCGTCTTCAGCTTCGTCAAGTTGGGTCAGCTCGAGGATCCGAACTTTTCCGTGCCCTCCATGACTACCATGGTCATCTGGCCGGGCGCCACCGCCCAGCAGATGCAGGACCAGGTCCTGAACCGCATGGAGAAGAAATTCGAGCAGATCGACAACTTCGAGAAAGTGGTCACTTACGCGCGGCAAGGCTACGCGGGTATGACACTCACCGTGCGCGGCGGCACCTCCAAGGCCGATCAGCGCGAGGCCTGGTATCAGGCACGCAAGAAACTCAATGACCTGAGCCTTGAGCTGCCTGACGGGGTGATCGGCCCGATCGTAAACGACGAATACGGCGACGTGTATGGCCTGATGTACGCGGTCAAGGGCGATGGTATTGACCATGCTGACTTGTCGGATGCCGCCGAGGACATCAAGCGCCGCATGCTGAAGGTGCCGATGGTCAAGAAGATCGATGTGATCGGCAAGCAGGCCAAGCGTGTCTACGTCGAGTTCTCGCACGAGCGCCTGGCAGCGCTGGGCATTACACCGCTGGCCATCGCCGAAAGCCTCAAGAGCCAGAACGCCATGTTGCCCGCAGGCCAGATCGACACCAACGGCGACCGCGTCATGGTGCGCGTGAGCGGCCAGTTCACCAGCGAAGAGGCTATCCGCAACGTTCCCATCGCCGCAGGCGGCCGGCAGATCAAGCTCGGCGACGTTGCGACCGTTACACGTGGCTTTGAGGATCCGCCAACCTACACGGTTCGCCACAACGGCCAGCCAGTGCTGATGCTAGGCATCACGATGACCAGCGACGGCAACATCGTGGACCTCGGCAACGCGATGGAGACGGCGGTCGACAAGATCCAGTCCGAGCTGCCGCACGGCGTGGAGCTGGAACGCGTAGCCGACCAGCCCTCCACTGTGAAAGACGCGATCTGGGACTTCGAGCGGTCACTGATGGAGGCGCTGATCATCGTCATCGCGGTGAGCCTGGCCAGCCTGGGTTGGCGCACTGGCATTGTGGTCGCGACCTCGGTGCCGCTGGTGCTGGGTGGTGTGGCGCTGGTGATGCTGGCGATGGGTTGGAACCTCGAGCGCATCTCGCTCGGCTCACTGATCATCGCGCTCGGCCTGCTGGTCGATGACGCGATCATCGCTATCGAAATGATGGTGGTGAAGATGGAGGCCGGCATGGACCGCGTGAAGGCGGCCGCCTTCTCCTATCAGTCCACCGCCATGCCGCGCCTGACCGGGGCACTCATCACCGTCGTGGGCTTCCTGCCCATCGGCCTTTCGAAGTCCACCACCGGCGAGTACGCGGGTGGCATTTTCTGGATCGTCGGCGCCGCAGTGCTGTTCTCGTGGATTTGCTCGGGTATCTTCACACCGTACCTGGCGGTCAAGATGCTGCCCAAAGACTTCGGCAAGCACCAGCATGCCGGTGATCCGTATGACACGAAGCCCTACCGCAGGCTGCGTGGCCTGATCGATACCGCCATTGAGCGCCGCTGGGTTGTCATCGGAGCAACGTTTGGAGCCCTGGCACTTGCACTGGCCGGCATGAAGTTTGTGCCGCAGCAATTCTTCCCCAACAGTTCGCGCCCTGAGTTGGTCATCGACCTGCGCTTGAAAGAGGGCTCGTCCATCGCGGCGACCACCGAGCAGGTGAAACGGATGGAGGCGTTGCTGTCAAAGGACGAAGAGGTCAAGTACTTCACCGCCTACACCGGCGCCGGCGCACCGCGCTTCTACCTCTCTCTCAACCCCGAGCTGCCGAACCCGGGCTTTTCCCAGTTCGTTGTGATGACCAAGGACCTGGATGCTCGCGAGCGGGTACGTGCGCGACTGGTGGCCTCGGCCGACCAACAATTCCCGCAGGCATGGGTGCGTGTAACCCGGCTTGAGCTGGGTCCACCCGTCGGCTACCCCGTGCAATTCCGCGTCGTGGGGCCCGATACCCAGGTTGTACGCCAAATTGCCCGCCAGGTGGAGAAGGTGGTCGGGTCCAACTCGAAGGTGCGTGATCTCCAGCTCGACTGGAACGACCCGGTTCGCACGCTGAAGGTCGAGCTTGATCAGGACAAGGCGAGCGCGCTCGGCCTCACGCCGGCCGACGTGTCGCTGGCGACCCAGACCGTGATGAACGGCGCTACCTTGTCGCAGCTACGTGAGCACGAGGACCTGATCGACATCGTCGCTCGTGCCGTGCCCGCTGAGCGCCTGAGCCTCGACACACTGAAAGACATCAACCTCTATACGCGTCAGGGCACGGTGGTGCCGCTGTCGCAAGTCGCACAGGTGCGCGCTGAACTGGAAGAGCCGGTACTGTGGCGTCGTAATCGCGAAATGGCGATCACTGTGCGTGCCGATGTGAAGGACGGTGAACAGGGTGTATCCGTGACGCAGGAAATCCAGCCATTGCTTAAGGACCTCGAAGCCAAGCTGCCGACCGGTTACCGCATCGATGTGGGCGGAGCGGTTGAGGAAAGTGACAAGGCCAACAAAGCGCTACTCGCGGTGGCCCCGCTGATGCTGGTCACTATCCTTCTGTTGCTTATGCTGCAACTGCAGAACTTTTCCCGCATGTGGATGGTGGTGCTGACCGCACCGCTGGGCTTGATCGGAGTGGTGCCAGCGCTGCTGGTGTTCCAGTCGCCGCTGGGCTTTGTTGCGATCCTGGGGATCATCGCACTGGGTGGCATGATCATGCGCAACGCGGTGATCCTGATCGATCAAGTGCAAATCGAGATCGCTGAAGGGCGCGACCCGTGGAATGCTGTGCTGGATGCCGCCATCCACCGAGCCCGTCCAGTGATGCTGACGGCGCTGGCCACCGTGCTTGCAATGATCCCGTTAACGCGCAGTGTGTTCTGGGGCCCCATGGCAATCGCGATCATGGGCGGCCTTACCGTGGCAACACTGCTGACGATTTTCTTCGTCCCGGCGTTGTACGCAGCATGGTTCAAGGTGGGTCGCCAGGCGGCCGATGACACCCAACAGGTCCGGGGGGACGCCGCGCTCGCATCTGAGTGAGCCGCTATATATCCGTGAATGAAACACCCCATCGGTTGCATCCAGCCTTTGGGGTGCAATTCATCAAGCCATCAAGAGCGTCCTACGGAACCTGTGACCGGAAGATTCCCCAGCAAGTGGAGCCCGGTACTCTTCACGAAAGCGTCATAGTCCATCGGTCTCTCGATACGGGTTTCAGCGTTGGGCAGTACGTAGGCCCAGGCACGCTTGGACGATGCGTCATAAACCAGCTTGAACAGGCGGGTCGGCACCCAGACCTTGTTGTCGCCGATGGTGGTGTGGCCTGAGTCAAAGAGCGGGCCGGTAAAGACAAAAACATTGCCATCGGCGCGCTTGGCAAATTTTCTGACATCCGCCTCGACCTTGCTCCAGATCTTTCGATTGTTGGTCGGGTCTTGCGGCACCATGTTCGACAGCGCAAAGGATTGGGCCATTGCATTGGGGTTCGGTGCATCGGCTGCCGGGGATTGATGGCCACGGTCCACGGCCGGATGTTGGCTACGGTAGTCGCTCAACTCTGCCCGTCCACTCTTGGGGATGCGTGGGTCCGGGTAGAACTGGTTGGTGCGCTCCTCCCCTTTGGCATCCTGCAACTGGGCGGCATTAAGGCGTTCGACCACTACCAGCGGCGTCTTGCTGGTTTGCGAGTACAGCACCGCAAAGTTGTCGGAACACAGGGCCAGGGGTTTCATGGTTGCAGGCACAGTGGCCATGTTGATCGGTTTGGCTGCCGGGAACAGATCTGTGCAGCCGTCAAACGATGCCAGTTTCTGTTTGTTTGAATAAAGCTCCAGGGCCGCGTTCTGGTTGATCGAACCCGAGTGGGACGCTTGTTCCTGATGCTGGGTGGGCGGTTTGAGGAGATCCAGCAGACTGCGGGCTTCTGCCCCGGTCGAGAGCAAAACAAGGGCCGACAGCCCAACTGCAATTTTGCGTAGGTGCATGCTTTTAATCTTCGAATTGGATTGAGGGGTAAACGTACAGCGAGTCCCGATACACGGAACCAGGTAGAGGCGGTTGCTGATTATCTTGCGGCGAGCATGCTTTCACTGTCCTTGATCAAAATGCCGATACGGATCCGGTCGGCTCCGAGCAGTACGACCGCTGACGGTCGTGCGGGATTTATTGACCATGACAAGTCACTTTAGTGCTGAGCAGCGCTTACATTCTACTGGCCAATGTCTAAGCGGACTCCTTAACTGGCGCGAAGCGTTGCGCGTACTCCTTTGGACTCACCCCCATGCGTCGCACGAAGGCTTTTCTGAGCACGTCGACACTGTGATAGCCGCATCGGCGCGCAACCCCTTCCATCGACCGCCTTCCCAGCTCTATTTGCCGACAGGCCGCTTCGACCCGGACGTCCTCGACGTACTTCGCAGGCGTTGTCTTGAATTCCCGCTGAAACATGCGAATCACGCAGACCAATGCGAGCACAAGATCGATTCCCGCCCAGATGCCTGCCGAGATGGAAGCCGCGAGCTCAGGTGACGGCGTTTTTGTGCTGGATGGGCAAATGGTCGATGCGCCGGTCATTGGACGCGCGCAAGCCATTCTGATGCGCGCGATTTGACTCTGACAGCTCATCTGCTGCGTGCACCCGGAAGTAGAAATCAAGCCCCGAAAAAACACGGGGCTTGATGTGAATCACACCTCATCAGAATTTACGTCCGCTTCCAGGGCCTTGTTCACCTCCTTTGCGACCTGCTTCTGAGGCTTTATCTCTGTCGTCGGCAAAGTTACCGCCGCGACCACTTCCCTGGCCGCCGCTGGTCGAGCGATCCGCATCGGTGGATTGCCGACCGCCCGAAGCCTGGCCACCTTTCTGGCCCGACTGCGAGGCTTTGTCGCTGTCGTCGGTAAAGCTGCCTCCGCGTCCTGCGCCCTGACCACCGCCGGACATACGGTCAGCATCTTTTGACTGCTGTCCGCCTGAAGCCATGCCACCTTTTTGGCCAGCCTCAGAAGCCCGTTGAGGATCGTTGGCAAAATTACCGCTTGATGCCTCTCCGCCTTTCTTGCCGGCTTCTGAGGCTTTGTCCCGGTCTTTGCCAAAGTTTCCGGGGTTGTTGTTTCCAGTGTTAGCCATTTTTGTTCACCTCTTTCTCAAGGACGAGCGCGTGTGCTCGCCTTCAATTACGAGGTCATCAAAAATCGAAAGTTTGAACGAAAATGCTCCTCTCGGGACGGGCGGAATGGACAAGATAGTTCCCGAAAAATCTGTCCTGAGCGACTGGCGGCACAGTCACCGCCGATCACCCTGCGATTGGATTATTTTTCAAAAGAGTTCAGATTTTTACTAGGTTATAAAGGCTTTTGAATCCCGCGAACGTCGTGCTTGGGAGGTCAGTCGATGACCGAACACATCGTCCATTTTCACTGCCAGATCGATCAGGGAACGACCGAGCGCTTCAGGGATTGTTGTCTTGAAGCCATCGATCAAGGTGCCACGTCGCTGCTGTTGAACCTGTCCACGTGTGGTGGCAGCACCAATTTCGGCTTCACGCTCTATACCTTCCTGAAGTCATTGCCGGTGCCGCTGTGCGCGATTAATGCGGGCAACATCGAATCGATGGGCATTATCATGTTTTTAGCAGCAAGCCGACGCATCACGTCGCCGCATGCGCGCTTCCTGATTCACCCCATGAACTGGTACTTCAGTCAAAAATCGGTCGACCATCAACGCTTGCGCGAATACCTGTCGAGCCTCGACAACGACCTCGCCCGCTATGTACAGATTTTCAACCTCGAAACCGCTGAAGCAGAAACCAAACTCGATATTTTCCATTGCCTTTCAGCGGAAGAGAAAGTCATCGCAGCCCACGAATCCCTGGCCTACGGCATCGCTCATGAGATGCAGCAGATGGTCTTCGCCGACGATGTCAAACACTGGAAAGTCAGCGGTGGTTGAGGTCAGCGCGCTCAGTCAAGCCACCCCGATCCGTGTAGCAGCTGCGTTGTGGCGAGGGGATTTATCCCCGTTCGGCTGCGCAGCAGTCGTGAATTCAGACAACACGGTGCATCAGATAGATCGTGCGTTCAGGTTTTACGACTGCTTCGCAGCCGAACGGGGATAAATCCCCTCGCCACAACGCAGCTGCTACAGGGTAGGCATCGCTATTGATCACAAGGCTATTGCGCCGTTTCCATCAGCAACTTGCGAGTAGGTTGTTCCATGGCGTAGGCGACCAGTAATCGGCGCTGCACGGAAAAAAATACCCGATTCAAACGCTTCAGAGGGGCTGCCAAACACTTTGAATTTTTCTTGACGCGCTCACTCCTTTGTCTATGAACATAAGGAGGGGTCTCATGAACCGCACCGATCTCTTCATCATCGAGTACAAGCTCCATGGAGAGCCGAGGTCCTTCATCATCAGGGCAAAGACAATGTGCAATGCGGATGCCTGGCATTGGGCGAGTTGTGATGCCGGATTGGCACCTATTCCCAGACCCGGGAAACCGCCGCTTAAAGTCGTATCCAAACCCCAGGCTGAGCGATACGGGGTCACTGATGTGAAATGGCGCGAGTCCGCAGCGCTGGATTGGACGGATATTTAGTCTTTATGAACGGTCAGCGGTCATCGCGATGACCGTAATAAGAACAGATAAAAAAACGGGAGGTCAGTTCAGACCTCCCGTCTTTCATTCGACCTTTTACGAAGTGCCTAATCCTCGAGATAGATCGGCAGGCGAATCGGATGCTGGACGGCGCTCGCCATCCGGTCTGATTTGCGTGCCCGAATGATTGCGGCCATCCCGGTACTGAACGCGACAGCCGACTCTGCGCTTTCAAGCTCGCAGAGTTTGTCTTCCAGGACAGAGACCGTAGGGTTGCTCATGCGGCTGTAAATGAAGCCCGGTTCTTTACCCAATGCCACGTCATACCATTCATCGATGTCTTGGTAACCGTAGGCGGCACTGACTACGATGGGAGTTTGGGTAGCGTTGTAGGGATGCTGAACTTGCTCCCCTCCCCAAACCACTCGCGTCCCCAAACCAGCACCCTGGCTATGGCCGGGTTTTGTCTTGTCATCCATAAATCTATCTCGCATCGATGAAACACAGATGTGTTCCGATTGGGCTTGCGATGACTATAGGGAAGGCTTGAGCGTGTGAAAAATCATGTTATCTGGGGCTAAGGGGTGGTTTTTTTAATGGATGATCGATATGAAAGAGCTTTTGAAGGGGTCGCCAGATACAGTCGCGCCACGCTGAATCGGCGGTCCCGAAGTCGAAAAGATCACCCCGTATTATTCAGGATTTCAAAATTTTGATACTTGCGAAGGTTGACTCATCACGTGCCTGATCCAGCAAGCTCATCGGCCTTGCCAATGGCAATGCCTGCGCAATCGTTCTTGCTGTCACTAGCGGTTGCGATTCCGCCACCAGGCGCTCGTCGCTGGGTGGAATGCCGAAACACTCGCGATAGCACTTGGAAAAATGGGGCGTGGACACAAAGCCACACACCACCGACAACTCTACGATGGAGATCGGCGTTTGCTTGAGCAACTGACGTGCGCGAATCAGGCGCAGTTTGAGGTAATACCGCGAAGGCGAGGAATGTAGGTATTTCTGAAACAACCGCTCAAGCTGTCGACGTGACAAGCCGACATAATTTGCCAGCTCGTCCAGATCAATCGGCTCTTCCAGATTGGCCTCCATCAAGGCGACGACTTCCTGCAACTTTGGTTGATGGGTACCGAGCATGTGCTTGAGGGGCACTCGTTGGTGATCCTGCTCGTTGCGGATTCGCTCGTAGACGAACATTTCGGAGATGGCCGCTGATAGCTCATGACCGTGATCACGACTGATCAGGTGCAGCATCATGTCCATTGGCGCGGTTCCACCAGAGCTGGTGAAGCGATCTCGGTCGAGGGTGAATAAACTGGAGCTGAGGTTCACTAGCGGGAAAGCTTCCTGCATGGCGGCCAGAAATTCCCAGTGCACACTGCAATCAAAGCCATCGAGCAGGCCCGCCTTGGCCAAGGCCCAACTGCCAGTGCACACGCCGCCGATCCGCTTCGAACGTCGCGCCAGGGCTCGCAACCAGGTTACGTGCTCCCGGGTCACAGCGCTTTGAATGCCAATGCCACCGCAGACGATCACGGTATCAAGCATCGGTGCGTTAATGATCGAGGTGTCCGGAGTGATCGGCATGCCGTCGCTTGCCCAGACCTGCTCTCCCCCCAAACTCAAGGTATGCCAACGATAGAGCTCTTGACCGGTCAACTGATTGGCCATGCGTAGAGGCTCTACTGCAGACGCCAGCGAGATCAACGTGAATTGGTCCAGCAGCAAGAAACCGATAGTTTGAGGAGGAGCGGCCTTGGAGGTGTCGTATGCCATCGAAGATTATTCTCGCAGTGACGGTAGTGGCCCGTGGCGCAGGCGGCTTTTGCCGCCTCGCCACTGCTCGAGCACTGATGAGGTCGCCAGCAGGTTTACGCTGGATGGCTGCTATGCACTTTCCGCCGACACCGCCCGCTGCGGCTGACCATGGTGACGCGTAGTCACAAGGCCGATAAAGGAAATCACCAGCGCCAGGCCGATGGTCGAAGAAACCTCCATACGGTGCTCGGGGGTCACCATCATCACCGCCAACGCAGCGCAGATGAACACGATGACCAACCAGGTGAGCCAGGGAAACAGCCACATCTTGAAGGTTAACGTGACGTTCTGCCGACGCAGAATCTTGCGCATGCGCAATTGCGACACGGCGATAACCAGGTACACCAGCAAGGCGATGGCGCCGGAACTGGCGAGCAGAAACTGGAACAGTCCGGCAGGCATGAAATAGCTGAACAAAGTCACGCCGGCACCCAGTATGGTGCTGGCGATCACCGCAGCTCTCGGCACGCCCGCCGACGACGTCACCTTCAGCGGCTCCGGTGCATCACCGCGCTTGCCCAGCGAGAACAGCATGCGCGAGGAAATATAGATCGACGAGTTCATGCAACTGGCCACGGCAATCAATACCACCACATCCACCAGTAACTTGGCGTGGGGAATGTTCATCAGTTCCAGCGCTCGCTGGTACGAGCCCACCGACGCCAGCAATGGATCATTCCAGGGCACCACGGAAATGACCACGAAAATGGACAGCAGGTAGAACACCCCAATGCGCCAGATCACCGAACGTGTGGCTTTGGCAATGTTCTGCGCAGGATTGCTGGATTCGGCGGCAGCAATGGTTACCGCTTCTGTACCGATGAAGCTGAACATGATGGTGATGAAAGCACCTACGACCGCTGACAAGCCATTGGGCGCAAACCCGCCATGTTCCTCCATGAGTCGACTCAACCCGCTGGCTTCCCGCTCGGGAATCCAACCCATCAACACCGCAAAACCAAGACCGATAAAGCCGATGATCGCCACGACCTTGGCCATCGCAAACCAGAATTCGAACTCGCCGTATTTGGACACGCTGAACAGGTTGGTCACGACCAACAGGATGATCGACAGCAAGGCAAACAACCAGGTGTCGATCTGCGGGAACCATTGATTCATGACATGCCCGGCTGCGAGCGCCTCGATGGGTATCACCAGCACCCAGAACCACCAATAGAGCCAGCCGATGGTGAAGCCGGCCCAACGCCCGATCGCCTGATCGGCATAGGTTGAGAAAGAACCGGTGTCCGGGTTGGCCACTGCCATTTCGCCCAGCATGCGCATGACCAATACGACCAACAGGCCGGAGCACAGATAAGCCAGCAATACCGCCGGACCGGCAGCAGCGATGGCATGTCCCGACCCAACAAACAAGCCTGCGCCGATAATCCCCGCGATGGAAAGCATGGTGACGTGTCGCGGCTTGAAACCCTGTGCCAACTGACCGTTCGAATCTTTGGAGTTCAGGCTATTCATTGTTTTTTTTTGTTCTCTGGTGATCGACGTTAGCGCGTGCTGACTGAGGGTCAGGCGATCATCATTTCTTCCTGTTGCCCCTTATCGAAAGCGGCGAACCTCAGCGCTTTGGAGCATTCCCCATCAGTCAACGCAACTGCACACTGACATGAAATGACACGCCACCTTACGCGCCCACTCATCCACGCAAGTAGCCTGAGCGCGCCACGTGCGAGTCTGATTTCGACATGCATCAGTGCGTAGGGTCTCTGGCCTTCAAGAAGAGATCCCTCATCCAACCGATAAATTGACCGCCGGAAGTAGACTTTAAGGCCCCACATCTTCTTTTCCGACGTACAACCTGTCCTTTGGGAATTACTTCTTAATCTTTCACTCATTGCTGCCGATGCCTCTAGATTAGGGCATAGGAGCAATACAGATGAGAAACAACCAACCGGTTACGCAGCGCGAGGTTGCCCTTGGACCTCAACAAAAACTCATCTCGACAACGGATGCACGAGGTGTCA
Organism: Pseudomonas sp. PDM25; assembly: GCF_019219045.1. Classification (NCBI taxonomy): domain Bacteria; kingdom Pseudomonadati; phylum Pseudomonadota; class Gammaproteobacteria; order Pseudomonadales; family Pseudomonadaceae; genus Pseudomonas; species Pseudomonas sp. PDM25. The sequence continues at coordinate 143,741 of NZ_JAHUWL010000006.1, forward strand.
TCACGTACTGCAATGACGCCTTTGTTGATATCAGCGGTTTCAACAAGTCCGACCTGATCGGCGCGCCTCAAAACATCGTTCGTCACCCCGACGTACCCTCCGCCATCTTTGCCCATATGTGGGGCGCGCTGAAGCAAGGCAAGCCGTGGATGGGCATCGTCAAGAACCGCTCCAAAAACGGCGACCACTACTGGGTCAACGCCTACGTCACGCCGATTTTCGAAGGTCGTGAGGTCGTTGGCTATGAATCGGTCAGGGTCAAGCCGACGGCCGAGCAGATCCGCCGCGCCGAAGCTCTCTATAAACGCATCACTCTTGGAAAATCAGCCGTCCCCGGCAGCGATCAATGGCAACCCGCCCTACTCGCCTGGTTGCCTGTTGTGACGATCGGATTGGTGGGGACGCTGGGCGGCATGTTCCTCAGCGCGCCTGAGGCTTTCATTTTGGCCGTCGGGGTATCGATTCCCATCGGGTTGCTTGTGTCCCGCAGACAAAACCGAGGGGCGCTGCATCTATTGGAAATGGCTGAGGCCTCAACCTCCGACTCGTTGCTGGCCAAAATGTACAGCGATGAACGCGGTCCTCAGGCACGCCTTGAAACGGCATTTGTCAGTCAGGCGTCTCGGCTCAAGACCTGCCTCACTCGGCTGCAAGACACGGCAGAGCAACTGACCAGTCTGGCGGGGAGATCCGATGGCCTCGCCGCCGATAGCTCTCGTGGACTGGACCGCCAACGGGTCGAGACCGAGCAGGTGTCGGCCGCAGTCAATCAAATGGCGGCCACCACCCAGGAAGTCGCCAGCCACGTCCAGCGTACTGCCGACGCCACTCAAGAAGCCAATGTGCTGACCGGACGTGGACGCGAGGTGGCCCGAGACACTCGAGAAGCCATTCAGCGCCTCTCCGTCGTGGTGGGCGAGACAGGGCTGACAGTGGCGCAGTTAGCCAAGGACAGCCATGAAATCGGGACGGTGGTGGATGTCATCAAAGGCATTGCCGATCAGACTAACCTGCTCGCGCTGAACGCAGCCATCGAAGCCGCGCGCGCGGGCGACATGGGTCGAGGCTTCGCGGTCGTCGCTGATGAAGTGCGTCAGCTGGCCCAGCGCACGACTCAGTCCACGATCCAAATCCATAACCTGATTTCCAAGTTGCAGGTCTCATCCAGCAACGCGGTTAAAACCATGGAAAACGGACAGCGACAGGCCGAAGAAGGCGTGGCGTGGGTGCTTGAGGCAGACAAGGCATTAGTCGGTATCAGTGAGGCCGTCGCGAACATCACAGACATGACGACCCAGATTGCCGCTGCGACCGAAGAGCAAACCGCCGTGGCCGAGGAAATCAGTCGCAATATCACGACCATTGCTAATCTGGCGGACCAAACATCTGAACAAGCCAGGCATTCGGCGGAGCTGAGCAAGGAATTAACCCAGACCGCTCAAACCCAGTATTCATTGGTCGAGCGATTTAACCGATAACCCATCAACTTTCTTAAAAAAAGCCCGCTCCTGCGGGCTTTACAGTTCAGGCGCCTGATCAACTACTTTCCAATAAGTTTTGGCAAGGCGCTCAAAACGCTAAATGCCGGGTCAGTTGATCAACCGGCGGTGACGGTCATGCCGCCGTCGGCCATGACCACGGAGCCGACGATGAAGCTCGCGCGGTCCGAGGCGAGAAATGCCACAACTTCGGCGATTTCCTCGGGCTGCGCGGCACGACCAATGGGGGCTGCTTCACCGTGCTGGGCCAAAAAGCCAGGGCCGTCGTCAACCACGTCGTTGAGGATGTTGGTCACCACGTCGCCGACGCCGATAGCATTGACTCGAATGCCATGCTCAATCGCCTCGAGCGCCAGCGTGCGGGTCAACTGGGCCAATGCCCCTTTGGAAGCGGTGTAAGCGGCAATGGTTGGGAATGCGAAATAGGATGCGTAAGAGGCTATGTTGACGATAGCTCCCGATTTGTTGGGCATCATCGCCTTGACCGCTTCGCGGCAATGCAGGAAGGCCGCGGTTACGTTGACCGCCTGGATGCGCTCCCAGTCTGCGCGGGTCATGTCGATGACTAACTTATTGATGATGATCCCGGCGTTGTTGACCAGTATGTCCAGCCGACCGAACTTCTCGACGGCCAAACCGACTGCGCGCTCGGCGACGCCGTCTTCGGTGATATCGGCCACCAGTGGCACTAACCCGGGGCGGGCGAGTTCTTCGACGCAGGGATTGCGGTCTTCAGCAATGACCTTGGCGCCACGCGCGTGCAGCAACAATGCGATAGCCTTGCCGATGCCACTGGCGGCGCCGGTGACCAGCGCGACCTTGCCTTCGACTTCGTTGGGAATGCTGTGATTGATCTCAGTCATGGTGCTCTCCTGCCTTGCAAGCCGACGAGATATTCGGCGGCTCAGCGCCTGTGAGGCGCCGTCGTTATCGACGGCTTCACTGTCTCGCAATGGGGAGGGTTGGGCTTTCGCAGGCTTGCCGAAGCTGTCGGAGTTTTGCGCCAACGTTAAAGCGTCTGATGGAAGCCGAGGCTACGGTATTCTATTGATGCCAGCCCCCATCTGAGGGTGTTTCAATGGAGCCTCCTGTGCCCCAGCCCGAAAATGAAGTCCTGAAACCGATCGATGCTCAGCGCATCACGGCCGAATCGATGCCGCATCATCTGCCGGGCACACCGCAAGTGTTGCCGCTGCTCACGCAGATGCAGGATGTGATGGTGCAGGTGTTCAGCCATCACAGCACCGTCGAGCCGATACTGGTGCCCGCCGTGGTGGAGCCTCTGCTGGTATTGGTCCTGGCAGGAACGGCCAGGGTCGAGGAACGCTCGCTCGATGGGGCATGGAAAGCCGTCAATGTGCAGGCTGGCGACTTCTTTCTCACCAACACAAGCGAGCCCTATGAGATGCGTTGGCAGACGATGGGGTGCGACACCTTCGAAGTGATGCATCTGTATCTCGGCCTTCCACTGATCGACCAGGCTGTCCGTGACCTTCTGGGCGAGCACACCGTTGCGGTGAACTTCCTCGATATCTCCGGTGCCCAGGATGAGCGGGTAAATTTCATGCTTAATCAGCTGCGCTTCGAGCTGATCGAGGAGCGTAATCCCAGCCTGTTGTTCATACACAGCCTGGCTCAGGCGCTGACCGTTCATCTGATACGCCGTTATCTCGATCCGCACACCACTACCCGGCGCAGCAACGTACTACAAGCGTACAAGCTGCGCCGCGTCATCGATGCGATGAACGAGCACCTGGCCGATGACTTCCGCCTTGCGCATTTGGCTCAAATCGCCGATTTGAGCGAGTATCACTTCAGCCGGATGTTTAAGCGTGCCACGGGACTGTCACCATCGCAGTATTTCATCCGCCTGCGCATGAGTCGCGCCCGGCATCTACTGCTTGAGACCAATCGCAGCATTATTGATGTCGGATTGGAAGTTGGTTATGCCAGTCCCAGCCATTTCTCCCAGGTTTTTCGTCGCGAGGTGGGTGTCACGCCCAGCGCCTACCGCCAAGCGTGACATGCCCTACAGTTTCTGCGAGGCGCTCGCTCTAATCGAGTATCGCCCCTGCGCGATTAGTGGATCTTGAGGTTCGCCGCCAGAAAGTCCATGAAGGCTCTGACGCGTGTGGGCAACTTTCCTCCTTGCCCTACGTAAACCGCATGCACTTCAGTCTTTGCGATGGGCATGAAGTCCGCTAAAACCGGGAGAAGGCGGCCGTCCGCCAGATCGTGCTCGACCTGGCAAAACCCTACGCGCGCGAGGCCCAGGCCGAGGATTGCAAGTTCTCGTATTCCATTGCCGTCACTGGCCCGTGCGTTGCCGGTAACGGACACCGGTGTTAGCTGGCCGTTTGCGCCGACGAAGCTCCACTCCATCATCGGTGGGCTGAAGGTGCCCCCCAGACAGTTGTGATCTACAAGATCGGCTGGAGTTTTGGGTATGCCGCGTGCTGCAAGGTAGGCCGGCGATGCCACGATAAGACCTCTCGTCTCGCCCAATCGCCTGGCCACCAGATTGGAGCTTTTGAGCGGTCCGCTGCGGATGGCCACGTCAGCTCGTGCGCTGATCAGGTCGACGACTTCATCGCTGAGGAAAACCTCCACCGATACTCCAGGGTGGTGTTGCAAGAATGTCTTCAATAGGGGCAGCAGATACAAACGCCCGATATCGACGTTGCAGTTGACCCGCACTATTCCCTGAGGCGCGGAGCTGGCTGCTGCCTCCTGCTCGGCCTCATCGAGCGCCGCCAGGATAGTCAGGCTGCGCTCATAGAACGCGGCCCCTTCAGGCGTGAGCAACTGCCGCCTTGTTGAGCGATTGAGCAAACGCGTTCCCAAGCGGTTTTCCAGCCTTGAGACAAGCTTGCTGACCGCTGATGGGGTCATCGCACAGTTCTTGGCGGCAGCCGTGTAGCCGCCATCTTCAACGACCCTGACGAACACGTTCATTTCAGCGAAGCAGTTTATGTCCAACCGTCTCATATGAATTCAAGTCACAAGTTGTATGCCCCAGAACCGGCTATATCTGCCGCGTTGCCACTCATACTCTAATCCAGAGCCTGAAAGGCGGACGTGAAATTCAGCAAATGACGAGCCACCACTTGGATACCAAGTTTGGAGGGTGAGATGAATAGCGAGATAAAACTGGTCCTGATTCACGGTGCTCAGGATGAAGAAGGACTGAACACTGCACTGCTGAAATGGGTTTCTGATGTTTTAGCGCAACGTGCTGAGTTCGAGCCTTGGTTTATAGAACCTGCCAACCTCATAGCCAAGTCAGACAATGTGGCAGCTATACAGCGACAGGAAAGTCTTCGCCATTTGGCCGAAGCTGATGCATTCCTGATCATTACATCGGAACGGGCCAATGTTTATCACTCCGAGCTGAAAGCATTCATTGAGCAAGTTTCAATTCGTTGGCAGGCAAAACCGGTGGCATTCATCGGCTACGGCGGAGCGTCGGGTGGACGTTACGCGATTGATCAGCTTCGCCAGGTATTGGCCGAGCAACACGCGGTACCCATCTGCAATTTCGTGTCCTTCCCTAATCCTTGGGCGCTAATCGATGAGGCCGGGGGTATACGTCAGCCTGATCAAGCCAGGCTTCCAATGGCTCGAATGCTGGTACAGCTGAACTGGTGGGCGAGAGCCCTGAAGGCTGCGCGACAACAGATGCCCTATGAACGGGTGAGCTAAGCCTCAGTGCAAAAGCGCCGCCGCAGAAATGGGCAAAGGTTACGCAGTATCCGACTAACAGAAACTTGTTGCCCGTCCCTAACCTTGTTTCCAGACCCGCTTCCTGGGCGAACAGAAGAGGAAACCGATCATGTTGAACATCAAAGACAAAGTCATCGCAATCACCGGCGCAAGCAGCGGTATCGGTGAGGCTACCGCGCGACTGCTGGCTAGCCAAGGCGCGAAAGTAGTGCTTGGCGCTCGTCGTACCGACCGACTGGAAAGGATTGCAGGCGATATCAACGCCTCCTGCGGCAGGGCTGAATTCCGTGCTCTGGACGTCACAGACCGAAAGGATGTCCAGGACTTTATCGACTTCGCCGTTACCCGGTTCGATCGTGTTGATGTGCTGGTGAATAACGCTGGCGTGATGCCTCTTTCCAAACTTGAGGCACTCAAGGTGGATGAGTGGGACCGTATGATTGACGTGAACATTCGCGGAGTTCTGCACGGTATCGCTGCCACGTTGCCGCTGATGCAGCGCCAACGGGCTGGGCAGATCATCAATATTGCCTCTATTGGTGCCTATGCAGTGAGTCCCACTGCGGCCGTTTACTGCGCCACCAAGTACGCTGTCCGGGCCATTTCCGAAGGCCTTCGTCAAGAGGTTGGAGGCGATATTCGGGTTACCGTCATCGCTCCTGGTGTTACTGAGTCCGAGCTAGCCGAGAGCATCTCTGATGAGGGCGGCCGCGCAGAGATGAAAGAGTTTCGCAAGATCGCGATTTCGGCCGACGCCGTAGCAAGAGCAATTGCCTATGCCATTGAACAACCTGCGGATGTGGATGTAAGCGAGCTGATCGTTCGGCCCACGGCGAGCCCTTTCTGACGGAGTGCGCAATTACGGCGCTGGTCTTGCTGCCTGGCGCCTCAGCTTTCCAATTCGACTAGATGCCATTCCGAACGCCATGCGAGGCGATCAGCGAATAAGCCAATCAAGGAGCAACGATATGACTCATTCCTCAAGCGATCAAAACAGGTATGTCGGTATGTGGGTTACTGTGGATGGCCGCATACGTCATGAACTGCTTGCCGGTGGCCGCTATGACGAGGCCCGTGGCGCTAAGAAAAGTGCCTACCAAGGGCGTTACTGGCTCGAAGGAAACCACATCGAGCATGTAGACGACACAGGGTTCACCGCCGACGGTGAGTTCCGTGATGGGGTTCTCTATCACGCCGGCATGGTTCTGTATAAGGAACAGGAAAATAGAGCTGGCAACTAGCACCGAAACGGCGGCAGCTGTAGTCCGGACCGGGGTTGCTTTTTCTTCCTGTCGCCACTGTCAACGATGGGCTGTGGATTCAACCGGATCGACCTCGTCTCTACCGCCACATCACCTACAGCTGTCGATCAGGTGTTGGACGGTGATTGCGGCGTATCGGGATTGAGTTGCTGACGTCTGAATTGCCCAGGTGGCTGGCCATGTATCTGGCGAAAGCGTCGGGAGAAATAAGCCTCGTCAGCGAAACCGCACAACCTCGCCACCTCCCCCACCGGCCGGGTTCCATTGAGCAAGTAATTGCGCGCCGCGTGCATCCTGCGCTCGAGCACCAGCTCAGTGAAGGTCTTGCCGATTTCCTTGCGCAACCAGTGCGTCAGATACGTCGGTGACAGGTAGGTCGCAGCAGCCACCTTGATCAGGTTGAGATCGGGGTCGGCGATATTTTTGCGCAAGTATTCGGACATCCTGCTCAGCGCATCGCGGCGGCTGACTTCGGCGGCATTCTCTTCGGCCAATCGTTTGAGCGGCTCGGCATACAAGGCACAAACGCTCCCCACCAATTGCAGCAGCAACCCCTTGAGCATCTCGCGGGTGCCAAACTGACGGTTCTCATCCAGGACTCGCATCTGTTCGATCAAGGCACAGACTTTGCGGAAGTCCTCATCGTCCAGAATGAAATCCAGATGTTCCTGAAAGCGGAATGGCGACAACTCCGGCGCCAGGAGAATCGAGACTTCCTCCAGATCCATCGGGTCACACTGCAAGTGCGGTAGCAGGAAGGTCTGGGAAAAATTGATCACCATGAAATTGCTGTCGGCCGGATGCGGAATCACGTGCACGCGATGCGGCAGGATAAAGGCCAGCGTATTACGCGGAAACGGACGTTCGACATTACCGATGTGCTGCACGGTATCGCCACCGAGGTTGACCTGGATTTGGAAATACTCATGGCGATGCGGACTGGTTTCGGCGCTCCGACCCTTTTTGTCGCGGATGTAAAAGTCCGTCAATTCGCTGCGTTGCTGCATGACGTAAGTGGGCACTCGACTCGGTGACAACATCGCCTGAGGATCCTCGACAGGTACATGGACAGGTTGTCGTCGCGCCGCAATCTCGGCGGCGACTGCGGTGATTGTGAAGGCAGACCCCGTCGGCTTCAACATGTCATAGGATGACAGCGAAATGCAGAGAATTAATTGTATCCGTGTGTGATGTGTCGCCTGTCCAAAAAAGCTACTTGCACACAAAGATAATTAATCGTTTAAAAACACCGACTTATGAAACAAATGAAGCATAAACAAGGAAATGCGCTGATTTGTTTTTTCTTGGACAGCTGCATTCATCGCCTTTTTCAGAAGAAAAAACGATCTAACGCCTACGTTGATTTTGGGATGTTGTACGACCACTGTGATAGCCAATGCAGCCCGAACCTTCCAAAAACAATCAAAAGGTGCGCACGTGATGAACCTGTTTTTCCCCCTCGCCAACCCTCCCCCGATCGAGCCAGTCCGAAGGCGTATCTGAGCGCCTGACAGCGGCTGTCCGCGCCTCTCATCCAAGTAGCGATTGCTCTGCCCCGGTACTGCGGGCACGGCTTCGGCTGCGCGCGAACATCTCGATTCTTCTAACAATAAAAAGGTCTACTCATGTCGAACTCGCAAACCTCCCCGTCCACCGCGCCGTCGGTGAGCGCCGGCGCCCGGGACGCCCTGTTGCCTCAACGACTGCCGACACGTCGGCGCTGGTTCATGCTGTCATTGCTGCTGATTGCGACCATCATCAATTACATCGACCGCGTAAACATCTCGATTGCCGCACCGTTCATGGCCAAGGATCTGGGCCTGGACAAGATCGAAATGGGCCTGATTTTTTCCGCGTTTGCCTGGACCTACGCACTCGCCTTGGTCCCCGCCGGGTTCATTGCCGATCGCTTCGGTTCCCGGTTCACTTACGGGGTGTCGCTGATCAGTTGGTCGACGGTCACGGTGTGCCAGGGCTTTGCCACAGGATTCGCTTCGCTGTTCGGGCTGCGCCTGGCCGTCGGTGCCATGGAAGCTCCAGCGTTTCCGGCCAACAGCCGTGCGGTGACGGTATGGTTCCCGGCCCGCGAACGGGGCCTGGCCAGCAGCATTTACGTGTGTGGCCAATATCTGGGCACGGCTCTGTTTACCGGCGCGCTGTTATGGCTGGCCACGACCTATGACTGGCGCCATGTGTTCTACAGCACCGGAATACTCGGCATTGTGTTCGGTGTGATCTGGCTCTACGTGTACCGCGATCCGCTGAACTGCAAGAACGTCAGCCAGGAAGAGCTGAAGTACATCGAAGCCGGGGGCGGACTGGTCAAGAGCAGTCAGGAACGCACCCGGTTCAACTGGCGGCAGATCGCCGAGCTGTTCAGCTATCGGCAGATCTGGGCGATTTGCATCGGCAAGTTCGCCAGCACCTCGGCGTTGTACTTCTTCCTGACCTGGTTCCCGACGTACCTGATCGAAGAACGCAAGCTGACCATGATCAAGGCCGGGATCTTCGCGGTGCTGCCGTTCGTGGGTGCAACGGTCGGCATTCTGCTGGCCGGCATCGTCTCCGACTTGCTGATACGCCGTGGTTACTCAATGTCCTTCGCTCGCAAGTTGCCATTGGTGGTCGGATCGATGCTGGGCATGTCGATTGTGCTGGTGAATTTCACCGACTCGAATGTGATCTGCATTGCCGTGCTGACCATAGCCTTCTTCGCCCAGGGAATCGCTTCGTCGTCGTGGGCGGCCGTATCGGAAGTCGCGCCCAAGGAACTGATCGGCCTGACCGGCGGAGTCACCAGCCTGGCCGCCAACATCGGCGGGATCGTCACCCCGATCGTGATTGGCGGCATCGTCCACGCCACCGGCTCGTTTGCCTACGCCTTCTGGTTCATTGGCGGCGTGGCGTTGATCGGGACCTTGTCCTATTCGTTGCTGCTCGGTCGCTTGTATCGCATCGAACTCAAGGCGCGCTGAGCCAAGAAACCGTTTTTCTCCAACACGAGGCGGCTTTCGTCCAACTTTGCAAAAGATTGCCGCCGTACGCTGACGCTTCAAACAGGACGACTACCAAAATGACGATGACCGAGTACGTGTTTACCCCGGATCTGCCCGTGACCTTGCCGGTTGCCGGCAGCCAGCAGCGCTTTCCCGTTGGCAGGGTATTTTGCGTCGGCCGCAACTACCCTTGGCCAGACACCCAAGGCCAGTCCCGCCAGCCGCCAGTGTTCTTCATGAAACCGGCGAGCAACGTGGTGGATGCGGCGGGTGAAGTGACTTTCCCGCCGTTGACCGAAGAGTTTGTCCACGAAATCGAATTGGTCGTGGCCATCGGTGAAGGCGGCGCCAATATTCCGCAGAGTCAGGCGCTGGCCTATGTCTGGGGCTATGCCGCCGGTCTTGATCTGACCCGTCGTGATGTCCAGCGCGCGGCCAAAAGCAATGGTTTGCCGTGGGAAGGTGCCAAGGTGTTCGACGGCGCCGCGCCGATGACCGCCATCGTGCCGGTGACTCGCGCCGGGCACCCGGATGGCGATGTGTGGCTGAACGTCAACGGCGAAGAGCGCCAGCGCGACAGCCTCGACAGCCAGATCTGGTCGGTCAGTGAAATCATCAGCCGCATCTCGCAATCGGTAGCGCTGCGGGCCGGTGACTTGATCATGACCGGCAGCCCGGCAGGCGTCGATGTTCTGCAACCAGGGGACATCATCAACGCCGGGATCGACGGCATCGGCCAACTGGAAATGCGCGTCGGTCCACGACCTTGAACCCGGCACACGCTCTCGTGAATTGAAAAAGGAGATAACAACATGAACAGTCCTTTGAAAGTGGCCCTGGTCACCGGCGCCGGTAGCGGAATCGGCCGCGCCGTGGCCCTGGCTCTGATGGCCGACGGATTCACCCTCGTAGTCGCCGGACGTCGGCCAGAGCCATTGCAGGCATTGGTCGACTTAGCGCTCAGCGAAGGACACGAAGCGTTGGCGGTGCCCACTGATGTGCGTGATCCGGCCAGTGTCGATGCGCTGTTTGCCACCATCACCGAGGTATACGGACGCCTCGACGTGGTGTTCAACAACGCAGGGGTCAACGCCCCCGCCGTGCCGCTCGATGAGCTGACATTCGAGCAGTGGCGAAACGTGATCGACACCAACCTCAACGGCGTTTTCCTCTGCGCCCGTGGTGCCTTCGGGCTGATGCGCCGGCAACAGCCACAGGGCGGACGCATCATCAACAATGGTTCGATCTCGGCGCATACCCCACGCCCCTTCAGCAGCGCCTACACCGCCAGCAAACACGCGGTGCTGGGGCTGACCAAATCCCTGGCCCTGGACGGGCGAGAATTCAACATCGCCTGCAGCCAGATCGACATCGGCAACGCCCTGACCGAAATGTCGGTGCGCATGACCAAAGGCGTGCGCCAGGCCAACGGCACCATCGCCGTGGAGCCGATGGTGGACGTCAAGCATGTGGCCGATGCGGTGCGCTACATCGCCGGTCTGCCACTGGAGGCGAACGTCCTGAACATGACCGTCATGGCCACTGCCATGCCGTTTGCCGGTCGCGGTTAAACCGGCCTTTTTATTCCGTTACGCGAGGTTTACATGAAGCCAGAAGTCTTGCAGCTCAGCCCGATCCTGATCCCTGAAATCAACGCGCGGCTCGATGAGTTGTTTACTGTCAGACGTTACTTCCAGCAGGCCGACAAGCAGGCTTATTTACAGGAACACGGCGCGAACATTCGCGCAGTGATCACCGGCGGGCATACCGGTATCAGCCAAGGACTGATGGCGCAATTACCGAAACTGGAAGTGGTGGCGGTCAACGGCGTGGGTACCGATGCGGTGGATCTGGCGTACGCCCGGGATCGCGGAATTCGCGTGACCGCAACCATCGGCGCGCTGACCGAAGACGTCGCCGACCTGGCCATCGGCTTGTTGATTGCCGTGTGCCGGGGTCTGTGCACCAGTGATCGTTATGTGCGTTCAGGGCAATGGCCCCATAGCCCGACACCGTTGGCCCCGTTGCCGTTGGCGCGTCAGGTGTCGGGCATGCGCATCGGCATCGTCGGCATGGGCCGGGTCGGCCGTGCAGTGGCGACCCGGGCCGCAGCGTTCGGCTGCCCGATCAGTTACACCGATCTGCAGCCGATGAACGATGTGAACCACACGTTCATCGCCGATCTGAAGCAGCTGGCCAGCAACAGTGATGCGCTGATTCTCGCGGCCGCTGCCGACAAGGCTGAAGCCATCATCAATGCCGAGGTGCTGCAGGCGCTGGGCAAGGACGGGTATCTGATCAACGTGGCGCGCGGCAAGCTGGTCAACGAGGTCGATCTGGTGGCGGCGCTTGCCGCTGGTGAGATCGCGGGTGCAGCGCTGGATGTGTTTGTCGATGAACCGAACGTTCCCGAGGCACTGTTTGCCAACGAAAAAGTGGTTCTGCAGCCTCATCGCGCCAGTGCGACACTGCAAACCCGCACGCGGATGGGGGAAATGGTGGTGGCGAGCCTGGTGGACAGTTTCGCCGGGAGAATACCGCAGGGTTCCGTGACTGACTGAAGGTTGGCCGCCGAGGAGATGTTGCGTCCCCTCGGCGGCTCGGTGTCAGGTAAACAGATCGACGCCCAATCCGAGCTGCGACGATTCCGGTGAATACCCGATCTGCAGGCGCGGAGGGTTGAACCACCGCGATGCGCACCAAGGGAATTTGGAGGCGAGGATCTGGAGGCGAAGCGCTCAGTCGGGGAGAGACCCTCAACATTGATAGCCTGTTCAACAGCCGCACCGATTTCCGACAGACAATTTCTACAAATAGCCAGCAACTGCGACTTGATTACGTCCCAGCGCCTTGGCTCGATACAGTGCTTTATCAGCATTGTTCATCAAGCTGTGCAGATCTTTATCTCCGGCATCCGTCGACGCTACGCCGAGGCTGGCTGTTATGCAGTGAACAGGCTCGATCATCAATCCAGCAATAGTCTGGATGAGCTGTTCTGCAATCTCGACGGCGGCCTCAATGGAGGTGTCCGGGAGCAGAACTGCGAATTCTTCTCCACCTAGCCGGCCGTGGATATCCGTTGCACGAAAGGATGAACTGATGACCTCACCCATTTGGCGCAAAACCTGATCCCCAACCTGATGGCCGTAGGTGTCGTTGATATGCTTGAAGTGATCCATGTCCAACATTACGACGCACAACCCTAACCGGTTGGTTTCGCATTCGTTGTAAAGCTGCTGGGCATGCTCGAAAAAAGCTCGTCGACTCTTCAGGCCGGTCAGTTCATCAGTTTGTGCTGCACGGGTTGAAATGCTGTTCGCCTGTTCCATTTCACGGGTTAGTCGAAAGGCGGTTTCCAGTGCTTCGGACATTTTCCGTGTAGCGCGGGCAACAAATGACGCGAACACCAAAACCGAGAGTGCCATGCCGACTTGAATCATGGACGATTGAAACAGCAGCCAGGCGGTGCATGGCAACAGAACCAGTCCAATGGACACGAGTGTCATATAGAGGTAGGCCGAGTAGCAGGACACCGCGCTGACAGACATCCCGACAGCAAAGAGCATGACCAACGCCTGCGACAAAAGATCGTCTGCGGGCATGACAACGAATGCACCTCCCCCCCAGATACTGGCGGACAGCACGAGCGTGCTCCAGTATTTGCGCTCCCAGCGTTGAGGCGTACGCTCACTTTCGTCACTGCGAAAGTAGACAACAAACATCGAGATGCGCAACAGCGTCGATCCGGTCAGTATGGCCAGCCACCAAAGAACAACGCTGTGTTCAAAACGATCCCAACACAGCCAACACAACATGATGGCAGCGAGGTAGCTACCAAAAACCGCAGAAACTGATTGGCGAAATAGTTGATGCAATCGGTCAGTTCGCACCTGCTCGGCTATGAAAAACTCTTGGTCATTCCGAGATCCTGGGCAGTCCATGTGATCCACCTGATCGTGACTCAACTAAAAAAAGCGATTGTGGCACCCTGCCACTAACGCAAACAACCGAATTACGCTCGTGGCCGTCCGCAAAGTTCCTGGAGAATGCCCCCATCTCGTAACCAAGCCCGAACGCCGACACGTTCAATGAGCTGCGCTCCTGTCGACCCATGAGGAAGAGTGCCCACTTACATCGACTTGACCGACACCACTTCCACAAACCTGAATTTTGTTCTGGCCGCCTTAGTCGCTTCTTGCTCTGCAACCAGTGAGCTCAGCGTATCGGCCTCATGTACCATCTCGTGCATCTTGCCTTCAAATTCATTTCCCACCCGCAGCGTGACTCTCAACCTGGGCGTGAAGCCTTTTGAGACTATCTTTTTCTTCGCTGCCTTTACCGGTTGCACGATCACGACATCCGGGACGGAGTCTTGCACGTGTGAGGTAATTGCCGGCGCAAGGGACTCCGAATCACCGAACAGTGCCCGGCGCATCTCTTCTTCCGTCAATTGTGTATTCATATCATTTCTCAGAAGGGTGTTATCTATAACCTGACGGATTCTATCAGCATGACCGGACTCTGTAGTAAAGCGTCGCAGGGGCAGGCCTGAAGCGGTAAAGGGCCAGCAGATACCGGCGAGCGTCAGCGTCTGTCGGAACAGGCGTACCAATCGGCAGATCTGAATAAGGAACTGACTTTTGCCTGCGCTTTCGTATCCGCCCTGTCATGCCTTCGTCACATCCACCCAGCACAATGCCGTCAGCCAAAGGGATTTGGCCCTATCGACAAAAAGCCCGGCCAAGTGCCGGGTTTTTTCGTTCCATCGACATGCTTTTCACGAAGTGCTCACAGAACGGAGCGCAGATTGAACGGACAAAAGGATTTGACCCCATACAGAGAGCCCGCCATGCGCGGGCTTTTTGTTGTCAGACTTGCAGCGATATCGCTACAAGGCAAAAACCGTAATCGAAGCTCTATCCTCGGAAGCTCGAATTACCGGCTAGCAAACTGTTATGCCCTCCCCCATCAGAAATCGACGGTGGGGCGAAAGCGTTTTCACTGTTGAGGCGCGCAGACTGGATCAAGCCCATGTTGCCGATCCGTTGGGCACAAGATCAAGCTGGGCCAACATCCAGTCATGCAGAGCTTCAATGACGCAGATTCAAGGCTTGATCTGGCCCTGATTAGCGCAAAAAGAGCCTAGTCCGAGCAACACGGCCGAACGTTTGGGTTTCAGGTACGACTCGATCCGCGTCAGGGTGCAAGGCGCCAGGGCTTGCAATGCCGCAGGAAGCGGTTCCTGGACAAACAGCAGGCCCGGCGTATGGGCTACGCTGCTGACTTGCGACTCGGTGATCGAACTGACGGGCCGCCCCATGTAATAGACCAGGCGAATGTCCGCAGCTCCCAAGCTATAGGCCGGGACGTTTGGGTACGCATCGGTGGCGGCTTTTATCTGCGCAAATCCGTCGATCCGATGGGCAAATACCCGCCCTTCAAGACCCAAGTAGAACAGCGTGTATCCCGCCAGTACCACGGCCGGAACAATGCGCAGACTCCAGCGCTGCCAGGGGTGCCGGGCCTGGGTCAGCAGTTGGCTCCAGCGCCAGGCCAACAACAGGGCGATGGCCGGATAGATAGGCAACAGGTATTTGGCGTGCTTCTCGGTGAACAGCGAGAACAGCAGCAGCGGCACCAGAATGCAGCACAGCAACAGGGTCAGCTGCGGGCTCAGGCGGATGGCGTGCCAGAGTTGCCGCGGCCGCACCAGAAGTATCAGCCAGAAGGGAAAGAAATCCCCACTCAGATACAACAGATAGGCGTACCAGGCTTCTGCCCCCTGGCCATTGATTTTCTTGACGATGTCTTCGTTGACGATGGCCGACCAGACGCTCCAGCCCTCCTGCATGGACACCGCCAGATACCAGGATATCCCGACCAGCACCGCAAGCATCCAGCCCCAGCCGTCACACAGAAAAGCTCGGGCCAAACGATCGCGACAGATCAACGCATAGACCAGTATCGGCGCGGTCACCCACAACAGGCAGACCGGCCCCTTGGTCAGCAAGGCACAGCCGAGCAGCCCGTAACTGAGCCAGACCCAGCTGCGACCGCCTTGCGCGAACAGAAAGCGCCATGCACAAAACAGCGCCAGCAGACACAGGCCGGTCAAAGGCATTTCTATTTCCGCCCGGCGGGCAAACAGGCTGAACCCGGCATTCGCCGCCAGGAACACCACAGCCAGCAACGCCACCTGTCGCCCGGCGAATGCATAAGCCTGGCGATACAAGGTCAGACAACACAGCGTCGCAAACAGCGCCGAAGGCAGGCGCACGCTCCATTCGGAGAGGCTGCCCAGCAGTGACGTGCTGACCAGGGCCAGCCAATAGAACAGCGGTGGTTTGGACAGGTACAGCTCGCCGTTCATGTACGGCAACAGCCATTGGCCAGCCTCGTGCATTTCCCGTGTCGTCACGGCGCGACGGGCTTCATTGACGCTCAGGAACGGCAAACTTCCCAGCCCCCAGTAAAACAGCAGCAGGAGCAACACTGCCACGCCCAGGGTTGGCCAATCCAGCGCGCGCCGCGCGGCTTGCATCGGCCGCAATACCTCGCCTTCTGTTCTCATACGCGCCTCACTCCTTTTCCAAGATGCACGAGAATGCGTGAGTCCGCTCAACGGGCTCATCGTGTTTTCGTGAACTAATAACAACAGCACTCGCCAATAGCGCGGGCAAGTACAGGGCTACTTTTGGCAGATGGGCAAGTTGCACGAATAGCGCCACCGCCCACATGAAAAGCGGAGGTTTGTCTGCGTAAGCCAATCGCTCTAACCGCGAAGTAAATAGTCGTATCCGCACCGATTCAGTCCTTTTTTTCCAGCTCGTAGCTTTCCTGCTCACGATGTTTTGCAATCAATTGCAAATTGCGCAAGTACACAATAAAACCGAAGGACTGGCCGACGATAAAAACCGGGTCTTCGCGGTAGATTGCGTACGCCAACAACAGCGCACTGCCGACGATACTCAGGTACCAGAATCCAACAGGTATCATGCTGCGTTTTTTGTATTCGCTGTATAGCCACTGCAGGACAAAACGCCCGGTAAAAGCCAACTGGCCAACGAAGCCAACGGCCAACCACAAAGTTTCTCTGCCCATGTCAGACCTCGATTTCCTGGGCGTTGACTTCCAGGCGAGTGCGTTTTATCAACCACCACACCCCGAACAAATCAACTATGCCCACAAGGGCTCGGTCGAGGTTTCCGTAATTGGAAACTCCTGCACCGCGCTCACGGTGGTTCACTGGTTGAATCAACATTCGGCCGTTGTGACGACGGATCAGCGCAGGAATAAAACGGTGCATGTGATCGAAATACGGCAAGCGCAGAAACGCCTCGCGTTCAATCAATTTGATACCGCAACCGGTATCGGGCGTTTGGTCTTTCAGCAGACGACTGCGCAGGTTGTTGGCAAATCGCGAAGCCCAGCGTTTGCTCGCCGTGTCCCGGCGGTTCACGCGGTGACCCGCCACCAGTTTGACCCCGCCGGGTTTGCCCTCCGAACCACGGACCAAATCGAGCATTTTCGTTAGATCGGCTGGATCGTTCTGACCATCACCATCAAGGGTTGCCAACCAATGCCCACGTGCCACTTCAGCAGCGTGGTAAATCGAGGTGCTCTGCCCAAGGGAACGAGCATGACTGAGTACCCGCAACTGACTGTAGCCATTAGCTTGTAATGTCCGTAATTCGGTGGCTGTGGCATCGGTGCTGCCATCGTCAACCACTATGACTTCAAAGGTCTCGTTGGCCAGCGCTACACGCACTTCCTCCAGAAGTGGGATGAGGTTACCGGCTTCGTTTTTTGCCGGAATCAGGACCGACACATAAGGCGTTTCTTGCATGACATTTCCGTAAAAAAAGCTGAGGGGTGAGCGGCTAGACGCTGTAATAGTTGCGGTACCAATCGACAGACGACTGCACGCCGCTGGACACCGTGATCTGTGGGCGAAAACCCACGCGGTCTACCAGCTCGCGAGTGTCCGCCCACGTGTTAACGACGTCGCCTGACGGCAGCGGCATGAAATTTTTTATTGCGCGGATTCCCAGTGCCTCTTCAATGCACTCGACAAACTCCAGAAGCTTCACCGGCGCGCCAAAGCCGATGTTGTAAACCTTGCTTTGCGCGCCGGTTTCGCACGGCAGGCTTCCCGCATGTTGAGGAACCCCACCAGATTGCTTTGCGCGTAGTTGTCCGGATGATCGATGGAATAGCGCACACCGGCTTGGGCTGCCGGGTGGACAACGTGTTCGAACTCATTTTCAGCAAACAAACCCAGCAGCGCTTCTTTGTCGACCACGTCCAGCAACTGGAACTCGAAATTGCGGCGGTCGACGTCAATGAATTCAGAAAGCACGACGGTGGCGTTTCCACCGACAACACGTCTAGCGTAAACATCCTTGCCGCACTTCCGACGACACACGTCTACCAAGCCGACATAGTCGTTACTAACAACGGTCACTTCCATAAATTACTCTGCATGTTTGCAAGGTTCTTCTGTACCTGCGGAGGCTTATAATCAAAACGAAATGAAAATTTTGTGAGCGGCAAAGGTGATAGCGAAAAAAACTTTAAATAATGCGTTTTAGAGGAGAACAGGTTTCAGGAGGCCACCTTAACGAACCCGTTTGATACCGTTTAAGTGCTGCTGGGTGCCACCACGCCAGTGCTGATGGCCTTGATCTCGAAAACCGCCGACAACTCGCAAACGGGCCACGCGTTGGGGAGTGATCGTGCTGGCACTGAGAACCCTCCCGCGCAGATCTTTCGGGCCTTTAGTCGAAACATTCGTGCGGCGCCAGATGAACTGGCGACCGATTTGCCGCCCTCAGGCTCAGCTAAGTTTCGTTACGTACCTTCTCCCCTGCGCACATTCCGCGCTACTCAGGAGAGGCTACGCGCCTATGAAATCCGCAATAGCCGGCTGGCTCAATAAAGTGCCCGAAGTGACGCTGTCATTCTGGGTGATCAAGATCTTGTCAACGACCGTGGGTGAAACTGGCGCTGACTTTCTTGCCGTCGATGCCGGCTTCGGCGCGGGCCCGACCAGTATCGGCATGGCGGTTTTACTGGCAATCGCGATGTTCTACCAATTGCGCACCAAAGCCTACACACCCTGGATTTACTGGTTGACCGTCGTATTGGTGAGCATCGTAGGGACACAAATCACCGACATTTTGACCGACGTACTGGACGTCAGTCTGTACACCAGCACGGCAGTATTTTCCGCCTTGTTGGCGATGAACTTCCTGGTCTGGTATCGGACCGAACACAACGTGTCGATCCGCGAAATTGTCACGCCGCGGCGAGA
The DNA here is from genome assembly GCF_019219045.1 of Pseudomonas sp. PDM25. Classification (NCBI taxonomy): domain Bacteria; kingdom Pseudomonadati; phylum Pseudomonadota; class Gammaproteobacteria; order Pseudomonadales; family Pseudomonadaceae; genus Pseudomonas; species Pseudomonas sp. PDM25. The sequence goes on from NZ_JAHUWL010000006.1 coordinate 162,534, forward strand.
GTTGTTTTATTGGGCCACAGTGCTCTGCACCTTTGCCCTCGGTACCGCCGCCGGTGACCTGGCTACCGAAGCCTTGGGTCTGGGTTTCACCCTCGGTGCCGTCATCTTTGGTGCGCTGATCGCTGCCACCCTGGTGGCCTGGCGCATGGGCTGCAATATGGTGCTGACGTTCTGGATCGCCTACATCCTGACCCGTCCATTCGGCGCCTCCCTCGGCGACTTGTTGACCCAAGCCAAAACCTACGGCGGTCTCGGAATGGGTGCCACCTGGACCAGTGCCATCTTCCTGTGCGTCATCGTCATTCTGGTTGCGGTCGCGCAAATCAGCGTCGGCAATCGCAAAACCGTCACTCAGTAAACGCCCAAAAGTCATTTAAGGAATCTTCATGCGCCAGATTCAAAACATCATTCGCCACGTTGCCATCGTCTCGTCCATTTTTTTGCTCAGCGTCGCCGCCGGTTGCTCGAAACCTGCCGACAAGCCCAACGCGGGTACGACCTCAAGCTCGGTGAGCAGTCAATCCCAGTCGGGTTCAAAACTGGGGGATCTGTCCGAGTTCCGCAACATTGCCGCCGACGTTGCCGTGCTCGTCGGCAAAAATGATCTGCCCGGTGCGAAAGCCCGCATCAAGGATCTGGAAACCACTTGGGACTCGGCTGAAGCCGGGATCAAACCTCGCGCTGCCAGCGACTGGCATGTCGTGGACAAGGCGATCGACCGCGCACTCGATGCCTTGCGCGCCAGTAACCCGCAACAGAACGACTGCAAGGCTATGATGGATGAGCTGTTGAAGGCCTTCGATTCGATGAAGGACAAGTCCTGATTCCGAAGGTGATCCCACAGCGGACAAACATTTGTACAGATGCTTCAATACAGGCGCGACGGTCATGACGGTCGCGCCTTTTTCTGGAGCGGCAAATGCGGATATTGCTGGTTGAAGACGACCTGATGATTGGCGAAGCGACCCAGGGCGCCCTGAACGATGCGAGTTATGCCACTGACTGGGTGAAAAACGGTCTCACCGCGCTTGCAACGCTGGACACCCAACACTATGACCTGGTGCTACTGGATCTTGGGTTGCCCGGAAAAGATGGCCTGGATGTACTCGACAGCATTCGCACGCGCAACAACCCGGTGCCGTTGCTGATCATCACCGCACGGGACGACCTGGGTGATCGCTTGCGCGGCCTTGACGGTGGCGCTGACGACTACCTGCTCAAACCGTTCGATATGGCGGAGCTGCTGGCCCGTATACGAGCCGTGCTTCGCCGGAAAGGTGGCGCAGCCCTGTCCGTGCTGGACAATGGCTTAGTGTCGCTGGACTTGATCTCCAAACAAGCCACCACCTTAGAAAATAGCGACGTCCAATTGTCCAGTCGTGAGTTCGCCCTGCTGCAGGCATTGATGATTCGACCAGGTGCAATTCTCTCGCGCAGTGAACTCGAAGACCGCATCTATGGTTGGGGCAATGAAGTGGAAAGCAACGCGGTGGAGTTTTTGATTCACGCCCTGCGGCGCAAGCTAGGAAGCCATGTCATCAAGAACGTGAGGGGGATGGGATGGATGGTTTCAAAAAGCGTTTGAGGGACTCGGTACAGCTACGCCTGTCCGTGACGCTATCGCTGGCCATCCTGATCGTTGCGGTGCTGGCCGGGATTTTTGCGTTTGTCTCTGCGTTCGACGAGGCCCACGAAATGCAGGACGACACCTTGCGTCAGGTGGCCGTCTTGTTTGATCGCCAGCAGGTGTCCCTACACTATCCCGCGTCCCAGGAAGTCGATGGCGACAATGAAGAATCCAGGGTCATCGTGCAATACCTGGCCGATGGCAGTAAAGCCATCGGCAACGATGACACCCTGATACCACTGCCCTTCCCCACCACACTGGCCGATGGCTTCTCGACCTTGAATGTCACCGACGAAGACTTTCGTGTGCTGGTCAGAACCACAGCCCGCGGTGAGCGCATCGTCGTCGCTCAAGAAACCGGCGTCCGCGACAAAGAAGCCCGCGAGAGCGCCTGGCGAAGTTTGCTGCCGTTTCTCATTCTTTTTCCGGTGCTATTGCTGGCGGTGGGCGACCTGGTGCGCAAACTGTTCCGTCCGATTGCCGCCCTTTCGGCTGACATCGATCAACGCGATGAACAGGCACTGCACCCTATCGACGAGCACCATTTGCCGACCGAGATTCGGCCTTTCGTCGTGGCTATCAATCGCTTGCTCGCGCGTGTTGCGCAGTCCATGGAAAACCAGCGTCGTTTCGTTGCCGACGCTGCCCACGAACTGCGTTCGCCCATGGCAGCCCTTTCCCTGCAAGCTGAGCGACTGGCCGCCACTGAGATGCCGGGGCCGGCCCGTGAGCGCCTGTTGCCGTTGTCCCGGGGAATAGAGCGCGGTAGAAAGCTGATCGATCAACTGTTGTCCCTGGCGACCGCGCAAGCGAGCTCGGACCGACCACAGACAGCCGTTTCAATCCATGAAGTCTTTCGCCGTGTATTGGAAGATTTATTACCGCTGGCAGAACGTAAACGCATCGATATTGGCGTTGAAAGTATCGAGGACGTGCATGTCACCATCAACGAAATGGACCTGTTACTCCTGGTCAAGAATCTGGTGGACAATGCGATCCGTTACACGCCCCATGGTGGACGGATCGACCTTTCGGTCGAGCTGACGCAAGAGACTGCAATCCTGCAGGTCAAGGACTCAGGCCCAGGCATCTCGGTAGAGGAACAATCGCGAGTGTTCGATCCGTTTTATCGATGCCTGGGAACGGATGAAGCAGGCTCTGGGTTGGGCTTGTCGATCGTCGAAGCGATAGCCGATCGTACGGGAGCTCGCGTTCGATTGAGTTACTCGGACGAGATGAAAAAAAGCGGATTATGTGTCTCGGTATGGTTGAAATCAGGCAATCACTGACGCGCCGTTCAAGCCTGATTTCAAGTCGCATACCCACGATATTTACCAGAACAATGACGACTTCTTTTTGACGTTTTTTACCAAACTGCCTCGTAGAGTGACCTATCCGGTCCTACAGGTAGTTGTCAATGAAACCTCCTAATCGGCCCCTATGTGCATCGGGCCGGCTGCGATACCCGGGATAACTGATTTTTGCATCAGTTGGATAACGGCCATTTTCTGCCGGTCGGGACCGGCTGCATTGGGCTCGCCGGTGGCCGGTCACGCTAATTTGATAGCGCCGCCCTGAATGTCATCGCGCGCCAATCGCAAGTCATTGGCGTCCTGATTGAGCCGGTGAATCAGGTTGAGCAGCCGCTGGCGCAACAACTCGTCCTTGATCTGCTCAGTTGCGCGCATTACATCAAGCGCCGCCATCTCGTTGTTGGTGGCGACTGAGTCGAGCAACTTGCGCATGCTTCGTGATGGCCGATTCATCTCTTACACCTTTATTCCATTGCCGCGAATTGTATTGCCCGAATATTACGTCCGTGTTTCAGCTCCTCAAATTCGGTCGAATTCACGGACTCACAAAAAAAATAGCCGTAGAGCGTCAGCGACTCTGGTTCATAACCATCGGTCAGTGTCAGATGACGAACCTGCATCCGACCGACATGCCACAGCTGATCGTTACAGATAGCGTCAAACGAAAAGCGCCATGACGGCCGCAATTCGCGGCCGTTTTTATAGTGTTTCAGCTTCGCGCAAAGTCAGCGGGCTGTTCTGGATGTAGCGTGCAATCTCGTCCTTGCGCATGAATGCGACCCCCGGCCGGCTTTTGGCGTAACGCAGAAACTCGTCCCAGACCCTCACCATCTGCGGCGAGCCGCTGATGCGGTCATGAGCGCTGACCGACATCATGCGGCGGCGTGTGCCGGCTTCTTCGTAGAGTTGATCGAAATCCAGCTTGATCTGCTCCAGGAACTGGGTCGGCGAATAGTTGCGGCCTTCGATCAGCAGGATGTCGTTGTTGCGCAGCGTATATGGCACCACGACGAAGTCCTTGCCGTTGACCTGTTCAATGAAAGGCTCATCGCGACTCAGATCATCGATGTGGTAGACGTAGCCCAACTCTTGTAGCAACGACAACGTGTTCGGGCCACGCCGCAGCCAGTTGCAGTTGTAGCCTATCGGTCGCTGGCCCGTGACTTCTTCGACCATGCTGGCTGCCTGGATGAGGAACTGCTTCTCCTCCTCACGGCTCATCGCATACTGGGAACTCCAGCGAGGACCGTGTCCGGCCGCTTCATGGCCGCGCGCAACGATCTCTCTTGCCATTTCGGGATGCCGCCGAGCGGCCTCGCCGATCATGTGCGAGGTCACCTTGACATGGTGGCGATCCCACAGATCGAGCATGCGTGGAATTCCCTCGCGATAGCCGTAGGCGAACCAGGTATTGGCTGCTGGATCTGATGGAATGTCCGGCGGAAAATCTACCTTGGGGAAAGGACTGTCCGTACCTTTGGACGGCTGTCCACCCGCCTCAAATTGCATGGAAATGGAAATGACCAGCCGAATGCCGTCAGGCCAGAACTGACCATGGCGTGGCGTAGTCACGAGCTTTGACGTGGAGGGCGCAGCTTGCGCGGCTGCGACGGTAGGGAACACCGCACTCGCAGCAAGGACGCCCGCTGCCGCCCCGGCTCGATTGAGAAACGTCCGGCGGCTGACTTGCTCCAATGTATTCGGGCCGTCAGCAATGGGTTCATGGTCAATGTTCATCAGTGCAATCTCCTTACTTGGCAATCAAGCCGAGCTGTTGCAGCAGGGTCAGATTGTCTTCGAGATGCCAGTTCTCAGCGATGCGACCTTCGACGACGCGATAAATATCGGTCGCGATGAAGTCAATCGGCTGCCCTTTGCCCTGGACGCTCTTGAACTGGCCGGTAAAGTGGCCGGTGAAATGCAAATGAGCGATGACTCGGTCGCCAACCACCATCATCTGCTCCACTTCACACTGGATATCGGGAATAGCCGCATGCATCGTTTTCGAGGCCGCGATCGGCCCGGCAATGCCCTGGGGGCGACCTGGCGGCAGTGTTGAATCCTTGAAGTCGGATGCCAGGGCGGCGCGCGCGAGAGCTTCGTCGCCGGTGGTCCAGAACGTGCCATAGCGGCGTGCGGCCAGTATCTGCGCCTCGACCTGTGTTTTCGCAAGACTATGATCGACGATCACAGTGCGGGGCTGGACGAGCGAATCGGTCGCGGCGAAGACGGGGGTCAGCGCGACGGTGACCAGGGAAGTGAGTAACCAACAACTTGTGCGGGTCAGGCGCGCAACAGGCAAAAGCGACATGAGGATTCTCCAATCGATAGGTAATGAGGGATACACGGTCGAACTGCAGTTTGATAAAGGCTCGGCTGCTCAGGGGATGACTGATTGCTGATTGGGGACCAGTTCGATGACGACGCCCGATGCCATTGCGACGAACAACTGGCGTTCGCCCGCAAGCGGCACTTCATTGAGCCCCTAGTGAATGCCGCTGAGTCGAATCCGATCGAGCAACTGCGACTGTTTGTTCATGCCGCTATTTTGCGTAGCCCTCCTCAATTTGATAATTGACGTATTATTTGAATAACTTTCAAAAAATTTCGAAATATCATGGACTACCTAGGCGACATCAGGCTGTTTGTCGAAGCAGCAAATCTCGGTGGATTGTCGGCTGCAGGTCGCAAGCTCGGGCTATCCCCCGCTGCCGCGAGTGCGCGCCTGGTTAAGCTCGAATCTGTGTTGCATACGCGCCTGTTCGAGCGCACGACACGCCATCTGCGCTTGACGGATGAAGGGCGGACGTATTTGTCCTATTGCCAGCAGGCACTCCAGGCACTCGACGATGGCAATGCCTTTCTCCAGGCTGGGAAAAGCGTCGTGGGTGGCAAGATGCGAATATCCGCTACCTCGGATTTCGGTCGCAACGTGTTAAAGAACTGGCTTGACCAGTTCAACACGCAATACCCTGAGGTGAGGTTCGCGCTGGTGCTGTCGGATTCGCTGTCGAATTTGTTGCAAGACGATATTGATCTCGCCATCCGATTTGGCGTGCCGCCGGACAGTTCCTTCGTTGCCCGCCCCTTGGCACCCAATCGGCGCGTGCTGTGTGCATCGCCTCGATATCTGGCAAAACACGGCGCCCCCGAACATCCACGGGATTTGGAACGTTTCGACTGCATTGTCCTTAACTCTGTCGCCGGGCCTGCAAACGACTGGCGCTTCATCCGAAATGACAAAGTCGAAAGTTATAGGGTCCCGCTTGCAAACGCTCGCGAGACGAATGATGGCGCGGTCGCTCGAGAGTGGGCGGTTCACGGTTACGGCATTGCAATGAAATCGATGTGGGATATTGGCGCAGACCTACGAGCAGGACGCTTGAAGATTCTATTGCCGCAGTGGCGGTCTGAGGACGCGCCGGTACATGCCCTATATCAACGCAACCGGTATATGGCACCTCGCGTACGCGCCCTTCTCGAATTTCTGATCGACCGCTTTGCAGAAGAATCCAGCAACCTGGACGAATATTTGGGCTGATACTTTCGAATGCAGCTGCAAGAAGCGACGAAGCGGCGGCATAGGTGACTTTCGCGCCGGTGCATCAGTGCGCAATTACAAACCCGATCACTGGATAAAAGGATGGTGACGTTGTCTCTCACTCTGAGTGATGACTCGCCTGAAAAAACCTCAACAATGTTCGATCGACTAGGGTGCTGAACGTCACAACGTTCAGCACCCTCTGACTCGCTCACTTCCTCTCGCGGTTCACCACTTCCTGTTTGAGAGGAAGCGTTGGGTTGCCCTCGCTATCCGCAGTTGTCGAAGCGGATCCGGGCTTATTGTCAGCCCTGTCATTTCAGGATTTATTTCCACCAATACTCGACCTGAACACCTACGTTGGAACCTTGCAGGTCTGTACCAAACGCACCGGTATCAGACAGCGCCGATCCCGGAGATTGCAAGCTGGCGGCGCGTTGCGCAGCCTTGTTCCAGGTAGCGTAGGTGTAATACAGACGAAATTCCGGCCTGTCCCAGAATCCGGGGCCCTTCGGTGACCAGGTAGGCGCGATGGTGTACTTAGTGAGTTTTCGGGTACCGTCTGCAGCTTCAACCTGGTCGCGCCCAACTTCGGTGATCAACTTGAACTGGTCCGTGAACGCATAAATTGGCCGAACACCAATGGATAACCAGTTCTGATCATCACCATCAGGGCGCGTGTCTTTTTGATAGACCAATTCAACTTGACCACTAAAAGCATGGGTCATTTGCCAGTCGAAAAACTCCACGAGCCGCCAGCTCTTGTTGCTCTCATCCAACGTGGTATCACCGGTGTAGCCCAATGCGGTGCCCGGCCCTCGGCCGTATTGAACAGCGAACTTGTTGACTCCGCCAAGAAACGCGACCTGCTTGTGCTGGGCAACCACCGACCAGCCCTGATGAGCATTCTCGCGGCTCGGCTTGTCCAGATAACTGACGCCCAGTTGAACCTCACCACCGGGATTTGTGTTGAATCCGCTGACGGTCACATCATGACGGGTAACAAAATCCTTTTGGAAGACGTTGTCCTTGCGTGAGAGCACATAGCTGTATTTCAGATCGCCCAATGCGACCTGGTCGAACCCAAAGCCTGTTGAGCTTTGGTTCCAGTAGAAGTAGTCGGAAATATTGATGTCGTTTCGGTTGTAGTAACGACGGCCCGCCCAGAAAGAACCGCCATTCAATGCCGGCATCTTGCTCCACTCAGCGTAGAGCTGGCTCATCCGCGTATAGCCGTGCTCCCCGTCAAATTTTGGTTCATGGCCATATTCGTTATAAAACTGTGCCATGCCTTCCACGCTGACCACCGAGCCGTCGTCCAGTGAAAGCAGATCCTGGCGCAAATCCAGCTCCAGATATTGCTCACATTCGTTGCCAAGACGGTATTTGGATTGCGCGCCCGGTAGCTGAAAACACGACTGTTTCCCTCCTTGAGTCGAATCTCCAACTCCGGTTCTGAAATAACCACTGAAGTCTGTTGAATACGCGTCAACGGGCAAAAAGCCGACAGCAAAGGACGCACCCAGAACTACGCTGAGAGTTTTAACGTTCATTCATAACACCTTTTGTTTGTTATATTTATTGGATAAGGCCAACGCGAACAGCACGCTTTTAATCAAAGTACGGGGTTAACTCCCACGCACCTGTTTCAGAAAGGGAAATACCAAGTTAAATCGAATAGAAAAGGCACCGCTGAACCAATGAGAAAAATCCAGGCATTGCCGGTGCAAAGTGACCAGACGAGCTAACGATAAGGCATTACCCGTCCAATCTTATGAGGCTCTACCCCCGATGGCGTCCTCGGAAGAAATCTATAAGACCCTGCGTAGATGAATCATCAGCCGGTTGCGCGTCATAGCGAGTCAGGAGGTTATGGACGTTGTTACTTAGCTCCTTGCCCAGTTCCACGCCCCATTGATCAAACGAATTGATTCCCCAAATTACACCTTGGACAAAGACCTTGTGTTCATATAGGGCGATCAGCGCACCAAGGCTATGTGGATTGATGATCTCAAGAGCAACTGTATTGCTTGGCCGGTTACCGGGGATCACTTTATGCGGTGCCAGTCGTTCAATCTCACTGGATGAAAGGCCTTTGGCTTTTAGCTCTGCCTCAGCTTCACTGCGGGTTTTGCCCCACATCAGCGCTTGGCTTTGAGACAAGCAATTGGCATACAGCCATTCCTGATGATCAGCCACTGGATTGTGGCTGACCACAGGCACAATGAAGTCAGCTGGAATCAGAGGCGTTCCCTGATGCAGCAACTGGTGGTAAGCGTGCTGTCCGTTACACCCCACGCCGCCCCAGATTACCGGGCCCGTGGTGCAAGACACTGACGTGCCGTCATGACGAACACTTTTGCCATTTGACTCCATGTCCATCTGCTGCAGATGCTTAACGAAGTTGCGCAGGTAATGGTCATAGGGCAAGAAAGCATAGCTTTGCGCACCCCAAAAATTGTGATACCAAACGCCGAGTACCGCTAAAAGAACAGGAAGGTTCTGTTCCAATGGTTCGTTCAGGAAATGCTGATCCATAGCGTATGCGCCGGATAGCAGTTCCTTGAAGTTAGCGATACCAATGGCCAGCGCAATCGGCAGGCCAATTGCAGACCATAGTGAGTAACGGCCACCGACCCAGTCCCACATAGGAAATATGTTTACTTCACGGATGCCGAAATCCAGCGCTGCCTGGCGATTACTGGTCACAGCAATGAAATGGCGATATAGCTTCTCTTCCGTCCCGCCCTTAGCCAAGTACCAGCTACGAGAAGCTTGTGCATTCTTCAAGGTTTCAAGAGTACCGAAGGTTTTACTGGAGATGATGAACAGCGTTGTTTCTACGTTCAGTTCGGCTGTAACCTCTCGGAACTCACTGCCGTCGATATTAGCTAGATAATGGCACCGCACCCCATGCCGAGCAAAAGGCGCCAGCGCCTCAGAGACAAGCTCCGGGCCCAGAAATGAGCCACCAATACCAATGTTTACGACATCGGTGATGACCTTGTCGTTGTAACCACGCCACAGATGGTTATGGATACGACTCACAACGTCAGTCATCTGCGCCAAGGCTCCATGCACATCGCGCATCAAGTTGCGACCATCGACCATCAAAGCGTCTCCCACTGGTCGCCGCAGCGCCGTATGCAGCACTGGACGCCCCTCGGAGCAATTGATTTTCTCTCCACTGAACATGGCACGCGCGGCCTGTTCCACGCCTGCCTCGCGAGCAAGGTTTACAAGCAATGAACGCGTTTCGTGAGTGATCAGGTTTTTGGAGTAATCCAAAAACAGCCCGCAGCCCGCCAAGGAAAAGTCTTGAAAGCGTTTACTGTTATCTCGAAAGGCATCGCGCATACTAAAATTTTTCATGCTCTCTCGATGATCGAGCAGATTGCGCCATGCCGGCAGTGCAGTCACATCATTCGTTTTGTTGTAGTTATTCATGCTCAGCCCTTCTTCGCCAATACGGCTTGTGCCGTCTCAATCAACTCTTTTCTTGCCATTCAAATGCGGGCGTTTTGTAACTCTACAAACGCAGAAGCGCCATCACAGGAATAAGCCCTGCATTGTGCAGTTACGACCCATTATCGGATTTAGTTCCGCGAGGCCAGCGTTCTCCATCGCGATTAAAATAAATGTTTATCTCTATAACGAAATCATTGAAACCTGACGAAAACAAAACCGAACGCGGGACACTCAAGCAGAAAACACTGCAAACATGCATATCCGTGCACGACAAATGGAAACCAGGTACTAGTCATTTAGTTTCAAAGTCATTCAGGCGGCGAGACGTGGACTAGCATCAACTAATTCACGTCTGCACCGCTAAATCCTCAGGACGAAACCCTGAGTACCGTCATTTGGGAGCGCCGCAAGAATCTCGCTGGATTAAAGAGGGTTTCAATCTAATAGTCTGACGTCTACCCTCAGGTTGCTTGATACGCTTCAATAAAAGCTTCACAGCCTGGGCCCCGAGCTCCTCGAGAGGTTGCGCTACAACTGTCAGTCTTGGGCTAAAAGCATCCGCCCAGTCGAAATCGTCAAAGCCAACCAGCGCGATATCCTTTGGCACCTCAAGCCCCGCTTCACGAAGAGCCTGCATTGCACCAATGGTCATCAAGTTGTTTGCAGTCATTATTGCGGTGGGCGGGTGCTCTAGCGATAGCAAATGGCGAGTGGCTTCCATTGCCGGCGCAATCGCCGATTCACCACAGCAAACCAATTGATCTTCGTACTCAATTCCAGCGTCAGCTAAAGCCGCACGGTAGCCGTCAATTCGCTCATGAGAAGAAGACTGGGTCAATCGTCCGGATACCATCCCGATACGCCGATGACCAAGCTTAATCAAATGTGCAATCAACTCTTGAGAGGAGTGCTTATTCTCTACCCCCACCTGATCAAAAGACGTCGAGAGAAGTCGATCAATGAGAACCGTGGGTATCTTGTTGGCTTTTAAGTAATTAAATACTCGATTTTCCGGATCATATTCCGAAGCGAGTACAATCCCGTCAACACGTCGCTCATGCAGTGCCTTGACCGCTTTGAGTTCCTGTTCCGGATCTCTTTGCGTATTGACCAGTATCATCATCAAACCGCTTTTCGCGCATGCCGCTTCGATGGCACGTACTGTTTCACTGAAGTAATAGTTTGAAAGCGTAGCAATCGCCACGCCGATAGCACCTGAACCCGAAGAGGAGCGAGCCAGAGACCGAGCGAGTGAGTTTCGAATATAGCCTACGGACTCTACCGCCTGATTCACACTACGGACGGTGTCAGGATGTACTTTACGAGTACCGTTGAGTACATGAGATACCGTAGACATTGATACGTTCGCGGCTCTCGCGACGTCGCTCATCTTTGCGCCCACTGTGTATCACTCCTTTCTCACGTGATTTGATGGATAGCGCTGAACTCATGTCCAGTTGCTACCTATTGTAAAGCTCACGGCGAGAAAATGCGTCGATGGCTCTCGGAATTGATGCCGGGGCGAGCCCGCAATTTCGTGAAAGACCCAGCGAGATGCACAGCGCATCTGAAATCTGTAAATCGAGATGGTGGAATCCGCTATGCAGCATAGCCGGGCACTCCTTTTTATTATCGTAGCGATCATCCTGCGAACCAATTGATGGACGCAGCAGCGCTTGTTGAAAAAAGCATAGCCGAGACGAAAGCGCTTGCGCAAGCGCTTTCCTAACATCCTATTCACCTCCTCTTTGATCGGGGCTTCCCTAGGGGATGGACATGGAAGTGCTTTTTGGAGAATTCCTCGAACGAAAAGGAAAGCGCTTGCGCAAGCGCTTTCCTTTCGACTATGTTGCTCGAACAAGAACACCGATGAGAGGTTTCAACTGCTTCTCAAATCGGTAGATAAGGAGTTAACAGCTATGCTGAGCACTGGATCTGAAAGCCCCCCTCCTGCCCTATTGGAAATGCATTCCATCTCGAAGTCATTCAATGGGGTGCGCGTCCTGCATGACATTGACCTCAGTATTTTCCCAGGACAAATCCACGCGCTAATGGGCGAAAACGGCGCCGGAAAATCCACTCTGATGAAAATACTATCGGGGGCCTATGTCGCCGACAGTGGCACTATTCGAATCGACGGATGTGAGATTCGAAACTATGGCGTGAACGATGCGAAGCGCCATGGCATATCCGTCATCTATCAAGAGCTCAGCTTGTGCGTGAATATGAGCGTGGTGGAGAACATCTACCTGGGTAGAGAGATCCGACGATGTGGCGTTATAAACCGCAAGGCAATGACCGAAGGTGCGCTCGTAGTACTAAAGCGACTTGGCGTTACATTTGATCCGCACGCACTGGTCGGTACTTTGTCGATTGCGGACCAACAACTTGTTGAAATCGCGCGTGCAATTCATGCCGATACGCGAATCCTGGTGATGGACGAGCCTACAACGCCGCTATCCACAAAAGAGACCGAAAGTCTTTTTACATTGATTCGCCAGCTACGTGATGATGGCGTCGCGATCATCTATATCAGCCATCGTATGGCCGAGATATACGCATTGTCCGATTGTGTTTCGGTGCTCCGGGACGGTCATTACGTTGGTTCGCTGGATCGCGTCACGCTGTCAGCTGAAACCCTGGTCCGGATGATGGTTGGCCGCGATGTTTCCGGCTTCTACGCCCATGAGCGTCCTTTGTGCTCTTACGAGCAACCGATACTACGTGTTCGCAATCTTACAGATGACTTCAAAATTCAGGATTGCAGTTTCGATCTGTATGCCGGCGAAATTCTCGGGATTGCAGGACTGGTGGGTTCTGGAAGAACCGAACTTGCCCGATTAATCGCAGGCGTCGACGCGTACTCAGGCGGAAAGATTGAAATGGACGGCGAAGTTGTAGTCATACGCTCTCCTCGCGATGCAGGTAACGCAGGCATCGTCTATCTGACAGAAGACCGCAAAGCACTGGGCCTTTTTCTCGACATGAGTGTCCACGACAATATCAATGTATGTGTTGTGGGAAGTGATGCTCGATATGCGGGGTTCGTGGACCGAGCCGCCGGAACTGGACGTACCGAACAAGCAATCCAGGCACTCAATATCAAAGCGTCCTCCGATATCAATGTTGGAGCGCTGTCCGGAGGCAACCAGCAAAAAGTTTTGCTGGCTCGTCTGCTGGAGATGAAGCCCAGAGTATTGTTCCTCGACGAGCCTACATCGGGTGTCGACATTGGGGCTAAATCAGAAATATATAAAATCATCAATGCATTAGCAGCATCCGGCGTTTGCGTAGTGATAATTTCAAGTGAACTACCAGAAATCGTTGGAATTGCCGACCGTGTATTGGTCATGTGTGAAGGTAAACTTGTCACCGAACTCGGTGGCCACAGCGGTCTTGATATCACACCTGAAGCCATTATCGCGTCTGCCACAGGCAGCGACAGGTTGACTCTAGCCAACGGAGACTTAGTCCAATGACTTCCCCACTGCAAAACAAAGTAGCAAGTGACTTCACCACGCCTGGTGTACGAAGCATCGCCGGAGTTTCCACCCAGGATAAAATGCGCCAACTGATGAGAGTGGCGGGCATGCTGCCCGTACTCTTACTCCTTTGCGTGGGCTTTGGCCTGATGAGCGAGAGCTTTTTCTCGGTTCAGAATTTCTCGATCATCAGTCAGCAAGCCTCTATCAATGTGGTATTGGCGTCAGGTCTAACTTTCGTGATTTTGACAGGTGGAATCGACCTTTCGGTTGGTTCGATTCTGGCTGTTTCCGCAGTAGTGTCGCTATTGGTATCGCAAGTTCCGGGGTTTGCTCCCCTGGCCATCGCTGCGGGGCTTGGAGTCGGACTGTTACTAGGGCTCGTCAATGGTGTATTGGTCGCGTTTGGAAAGCTACCGGCGTTTATCGTCACGCTAGGCGGATTGACTGCGATGCGTGGAATCGCACGCCTTATCGGCGAAGACAAAACGGTTTTCAATCCCGACCTGTCCTTTGCTTACATTGGAAACGATACGTTGTTCGGGGTGCCATGGCTGGTTGTAATCGCGGTAGTCGTGGTTACTCTTTCGTGGGTTATTCTTCGACGTACGGTGTTAGGCGTACAGATTTACGCAGTGGGCGGTAATCCTGAGGCCGCACGGTTGTCGGGAATCAAAGTCTGGAAAGTCCTGTTATTTACTTATGCTCTGTCCGGTTTATTGGCGGGCGTGGGGGCCATCATGACTTCCGCTCGACTGATGGCTGCTAATGGACTGCAAATGGGACAGTCTTATGAACTCGACGCTATCGCCGCCGTTATTCTGGGAGGCACGCGCTTTACAGGAGGCGTCGGCACTATCGTCGGCACGCTAATTGGCGCCCTGATTATCGCTACTCTTTCCAATGGCCTGATATTGCTGGGAGTCTCGGATATCTGGCAATACATTATCAAAGGTGTTGTCATCATCGGAGCGGTAGCCCTCGATCGCTTTCGGCAGTCAGGTGCACGAACCTGAATCATATATACCCCCCACACTCCAATAACAAGAGACAGTACTCATGAAAAAAATAATATTTACCGCTGTTTGTACACTACTGGCATTTAGCAGCGCTCAAGCGCGAGAGTTGAAATCCGTCGGGATAACTGTTGGCTCGCTGGGTAATCCTTACTTTGTAGCGATGGTAGATGGCGCCAAAGCCGAGGCACTGCATATCAATCCCGCCGCAAAATTTATCTCAGTGTCGGCAGATTACGATTTGAATAAGCAGTTCACTCAAATCGATAACTTTATTTCTTCGGGCGTAGACTTGATTCTTGTCAACGCCGTCGACCCTGTCGCAATCGCGCCTGCGATTGCGAAAGCAAGGAAGGCAGGCATAGTGGTTGTGGGCGTAGATGTCATGGTGCAAGGTGCCAACGCTACGGTACAGACCGATAACGTCGAAGCCGGCAGGATTGTATGTCAGTACATCGCTGAGAAACTGGGTGGCAAGGGTAACGTTATTATCCAGAATGGTACGCAAACGTCAGCAGTCTTGGACCGAGTCAATGGCTGTAAGAGTGTTTTCGCGCAGGCGCCCGATATCAAAGTACTGTCTGATAATCAGGATGCCAAAGGCTCGCGCGAAGGTGGCTACAGCGTGATGCAAGGCGACTTGACTCGCTTTGCAAAAGTCGACGCGGTGTTCGCGATCAATGACCCCCAGGCCATAGGTGCAGACCTGGCAGCAAAACAACTCAAGCGCAAAGGCATCATTATCGCATCGGTGGATGGAGCTCCCGATATAGAGACTGCGCTCAAAAGCGATACACAGATCCAGGCATCCGCCTCCCAATCCCCTTGGGGCCAGGCACAACAGGCCGTAACGATGGGTTATGACCTGTTGAATGGCAAATCTTTGGAAAGCACAACGGTACTGCTTCAACCCTCACTGGTAACACGAGCCAACGTCATGGAGTACAAAGGCTGGCAAGCTGACCACTGACCACTGAGCGATTGAGTCAAATGACATAGGGGTCCCACCTCTGTCATGCGGGAAATGGCTGCTGCGAGGTGCTCGCAGCGGCCGAACGGCATGAAAATCCCTAGAGGGGCGAACCTACGGGAAACCTGAGCGACGGCTGCTGAGGAGAGATTTGGCATGTTTACCAAAACAAACACAATAGTAAGCACAGAGCTACTCAACTACGTTAAGGCTCTGTCTGGTAATCGAATTGTCGTTGCGCTAGCGGGGCCGCCTGGGGCCGGTAAGTCCACCGTTTCTCAGGCCTTGGTAGAGGCTCTTAATAGCGTTATGCCGGGGAGCGCAGTTGTCGTTCCCGGGGATGGCTTTCATTACGATGACGCGGTTCTTGGATCCTTGAACCTTTTGGATCGTAAGGGCTCACCTGATACGTTCGATGTGGGTGGCTTCAGGAGTCTGCTGCTGCGGCTTCGTGCGAACAACGAACCAGTGATTGCCGTTCCGGTATTCGATCGAATCCTGGAGATATCCCGTGCTGCAGGACAGTTGATTCCCTCTGACGTGAAATATCTCATCGTGGAAGGAAACTACCTTCTATTAGACCTCGCCCCATGGTCGTCCTTAAGAGACTGTTTTGACGCCACCATAATGCTGCAGGCTGACCGCAGAACCCTGGAAGCGCGCCTGCTTGATCGATGGCGATCATTGGGTTTCGATGAGGCTACTTCCTATGAAAAAGTTCATCGCAACGACCTTCCGAATGCCGACATTGTGATTTCGGCCAGCAATATCGCTGACTTCACGATCACAAATTAAGATCCCACTCCCTCTCTTTTGAGAAAGAATCACGCGTTAACCAACAGCTTTGCTTGGCTAGCTTTTTAACGCTAACAGGCCTACGAACGCTATCAACAACTTGTAGCGAACCTTTAAAGAGCGAATGACTATGTATCTGGTATGTGGTGAAGCGCTGTTCGACTTCTTCAGTGAAAACGACGTCAACGCTCAAGCTTCAAAAGTGAACTACAAAGCGATTGCCGGTGGTTCGCCGTTCAACGTCGCCGTCGGCTTGCGCCGCCTGGGCATCGACGTCGCGCTGTTCGCCGGGCTGTCCAGCGACTACCTCGGCCGGCGTTTACAGCAAGTGCTGCAGGAGGAAGGCGTGCGCCCGGACTACCTGCAGGACTTCGATGCACCGACCACTCTGGCGATGGTCGCCGTCGGTGCCGACGGCTCGCCGCATTACAGCTTCCGAGGCGAAGGCTGTGCCGATCGCCAGCTGTTGCCGGGGCATTTACCTGAGTTAGGCGCTGAGGTGCGTGGGTTGCATATCGGCTCGTTCTCGCTGGTGGTGCAGCCGATTGCCGACACCCTGCTGGCCCTGGTCCGCCGGGAAAGCGGCAAACGCCTGATCAGCCTCGACCCCAACGTGCGACTGAACCCGGAACCGAATATCGAACTGTGGCGCGAGCGCATCAACACTCTGGTCGAGCATGCCGACCTGATCAAGGTCAGCGACGAGGACCTGAACCTGCTCTACCCCGAGCGTGATCCGCAGAGCGTGATCCATGGCTGGCTGGAACACCGCTGCCAGCTGGTATTCCTCACCCGTGGTGGCCAGGGAGCAACGGTATTCAGCCGCCGCCATGGCAGTTGGTCGGCGCCGGCCTGCGCGGTGGTGATGGCTGATACCGTGGGCGCCGGCGACACCTTCCAAGCGGCGTTGATCGCCTGGCTGACCGAACAGCAGCTGGATTCGGTGGAGGGTTTGCAGCGCTTGAGTCGCGAACAGATCGACGCGATGCTCACCTTCGCCGTCAGCGCCGCCGCCCTGACCTGCGGCAAGACCGGGCCGGACTTGCCTTATCGGCATCAGTTGGATTGATATCTGGTCGGGGTCTGCATCGCGGGCATTGCAGTTTTCGCGAGCAAGTGGGGTCCCCCCACCACCGCTTGACTTGGGCTGTGGCGAAGACTGGCTGTTGCGGGCGCTGGCTGAACGGACTATCAAGGTGATCGGCGTAGATGGCGACGCGACCTAGGCGAGACAGCGCGAGGACAACCCCGGTCTCGTATGGATGGAGGTGATTTGTCGAATGCAAGGTCAGGTAGGCGGTGGGCGATACCTCTTTGAGGTTGCGCAATGTTTCGGGAAAACCCTGGGCGCAGGCAACTCGTTCATATGGAAAAAGGGATTGTGTGGGGGGGGAGGCTTGGGAAGCGCTACCACATCAAGGTCCGACGCGGAAGCCGATCGTTGATAACAGATCGCCAAGGCATAAAAAACCACTACCTCATGTATGCGTGGTACATGAGGCAGTGGTAAAAGCGCAGTAGTTAGCTCAAGTTATTTCAGCAATTGATTGTTCAAACCAGTGTTATCAATTGCTCTATCAATCTCATTTAAGAATGTGCGCCACGACTGTATCCAGACGACCCCGAAAAATTCTCCTCAACACTTCCAGTGCCATCCAAGTACCCATGCTTACGCAAATCAGGCATTAACAACGAAGCAATGAACGTCACGCACACCAATGCAGCTACGTAATAGAAGAAGTAACTTTCAATTCCCATCGACTTGAGCATCAATGCCACATACTCCGCGGTACCACCACACAATGCATTGCCGATTGCATAAGGCAGGCCAACGCCCAGTGCCCTGACCGAGGCCGGATAAAGATCCGCTTTAAGTACGCCAGTCACGGGCGTGTAGAAGGCAGCGACAAGGAGCCCTGACATAACAAGTGCAAAGGCCGCATACGGGCTCGAAACAGTCTTTAACGTGGTTAAAATCGGCACAACCAACAATGTTGCCAAACCACCAAATATCATCATGCTTTTTTTCACGCCAATACGGTCTGCCAGCATGCCGAAAAATGGCTGGCAAATCATGAAGCACACCAAGGCAGACGTCATGATGAAACTGACCGTCCCCGCATCCATCCCCACTGACAGCACCAAGTATTTCTGCATATACGATGTGAACGTATAGTAGTACAGCGAACATCCTATGGTGATAGCCACTGTTAAAATGACGGCCCGCTTATGCTTTAACAACGCTCGAATAGACCCGGCCTCCTTACTCTTCATTTCTTTTACTGAAGCCGTTTCGGTCATGGATCGACGTAGAAATACGACCACAATGGCGCTAATCGCTCCGATGAGAAATGGAATTCTCCAACCCCAGGCTTTCAAATCTTCCGGAAGCAATACGTGCTGAAGAACAGCAACCGTCAGCAGCGCAAGCAGCTGACCTGCAATGATTGTGGTGTATTGGAATGAACCGAAAAATGATCGGCGCCCGGCAGTCGACATTTCACTGATGTAAGTGGCGCCTGTTCCGTATTCCGCGCCCACTGAAAGGCCCTGCATCAACCTGGCTATAACCAACAGGATGGGGGCCGCGACACCAATCGATTCATACGTTGGCATGATCGCGATCATCAAAGACCCACCGCACATCATGAAAATCGAAATGATCATTGATATTTTTCGACCACGCGTATCGGCAATATAACCAAATATCCAACCGCCAAGTGGGCGCATGAAAAAGCCCACGGCAAAAATCCCCGCCGTTGCTAACAGTTGACTGTTTTGATCTCCTGCCGGAAAAAACAGCGAAGCAAAATAGATAGACGTATAGGCATAGATAAAAAAATCATACCATTCAACCAAATTGCCAGAGCAAGCTCCGAGTATCGCTCGAACCCGTGTTTTATTTGTGAGGGGAGGACATTTGACAGCACTTTTATCAGCATTACTTATTATTATCATTTCAATCTCCACGAGCGGAAATAATCTGTTGACGCACTTACGCGCCAAACCACCAGCCCAACAACAGTCAGTGCGAAGACAAAAGCCACTCGCACAGACTGCCTGCTTGATCATCTAATCAATTAACAAAACCATTTAGGATAAAGTCTATTTCAACTGAAACGGCAAACACCTTGATGTGACTTCATCTCGTATTTCTCACCGTAATGCAGACTCAAAAACTGGCGCGCGCCTGCATCGAAACTGCGCCGTCAGGCAAGCTGACCCATAACAGCAAGTCGCCACCTTCATGGACGGCATTTAATGTCAGCGTCGCACCCAGCAAGGCAGGACGAACACCTCGATAATTAAATAGTTTTACGGGTTTCCCCGCGATACGTTCGGCATAGCCTGCCAGCAGAGTCGCGTTCAGCGGACCATGTATTACTTGACTCGCGTAATGTTCAACTTCTCGGCAGTAATCAGCGTCATAGTGAATACGATGACCATTGAAAGTCAGTGCTGAATAGCGAAACAACGTGGTTGAGGTAGGCAGCCATTCATAAGAATGAGTGGCTTGCGGCATCGCGGCGAAAGGTTTGTTTGAGTCGACTGGAGTTGCCTCTTTGTAGACGATGTCGTGATGTTCAGAAATGGCAACTTCGCCGGCATGCAAAATCTCATGCAATACGGTGACAAACACCAGCTCGCCACTACGACCTTGTTTGTGCTCGATCGAAACAATACTGGAGCGTTTCTCTACGCTTCCATCCAGCGGCAACGCTTTCTTGAATTCAAGCTGTCCACCGGCCCACATACGATTCGGCAGCGGCACGGGAGGCAAGAAGCCACCTCGCGCCGGGTGACCGTCACGCCCCAACTCTTCCGGTGCCAGCCCGTCAAGAAAATACAACCAGTGCCACAAGGGCGGCAATGGATGACCCGAGACCAAATCGCTTTGCGGAATGCCCAGCGTTGCAGCCATCAAACGCGCATGGCGTGAAGACAGGACATCGTGGTCGACATGGGTCTTGCCGATCCATTGGCGCAGGTGTTGAAGATCAATAGTGCTCATGCAGGGACCTCCTCTTGTGTGTTCTGTGTTGCTGTCGCCTGGAACTCTTCGCGCAAGCGCTCACTGTGTTCGCCCAGGAGCGGAGCTTTTTCGAATCGTTGTTCGTCCCAAGGAGCGCGTACCGGAGGAGCAATCATCTCGACGTCACCGGTCTCGACTGCCATCGGCCATTTACGAAGGCCCGGATGTTCTGCCATCTCGGCGACGGAGCGCACCTGACCAAACGCGGTATTGGCCTGACCCAGTTTGTGAATCGCCTGTTCGGCGCTCAGGCTGGCGAAGGACGCACTGATTAGCGCATCCAGAGCGTCTCGGTTACGGACGCGTTCTGTGTTGGACGCAAAACGAGGATCAGTAGAGGCGCCAGTGCCTTCAAGGAACAGGTTAGAAAACTGCTGCCATTCGCGTTCGTTCTGGATGCTGATCACGATGTCTCGCTGATCGCCAGTGGTATAAACGCCGTATGGAGCAATTGAGGGGTGGCGCAGACCCTGGCGTGTGGGAGCGCCATTGCCATAAATCTCGTGCAGGTAGGGAATTGTCATCCAGTCCGCAGCACCATCGAACAACGAAACGGAAATCCCGGAGCCCTGCCCGGTTCGTTCTCGTAACTGCAACGCCGAAAGCACGCCAATCGCAGCATTCAAACCTGCCCCGATATCGCATATCGACACGCCGATGCGGCCATAGCCCTCAGGTGAACCGCTGATGCCGGCCAGACCGCTTTCGCATTGGACCAACAGGTCATACGCTTTCAAACCACTGGCGGGCCCCTCTGTACCGTAACCACTGATGTCGCAAGTGATCAATTGTGGATTCAGTGCACGCAGCTCCGCACTGTCAAACCCCGCGCGAGTAAGGGCTCCGGGCGCCAGGTTTTGCACGAATACATCAGCGCTGGCGATGATCCGTTTCAATAGCATCGCGTCGTCGGCATTCTTGAAATCCAGTACGAGCGATTCCTTGCCTCGGTTGGTCCACAAAAAATACGAAGAATGTCCTTTGGCGGCATCGTCATATCCGCGTGCAAAGTCCCCTTCTGCTCGCTCTACCTTAATGACCCTTGCGCCCATTTCCGCCAAACGACAGGTACACAAAGGCGCCGCCAACGCCTGTTCGATGGAAACGACGGTAATGCCTTTTAAAGGTTTTGTAGTGGACATCAGGTACTCCCATTGACAGTTTGCGTGCACAAGTATGGGCAAATCACGGTCAGGGGAGCAGCGAGCTTTTACGAAGACAACGTTTGTAAAATACAAACGCTGTGAGACTTGCGAAAGGTTAAATTAGACCAAACCCTCACGGTTTCGCCGGAGACTAACGCAATGTTGTACGACTTGATCGACCTGAAGGTCTTCTTGGCCGTCGCCGAGGAAAGCAATCTGTCGCGCGGCGCCGAGCGCTGCAACCTCGCTCCCTCCTCAGTCAGTTTGCGCATAAAAGGGCTTGAAGCCAGCCTCGGGACACCCTTGCTGCTGCGTCAGGCCAGGGGTGTGGGTTTGACCCCGGCGGGTCATGTGCTGGTCGAACATGCAAGACGCTGCATGGCACAGCTGGAGCAGATGACCTCTGACTTGCAACCGTTCGCCAATGGCTTGATCGGCCACGTGACCTTTTTTGCCAACAACAATGCCATCAGCTCATATTTACCGGATGACCTGGCGCGCTTTTTCTCCAAGTACCCTAATGTCCGCATCACCCTTGAGGAGCGATTGAGCCATGACATTATTTCAGCCGTGTCCGCAGGCCGTGCCGACATTGGAGTCGTAGCCCTGGAGTCCGATCATCCAGATCTGGAATTTCTGCCCTACCGGCAGGACCAATTAGTCCTGTTAGCGCCGTTAGACGGTCGATTCATCAACCAGCATTCGGTCAGCTTTACCGAATGCCTGGGGCTCCCATTCATCAGCCTTCAATCGGGCGCGGCACTGCATACCTTTTTGATGAATCACGCCAGCGCCCTTGGCGGGCGATTAGATGTGCGTGTCCAGGTCTCCGGATTTCGGGCGATTGCTCGCCTGGTCTCATCGGGCGCCGGTATCGGCATCGCCCCACGCTCAGCGTTAGAGCCAGCAGACCTGGATCGCCTTCAGGTTATCGATCTTGTAGAGGGATGGGCCAAGCGTGATTTACGAGTGTGCGTACAGCGCAACCCGCGTGAAAAGAATGTGTTGCGAGATCACCTGATAGAGATTCTTTGTCAGCCAGGAAATACTCGATAGTGCATGAGATCAGGTTTCCCAGTCCTTACACTTCAGCGGATTGACCTGCGCGGGCCAGCACTCGGCGGGCTTGGCGAGCGACGGCCTCATCGACCATGACCCCGTTCACTTGCCCCACGCCCTGACAGTTTTCGATCAGAATGGCCCGCGCTACGGCGATTTCATCGGAGGTCGGTGTAAACGCGAGATTGATTGCCGCCACCTGACTTGGGTGGATCGCCGCTTTACCGGCAAACCCCATGTCGGCAGCCTGGAGCGCTGCCCGCTCAAGCCCGGCCAAGTCGCGAATATCGAAAAAAGGAGAATCGATAGCAGCGATAGCCGCTGTCGCGCACGCGCTTACAAGCGATACACGTGCGAACGTGAGATTCGCTGCAAAGGGTCCACAGCCTAGATCCGCCGCCAGATCCGCCGCTCCGAACATGAGTGCGGCGAGCCGGGGCGTTGCATGAGCGATGTCTGATACCGCCTTGAGTCCGACCGCACTTTCGATCAAGCCGATCAACTTGGTGCTGAGTCCCTTTTCGCAGAGCAGACGGTCCACTATCTGCAAATGTGCAGCAGACTCCGTTTTGGGAAGCAGCAGAAATTCAGGCTGGGCCTGGCTTTCCAATAACTCAAGAACGTCACTAAGCCCGGCCGCGGTATCCAGCCCGTTGATACGAATAATTGTAGGGAACGGCATTTTTTCGGCTGCATTGAGTGTGGCGAACGCGGTTGCACGAGCATCTGTTTTGTCCTTGGGCGCTATGGCGTCCTCCAGATCAATGATCAAAAGATCGGCCCCGACCTCCATGGCCTTGGAGAATCGTTCGGGATAGGTTGCTGGCGTAAAAAGTGCGCTGCGCATACGAAAGGTCATTTTGTATCCTTGGGTTCGTGAATGTACTGCCAGGGTTGCTGTGAATCTTGCCTTGTTAGCACCATAGCTAGACGAACTCCGATGGACTATTGTATAGCGCTATCGATCTTCATATGTTTTACATATACCTATGGAACTACGCCACATTCGCTACTTCCTGGCCGTCGCCCAAGAGCAAAACTTCACGCGCGCGGCTCAGAAAATCGGTATCGGACAACCTCCATTAAGCCTGCAAATTCGCGATTTGGAGCGTGAGGTGGGTACTCGGCTATTCCACCGAATTCCGCAAGGGGCTGAATTGACCGCCGCTGGTCAGGCGTTTCATGATTTGGTTCGAAACATACCGGCTCAGGTAGAGCGCGCAACGCATGCAGCTCAACGGGCGGCTCGGGGAGAGTTGGGAGCATTGCGCATTGGCTTCACGGCCTCAGCTAGTTTCAATCCGGTAGTCGCGACGGCGATTCGCAATTTTCGGCGAGCCTTCCCTGATGTCGATTTAACCCTGGAAGAAAGCAATACCCTTCGATTAATGGCAGGCCTCGAAGAAGGTGATCTGGATGCGGTATTTATTCGCCCAGGAATGGCTGAGTCTGGTCATTTGACGATGCGAGTTTTGTCCGAGGAACCTTTGCTCGCTGTTCTGCCCAAAGATCATGCAGCTGCAAGCCAAAAAAAGTTGAACTTGAAGGATTTGAGCAAAGACCCGTTCATTCTCTATCCTCGGGAAGTAGGACCTACCTTGTTCGACACCATTATCGCCGCTTGCCGAGACTCAGGCTTTGAACCGATTTTGGGACAAAGCGCTCCACAACTTGCCTCTGTCGTTCATTTGGTTGCAGCGGAGCTGGGTGTTTCGCTTGTACCGACCTCGATGCAACAAGTGCATGCCGCAGGGGTTTTTTTCAAAGAAATAGATGATATTTCGGCTATCGCCAGGCTTACGCTGGCTTGGCGGCGTAGTGACAACTCGGCATTCCTTCAAAACTTTATAAACTGTGCCGTCAATCAATGACTCTAACGCCATGATGTTGCTGGTAGCCTCACCGAACCGTTCTCATTCGTCTACGGCTCAACGATGTTCATCCTGGGTTGTGGGGAAAGCGACAGTACTAAACGGCGCTGCCGGCCCCTCCTCCATGTAAGTCCGGTGGCAGTTTTTTCCTCCTCAAGCAATCGAGTCACTCACTCCAACCGGCAGACATTCATAAGATAAGCAAACCGCCAATGCCGCCCCTTTTGGCCAGTTAACACAGAGTCTGTTTTGGGCAGCAAAAATGAAATCAGGTTGCACATCACCTTCGACCACTGCCAGCACATCCTCGGCCGTCCTGCGCTCGAGCACCCGCTCAGTGAAGGTCTTGCCGATTTCCTTGTGCAACCAGTGCGTCAGATACGTCGGTGACAGGTAAGTCGCCGCAGCCACCTTGATCTGGCCACGGCGCGGCCGACTCCGGCACCGGTGACCAGGTGCCATCCGGGTGTCCTGCGCGAGTCACCGGCACGATGGCGGTCATCGGCGCGGGAAATGTTTCAAACTCGCAGTTGTGTGAATGGCATCGAACCGGGCCAAGGTCACGCAAACACTGCGCCTGAGCCGCGTCGTCTCTTTCCAACCTGAGAAAAACAGCGATTGATGTCGCCCAAGCACAGTCATAGGATGACCGACCACAACCATAAAAATAAGGGATCACCTGTGAGAATTTGCCTCCTCTCGGCCGCTGCCGTTGTCTACGGCCTCAGCCAGCAAGCCAATGCCGCCACTTTTGCCTATATCTCGAGCCCGGGAGACGGTTTGATTTCCCAGTATCGCCTCGACCAAAACAATGGCGCGCTGAGCCTGATTGAACAGGTCAACGCCGGTGATCAGGTCAACCCCATGGCCATCACCCCTGACGGCAAAGTGTTGTTTGCCGCCTTGCGGGTCAAGCCGTTTCAGGTGCTGGGCTACCGCATAGATCCCAAGAGCGGACATCTGACTCCGCGGTACAAAGCGCCCCTGGCAGAAAGCATGGCTTACCTGTCTACCGATAGAAAAGGACACTATCTGCTCGGCGCATCCTATGGTGCCGACACCATCAGTGTTCAGGCCATCGACAAGGCCTATCAGCCTTCTGCCAGCATCCTGAGCTACAAGACAGGCCCGCATGCGCATTCGATTCGTACCGACCCGAGCAACCGTTTTGCCTACGCGGGCAATCTTGGCGCGGACCAGGTGCTGCAATATCGCCTTGATGCCAAAACGGGCGTGCTCACCCCCATAGGCAGCGGCTACATCAGTGTCCCGGACAATACCGGGCCTCGGCACCTGGCCTTTTCCCCGAACGGCAAATACCTGTACGTGGTCGGTGAAATGAGCGGCACGGTCACAGCGTTTTCTATCAACGACACCACCGGCGCATTGACTCAGATTGCCGTTGCCAATGGGATTCCCGAGCGTTTGAAACTGGCTCACGGCGAAGTGCGTGATGCACGTAACAACGACTTGAAGGACGACCCCACACCACGTATCTGGGCAGCGGACCTGCGGATCTCGCCCGACGGCACGCTACTGTTGATGACCGAGCGCACCAGCAGTTCGGTATCGGCACTCGCGGTTGACCCTTCAACAGGCGGCTTGAGCTTTCTCGAGAACTATCCGGTAGAAGAGAAGCAGCCACGCAATATCGCTTTTTCACCCAACGGGCGCTGGTTGCTAGTGACGGGCGAGAAAAGCGAAAAAGTCGGCACTTACGCAGTCAGCAACAACGGCGCCTTGAAACGTGTCGGTGAAGCGACGTCGGGCAAAGGTGCGTTATGGATTGAGGTACTGCAAACGTCGGCGGAGTAATCTTCGGGCGGAAAAAGACGCGGCGCATGGAGGCGCGATAGCGTTTGCCGCGGCCTGGCGGAAATCATTGACGATTCCCGGCAGTTCATCGGTCTCCAGGGCCCGAGTCTCGGAGACGTCCACAAAGTTGTTGTTGACGAACGTCTTGGTCGCGGCTCGGATGGCCGAGGGAGACACCGGAGCGGTGCCGTTTTCTTGCAGGTTGTCCGCTGATCCCCCGCTGCCGCCGGAGCTCATCGGTGTTGATCTGACACAATTGCCCGAAGACGCGCTGAAGCAATTCGTGCGCGCCACGATGTATCGACGTGCTGGTCAACAACGCTGGCGTGGGTGCGTTTTGCGACGTCGAGCGTACGAGCTCGGAGCAGTGGCGGCACGCCCTGGTTTGCAACCTAGACAGCGTGTTCCTAGGTACACAGTTGGCTATCGAGCGGATGAAGCAGCGCAGTGGCTCGATCATTAACGTAGCCTCCCTTGAACATACCTTCTCTGGCCGATCGCCAGCCTTCGCCAGATCGGCACGTCACTTACGTTGCGGCATGGGCGTAGTAATAAGCCTCAGCAATTGGCTCAGCCGACCATCGATCAATACGGGCGTACTGGTGAGTGCTTCGCGTACATAACCGTCGGCATTACCATGGCGACGCTGTATTACTCGGCCAACGGACATCTACGATTCGCACGTAGATGTCCGGGGCCCATTGTAATTCAATCCGATTTTGGCGGAGGTTGAGTGGCCGTAACATGGCCAGTCACTGAGACAGTCAAGCCGCACTCAACAACGGATTGCGACACGGCGCCCCAAAATCTGAGGAGGGCGTTTATTTCTTCAGGCTAAAACCTTTGCGGCACCAAACTCTGCATACCTTGCAATACCGCTCAAACCAATTCGGCTAAAGATGCCGGATTGAAGCCCTTTAGGTCTGCGTAATCGCCTTTTTCAACTTTGGCGGCCCAATCCTTGTCACTCAGCAGAACACGCCCTACAGCGATCAGATCAAACTCTTCGCGCTCCATGCGCTCGACGAGCCGATCCAAACTCGCAGGGGTTGATCCCTTGCCGGCGAAGGCATTAGTAACATCATTTCCTAGCCCAACCGAACCAACACTGATAGTCGCGGCCCCGGTTACTTTCTTCGCCCAGCCCGCGCAGTTCAGGCCATTCTCACCGTCAATCTCGGGGAACTCAGGTTCCCAGAAGCGGCGTTGTGAGCAGTGCAGGACGTCGACACCAGCCTCGACCAATGGCAACAGCCAGTCTTCCATCACAGCTGGCGTTTCAGCGACGCGTACTCCGTAATCCTGTTGCTTCCACTGGCTGACACGCATGATGATCGGGAATTCAGGGCCAACAGCATGACGAACAGCAGATACGATCTCGCTGGCAAAGCGCGAGCGTTCCTTGATTGTCGGGCCGCCGTAGCGGTCGGTGCGCAGATTGGTACCAGACCAGAAAAACTGATCGATCAAATAACCATGGGCTCCGTGGATCTCAACGGTATCGAAGCCCAGTCGTTTGGCATCCGCTGCGGCCTTGGCGAACGCTGCTACCGTGTCGGCAATGTCCTCTTCACTCATCGCCACACCACGCAGGTCGCCTGGCGAATCAAGGCCCGACGGGCTTTCCACTGGCGCATCTGGCTCCCAGTCGTTGATGTAACGCGTGGCACCGGTGTGCCAGATCTGCGGTGCCATGCGCCCGCCAGCGTTGTGGACCGCATCGATCACGTTTTTCCACCCAGCCAGCGCCGCTTCGCCGTGAAAAAAAGGAATGCCGGAATCATTGCGTGATGCTGGGCGATCAATCACGGTGCCTTCCGACAAAATGAGCCCGACACGTCCCTCTGCCCGCCGTCGGTAGTAGGCAGTGCTCGCTTCACCCGGGATGCCTTCAGGTGAGAACAGACGCGTCATTGGCGCCATGACAATCCGGTTTTTCAGTTCAAGCGACCGGATGGAAAAAGGACGAAATAAAATGCTGGTATCAGGGTTTGACATCGGATGGACTCCATTTGCTTTCGGAAGCCATATAAGTATATTTTATAAACTAAATGTCAATTAGGCACCTAGAGTCGCCTAGGTATACATGAGGAAACTTCGATGCTGGAATTAAAGCCGCAATGTTTTTCGTCGGAGTGCCCAAGCCGGGCGCTGTTCGACCAAATCGCAGATAAGTGGTCAATGATGGTTCTGGCGGTGCTTGATGACGGACCGCATCGCTTTAATGCCATCAGACGCCGCCTGGAGGGCGTCACTCAGAAGGCACTGACACAGTGCCTGCGACGGCTGGAACGAAATGGTCTTGTCTCGCGCAAGGTCATTTCGTTCTCGCCTGTGGCAGTCCAGTATGAGATCACCCAACTGGGGCGAACATTGCAGCAGCCATTTCGCGAATTGCATAAATGGACGCTCGATAAATTGCCCGAGGTTGAAGCGGCCCGGTTGAAGTTTGACGAGACGGCGCAGGTAAGCCTGACGGAATGATTTTTTAATGACTCGCCGCCACTGCCCATCTGCAACGCATTACTTCGTAGGTTTATCCGCGGTTTCCCTAAACCTACCAACGCTACATTGAGTGCCTAATTGACTCTAGGTTTATCTGCAACCGCCTGATGAGGTTATTGCTGGCTCAGGCGATCGCAGACACAACACTGCCAAGTATTGAGCGTGCAGAATATTCGTCACAATAACGATATAGGATAATTAATAAAAATCCGGTTTTCATCAAACTCATTGGCGCTGAAATCCCTGCGAACACTCGAATTTCGCCATTTAACGCTGAGATTTTTCAGCACGCCGGACTGCACGACGTAGACCAATTCTGATTCTCGGCCCCATTCTTTACCATCTGTGATCGAACCTGTATGGACATTATCACCGCTGATATATCGGTTCATTAATGTCAGTCCCGGGATACCGAGCACAACGAAGTTAAAGTCATGGCGTACCTGCCATGAGCGCTCCTGAGCGTTATCAAAACTGGCGTTATAACTATCGTTGGCCAACGTTCCGCCACTGGTGCCGTTGACCCGCATCCACGCGCTGTCGCCGGTGAGTTTTTGCAGGCCCACGTAAAAGGTGTTGCCGCCGTATTTGGCCGAGAGCAGGGCGAATGTGGTTTTATTGTCGAGGTCACCGGCCAAGGCGCTGCCGTCTTCCTTGCCGTTGAAGAAACCGAGGTTGGCCCCCAGGGTCCAGTCGCCCACGGGCTGGCTGTGGGTGAGGTTGACGTATTGTTGCTGGTAGATGTCGGTGAGCTCGGCGTACCACAGGCCGACCTGGGTGCGCTTGTCGTTGAAGCTGTATTCGCCACCGCCGAAGTTGAAACGGTCGGAGGTGAACGCGGCCCTGCCGTTCATGAACATATCTTCCATGCTCGCGTCGTTACGTGGGCTGTTGGCACGGAACTGGCCGCCGTAGAGGGTCAGGCCGGCGATTTCACTGGAGGTCACCTGGCCGCCACGAAAGGTCTGCGGCAGAGAACGGCCATCGTCAGAGCGCAGGATCGGCAGCACGGGCATCCATTCACCCACCTTCAACTCGGTTTTTGACAGTTTGGTTTTCAGAGCCACCCCGAGGCGGCCGAAATTATCGGCTGGTCGGCCGTCATCGTGGATTGGCAACAGTTGGGTACCGCCGGTGCCTTTGCCACCATCAAGCTTTTGAGAATAAAGACCCAATACATCAACACCGAATCCTATCGGCCCGGTGGTATAACCAGAGCGAGCGTCAAGGATGAAGCTCTGTGTCCACTCCTCGGCTTTGTTCTGTGGTGCAGCGCTGTTGGGATAGGAAGGATTGATGAAGTTACGATTGATGTAAGCGTTGCGCAAATTGAGGGTGGCCGTAGCGCCATCGACAAAGCCGCTACTCTGATCGGCTTGAACAGCCACTGATGACCCTGCGCAGACCACAAGAGTCAGACTGATCAGAGATTGGTGTGCAGGCACGCTGCGGGAAATAACAGGGTAGCGCATGATGATTTCTCACAATGAGTTATTATTGTTTTTGTTGCGACTTTTATCTCGTCATTCAACTTATGCACGCAGCTAGAAAAGCTAACTACCGAGCGACTGCGAAAACCCCTTATCTATCTTGTAATAGTCCGTTATTGAGCAACTTGAAAATTGCTTAATATTCACTTCAAACAAAACCCGAGCGTGCGCAGACGCGAGCCTGACTCTATGCCTGTATTGGCACGCTCATGGGGAATTGCGTAATAATAATGACTGGAAGTTAAAACGTGCTCGAACGCTCGGCGATCAACCCGCACTCCCCGGCGTTTTGCAACGTGTGTATTCCAATTGATAAAGCGTGGTTTCTGGTCCCATCGATTGCCCCTCCAACAGTCGTTGCAGCTCAGCCACGAAAGACTCGCCGGCGACACGAACGTAGTCAGGCGCACAACCTTCGATCATGACGATCCAGGCCGGTATCTGGGTCCCTTCGGAGCGGGCCTTTTTCTCTGCGGTTTCAACTTTGCTCACGGCCTCATCAGCCACACACAAATGCACGCCCGTAATACCCTGTTTATCAGCAAGGGGAGGAAGCACGCGTTGGCGCAATGCGTCTGACACCGATTTATGCCGCCCTTCGATAACATCGAAACGGACCGTTAACAAATACGCGCCCTGCCCTACACCGCTGGTGTAAGTGACCTCGCAAATGGATCGCGCGACGTTGCGATAGGACTGCACCGACTGCTGGGTCCATGCCGTCGGACTGTTGAGACGCGACAAGTAATCCTGCCCTCCCAGTACCTGCACGGTGTCAGCCTCATAGAGGTTGAAATAGGTCGGCCCTGCATCCAAAGCGATGTATCGGCGCCCCCGCAAAAACCCCGGAATTCCTGCCCGCTCAGGCATGTGTTCACGGTTATGCCACTCATAGAACTCATCCCGCGCTTCGGGCAAAAGATCATGCCAGATCGCGACTACACCTGTTCCTGCAAAGCTCATAGCGTTTTCCTCTAGCGATAGTCAGTCAACGTTGGGATGGCGACCGGCGACCCACGCAGCCCCCATTTCAGCAACGTAAGGAACCACGGTCTGAAATTGTTCACCCAGGCCTTGGCCACCAACACGCATGGTGTCACCCGCCTTGAGGAATACCGGCGGCTTCTGCCCGAGCCCCACACCTGGTGGCGTACCGGTAATGATGACGTCACCCGGCATTAGCGGCATGAAGCGACTGAGGTACGCGACAATATGTGCAACGCTGAAAATCATCGTACGGGTATTGCCGGTCTGGAGACGTTTGCCGTTCACGTCGAGCCAGAGGTCAATTGCCTGCGGGTCGGAAATTTCGTCACGGGTGACCAGCCAAGGTCCCAGAGGAGCGAAAGAAAAACCGCTTTTCCCCTTGGCCCACTGGCCTTCGTACTCAAGCTGATAAGCCCGCTCGGAAACATCATTGGCCAGGCAATAACCGGCAATGTGATTCAATGCCTGCGACTCATCGATCTGCCAGGCAGGCGTACCGATGACGATGGCCAGTTCGACTTCCCAATCCAGCTTCTGAGCGCCCGTTGGTAAAATGACCGGGTCATTGGGTCCGCTGATGGACGCGGTGTGTTTGTTGAAAACCACCGGCTGGCTCGGGATAGGTGTATTTGTTTCAGCCGCGTGATCGGAGTAGTTCAGGCCGATGCAAATCAGGTTCGGTACGCTGCCTACGCATGGACCAAGACGTGTGCCAGGCGCCACCGCCGGCAGCTTTTCAACGTCAACAGCACGCAGTTTTTCCAGCACTGTCGGGCTCAGGGCCGACGCATCAATGTCGTCGACAATGCCCGAAAGGTCTCGCACGACCCCTTGCGAATCCAAAACTCCCGGCTGTTCCTGCCCCGGTAAACCAAAACGAACTAAGCGCATTTGTTACTCCTCCAGCGTTGAGAAATGGACAGACAATGAGCCTGCTTCGCCGAACTGGACATGCAGTGGCTGGTTAACGGGCACATCGAGAACACCTGCATAGGACCCGGTGATAATCACCTGCCCTGCTTGCAGCCCTATCCCTTGTGTAGACAGAAAATTGGCCAGCCATACGATCGGCAACAACGGATCCCCGTCCGGATGGCGGCCCTTGATATTCAGAAGCTCTGCCGTTGCATCGCTCAGGGTGATATCCAGTTCAGAGGGCATGCTGGCAGGGTTCGACAGCGTGATTGGCGCCCCAAGTACCAGGCCGTGATTGAATAGACCATCCGCGAGCAATTGCTCGAACGGCAGAGTGTGTGGATCGGTATATCGGCAGTCGATCACTTCCAATGCCAAGTGCACGTCGCTGATCGCAACAACGATCTGTTCAGCGGTATAAGGCTCGACACGAGCAGGCAAATCATGGGCCAGGACGCACGCCAGTTCAGGCTCGATGCGCGCCTTATCGGCGTCGGCGGCCAGTCGGTAACGTTCGCCTTTTACAATGCTGTCGCTGTAGATCGGGGCTACGATCCACTTGCCAGCCGGGGGTAACGCACACTTCCACCCCCCCACGGTTTTTCCAGCCAATGGCCCCACATGCTGCTGGATGGCAAAACCTTGTGCGAGGCTGCTTGGCAGGTTCGGGCCTGGCAAGGATGCCAGCCGAACACCCTCTAGCCGTGCACGGACCAGAGCGGCAGCGGCGACTTCCAACCCTGGCCCCGCCTCGGTCCATGCAGGTGCAAGCTGGCTCATACGTTCTCCGCATGCACGCTGTTCTGGCGCGGCCAAACCGTACCCAGCTTGTTGGCTGCATCTTCCAGCAGAGCATGCAATTCGTCATAACGTTCAGGCTGCATGCGCAACACCGGGCCAGCGATACTCATCGTGCCGACCACAGTGCCGGACGGAATCAGCTTGACCGGTACGGCAATCGCCCAAACACCCGCCTCGGCTTCTTCAATGACCAAGCCATACCCGCGCTTTCGGGTCAGTGCCAGCTCGGCCAACAAACCTTCGATGCTGTTGATCGCTTTCGGCCCCTGCCCCATCCCGGCGTCAGCTTTCCCCAGTCCGCTACGCAGCGCATGCTCAATGGCCAGTTCATCAGACATTGTTGCCAGCCAGGCTTTGCCATTGGCGGTTGCATAGAGATTGATCGGCTTATCCATGGCCGGCGAATACATGAGCCCCGGCGCGGCGCCTTGGGCCGAAGACAACCAGGACAAGGTGCCCTCGTTGACCACCGTCAACCGCACCAACTCATGACATTGAACAGCCACTTGCTCGATGATCGGCTGGACCAATTCAGGCAAGCCAATCCCATGTAAATAGCGCTGCCCCAACAGTGCCAGCTTGAGAGTCAAGCGGTATTGCGAGGTGGCTTCATCCTGCTCTGCCCACCCTTGCTCAACTAACTGAGCAAGCACTCGATGAGCGGGCCCCTTTTCCAAGCCCAGCTCGGCTGCGATATCAGACATCCGCATCCAGCGAGCTTCACGTGCCAGCAGCTCAATAGCCTCCAGACAACGGTCAACAGCACCTTTGACGACTCTCATATTTTTCTCGACTTATCTTTGACAATGAGGTGATTGTGAGCAACATTGTTCGTACTGGAACGATGTTCCAATAGTATGCAGGCGTCACCCGATAAGTCAAACCTGCTTGTACCTGGTTGGCCTTATCGAGACGGAGCTGGCCACGCAGCGGGTTCTCCAGGATGCGGGAACGCCTGACGGATAAAAAAACCGAACTCTTCGGATTCGTCAAAAGACGTGCACCTGTGTTTGTTCAATCTTTGCGGAAGAACGCCCAATGCATCTCACTCCCCTGCCTTACTTACAAAAGCCCGCGGGCAGCAAGATTGTGCATCATCGCTCGCAAGCCGAAAGTCCAAGGCGCAGCCTCGTGGCTGTAGGTGACTGTGTTGCGCAGCGTGCCCAGCAACGGGCTACTTATGCTGACCTCATCCCCCTGCTTATGCGTAAAGCCGCTTCCCGGCGCCTCACGATCTTGGGTAGGCGCAAACAAGGTCCCGAGAAAAAGCATGAAGCCATCAGGGTATTGGTGGTCGCCGCCGACAGTCTGGGTCACGAGATCCAACGGGTCACGGCTGATCAGTGCCATGGAGCTGCTGCCTTTAAGGATGAAGCCGTCGGCGCCCTGAACTTGCAAATCCACGACGCAGTTGCGCACGTCATCGAGGGTAAACGTTTCATCGAACAGACGAATGAACGGGCCGATCGCACAGGACGCATTGTTGTCCTTGGCCTTGCTCAACAGCAGTGCGCTGCGGCCTTCAAAATCACGCAAATTGACGTCATTGCCCAAGGTGACGCCATGCACTTGGCCTCGACTGTTTACCGCGAGCACGATTTCCGGCTCTGGATTGTTCCATTCAGACTTGTGATGGATTCCGATTTCGCTGCCGCTGCCCACTGCGGCCAGAACCGGTGCCTTCGTGAAGATCTCCGCGTCCGGGCCGATACCGACCTCCAGGTATTGCGACCACATGCCCTGCTTGATCAACACAGCTTTAAGGCGCATCGCTTCTGGCGAGCCCGGTTTGATTGCCCGCAAGTTATCGCCTATCGCTTCTTGCACCAAGCGGCGAACACTTTCAGCTTTGGCAGCGTCACCTCGGGCCTGCTCCTCGATTACCCGCTCAATCATGCTGGACGCGAACGTCACCCCAGCCGCCTTGATGACTTGCAAATCTGCAGGGGGCAACAGAGAAGCCTTGCCGGGATCGGAATGGATGCCGGTGTTCCCAAGCAACTCCTCGACAGTCCCGATGTACCTGCCAGGCGTCTGACGAACCGCCAACAACGGCGAGGCGTGTTCCAGCAGTTCGCTTATTGTCGAAAAGACTTCAGAAAGATCAAACACACCGTCCTCACGCAGCAGCACCGGCGAGGGGCCTGCAATCGCACCCGGAATCCAGGCGCGGCCGATCAGCGTTCCGGCCAAGCCATCCGATGGCAGTGTGTTTTCGCGCGTCAGTTTCAGATTCGACATAGAGCTTCCAGATCAGTCAGCCATCAGAGCCGTAAAAGTAATGGACCGCCCCCGTAAATCCCAATGAAAGAATCTCACCAGTCAATGCTGTTTCGTTATCGACAGACAAGGCCTTATCCGATGGAAAACGATCAAATTACTTTTGGCAGTGTCACCCGATGGCTGAAGATCAAACATTTGGTACTGGTCAATAGCCTGGCCAAGACCCGCAATATGCACACGACCGCAGAACAGATGAATGTTACGCAACCGGCCATCAGTAAATTGCTTCGCGATCTGGAAGTACTCTTGGGTTTCCCACTGTTTGAGCGTCAAACGCGCAACCTGGTCCTTACTGAACTAGGAGAGTTCGTGGCCCGTTATGCGCGTATTACCTTGGAAGACGCGGAATCGTTCGTCGACCAAGTCAACAAGCTGCGAAAAGGCGGGCATGGCCATTTAAAAATCGGCACCATTTTCGCCGCAACATCAGTGGTGCTGCCTGAAGCGATCGCCAGCATAAAACGCGATCGCCCCCTACTTTCTATTGAGGTGATCGAACAAACCAGTAACCAACTGCTGGAAATGCTCGAACAAAAAAAACTTGATTTGATCATCGCGCGCTTCACGGATGAGGATTGTCAGCCTTTCGAATTTACATCGCTGGGACCTGAACCCTTTTGTCTTGTCGCGAACAGCACGCACCCTCTGTGCCGACTTGAGGAGGTCCCCACCGAAGCACTCAGCGAATGGCCATGGGTCATGTATCCCTTTAATACGCCGATCCGACAACGCATGGAGCGCGCGTTCACACTGTTCAAGATCGCCCCGCCAACCAACACCGTTGAGACCATTTCGATGCAAACCTTCCTGCAGTTGCTGCAGTCTGGGCCAATGCTCGCCATGCTCCCCGAGTCCATGGTCCAGTCACAACTGCAAAATGGGCAGCTTCAAATCCTCAATACGCCCTTCAAAGTTGAATCTCAGGATTACGGGGTTATCACGCGCAAGGATGAGCCCCTGTCAGAGCCAACGCGGATGTTTGTTGCGACCTTATTAGAGTTCGCCAGACTGCGGCAAACGGCTACAGAGAAGAGGCACTGCAGCGATCCCAGTAAAAGTCGATGAGGCAAAGTTATCGAGCAATCGAAAGCTCTCATTAGGCAGCCATTTCTATGAATCCTATAGTGCCGGCACACAAGTGCAGCGCTATTAGCGACCGCGCACCACCCAGCAGCCCGTGAGGATGCGATGGAACTGATCATGAAAACCGGCGCAGCAGCTGTGCTGCGTTTGAATCCGCTGGACGATGTGCTGATTGCACGCCGACCCCTACTCGCTGGCGAAATCCTTGAGCAAGAAGGCGTGACCATCCGGCAAGCGATTGTCCCGGGCCATAAAGTTGCCTCCCGACGTATCGAAACCGGTCAACCGGTAAGGCGCTATGGGCAAATCATTGGTTTTGCAGTTGTCGACATAGAAGCAGGCGAGCATGTCCATGTGCACAACCTGGGTATGGGGGAATTCACTCGAGATTATGCTTTCAGCGTCGATGCGAAACCCAACGTCAAACCGAGTGAAGCGCCGTCGTTCATGGGCATCGTACGCCCGGATGGACGAGTGGCGACGCGCAACTACATCGGCATTCTTACATCAGTGAATTGCTCTGCCACAGTAGCCCGGGCCATCGCAGACCATTTTCGTCGGGACATCAATCCCGCCGCACTGCAAGCGTATCCAAACGTCGACGGTGTTGTTGCTCTGACGCATTCCGCCGGCTGCGCCGTTGATCCTGCGGGCGACGGTTTGAGCATGTTGCGCCGGACACTGGCCGGATATGCAACCCACGCCAACTTTGCGGCCGTGCTGGTGATCGGGTTGGGTTGCGAGACGAACCAAATCGACTCATTACTCACGACACAAGGACTCACCCGTAGTAATACGCTGCGCACATTCAACATTCAGGACAGTGGCGGTACGTCCAAGGCCATTGCCAGTGGCATTGACCACGTGAAGCAATTGCTTGGCGAGGCCAATCAGATTCAGCGTGAACCGGTTAGTGCTCGTCATCTGACCGTCGGGCTTCAGTGCGGTGGTTCGGATGGCTACTCCGGTATTACCGCCAACCCTGCGCTGGGTAATGCGGTGGATCGCCTGGTCGCCTGCGGCGGTACCGCGATTCTTTCCGAAACCCCTGAAATATACGGTGCCGAACACTTGCTGACACGACGGGCTGTGAGCCGTGAAGTCGGCGAAAAACTTATCGCTCGAATTCATTGGTGGGAACGCTACTGCGAGCGTATGGGGGCCGAGTTGAACAATAACCCCTCTGCCGGCAACAAGGCAGGTGGCTTGACCACCATTCTGGAAAAGTCGCTGGGCGCTGTAGCAAAGGCTGGCTCGAGCAACCTGATGGATGTCTACGAATACGCCCAGACCGTCACGGTCAACGGGCTGGTTTTTATGGACACCCCTGGCTATGACCCCGTCTCCGCAACCGGTCAGGTCGCCGGTGGTGCGAACCTGATTGCGTTTACCACCGGTCGCGGATCGGCCTATGGCTGCGCCCCTGCCCCATCAATCAAGCTGGCGACCAATAGCGCCTTATGGGCTCGTCAACGAGAAGACATGGACATCAACTGCGGCGAAATAGCCGAAGACACTTTGACCATCGAGGCGTGCGGTGCAGCGATCTTTGAAACCATGCTGCGCATTGCCTCGGGCGAACGCAGCATGAGCGAACAACACGGATACGGACAAAATGAGTTCGTGCCGTGGCAGATCGGCGCCGTCACCTGATTCCAATCCTGGGAATGCCCCGCCCATCTATCACTTGCACATTCAACCTGGAGACAACCATGTCCCTCATCACAGGCCAAAACTTTATCGGCGGCCAGCGCAGCGCCGCCGGCAGTATCATCGTCAAGAGTGTGGATGCCAGCACCGGGGAGACCTTACCCTATGCCTTCCACCAGGCGACTACGCAAGAAATCGAGGACGCTGCCCATGCAGCCAACAACGCCTTTTCCAGCTACCGCACCCTTAGCGCGAGCAAACGGGCCGAATTTCTCGATGCAATTGCTGAAGAGCTAGAGGCTTTGGACGATGAGTTTATTGCGCTGGTTTGCCGTGAAACAGCATTGCCTGCAGCTCGCATCCAGGGCGAACGCGCACGTACCAGCGGCCAAATGCGCTTGTTTGCAAACGTATTGCGGCGTGGTGACTTCTATGGAGCTCGCATCGATCAAGCGTTACCCCTTCGCAAACCGTTGCCGCGCCCTGACCTTCGCCAGTACCGCACCGCAATCGGTCCGGTTGCTGTGTTTGGTGCCAGTAATTTTCCGTTGGCTTTCTCCACGGCCGGCGGCGATACGGCCTCGGCACTCGCGGCGGGTTGTCCGGTGATATTCAAAGCCCACAGCGGCCACATGGCCACTGCAGAACAGGTCGCCAACGCGATCATCCGGGCGGCCGAGCGCAGCGGCATGCCCGCAGGTGTCTTCAACATGATTTATGGCAGTGGCGTAGGCGAAGCCTTGGTAAAACACCCGCTCATCAAGGGAGTTGGTTTTACCGGTTCGCTCAAAGGTGGTCGAGCATTGTGCGACATGGCCGCCGCTCGCCCCGAGCCCATTCCAGTCTTCGCCGAGATGTCGAGCATCAACCCGGTTGTGATCCTGCCTCAGGCACTCTCGCGTCGAGCTGACAGTATCGCTCGGGATCTTGCCGCCTCGGTGGTTCAAGGCTGTGGGCAGTTTTGCACTAATCCCGGACTGGTGGTTGGCATTCGTTCGGATGCTTTCAGTGCTTTTCAGAATAGCGTGGCCGCGTTGATCAGCGACCAACCTGCACAAACAATGCTCAACGCAGGCACCCTGCGCAGCTATGCGGCTGGCTTGCAGAACCTGCACACGCACCCCGGCATCGTGCACCTGGCTGGCAGCAACCAACAGGGTCACCAAGCCCAGCCACAGTTGTTCAAGGCCGACATAGAGTTGTTGCTTAATGGCGACAAAGTTCTTCAAGAAGAAATCTTCGGCCCCACGTCTATCTTCATTGAGGTCGCTGACCAGGCGCAACTCAACGCTGGCATCAATGCCCTTCACGGCCAATTGACCGCGACCTTGATTGGTGAACCAGAAGACCTTACCCAATTCGCAGAGTTGACTGCTCTGTTGGAAATGAAGGTTGGCCGTATCCTCATCAATGGCTACCCAACGGGTGTCGAGGTCTGCGATTCAATGGTGCACGGCGGCCCTTATCCTGCGACGTCTGACAGTCGCGGCACCTCGGTCGGCACTTTGGCCATCGATCGCTTCCTGAGACCAGTCTGCTTTCAAAACTACCATGATGCATTGCTGCCCGATGCTCTCAAGAACGGCAATCCTCTGAACATTTTCAGACTGGTCGACGGGCGTCTTTCCCGAGACAGCTTGTAAGCCCACAGGCTTGATAAAAGACCTGTAGACAACTTCAAAGGCACTTGACGGGCGGACGAGCTTTGTCCTCCCGTCAGGTTGCTGTGCACGGCTGATACCCACTGCTTTCGCACCGTGGCGAAGCCAGCATTGAGAATTTCGTCGCATAAATCATGGCCGAATTTATCACTGGCTGATCCAGTCAACTGCCCCTTGACAATCGCTTCTCAAAAGTAACAACATTACTAATGGAACACAGTTACAACAATAAAAATCCAAAAGACGGAGACACGTCATGAATCAAAGCACACTGGTTGAGTCTCATTCAAAACGACAGTCAAGGAAGGCCGCTGCCAGCGGCTGGATCGGTTCGGCTTTGGAGTATTACGACTTTTTCATCTACGCCACTGCGGCGGCCTTGCTTTTCCCGCAGCTGTTTTTCCCGACAGACAATCCGACCGTAGGCATCATCGTTTCGCTGGCCAGCTTCGGCGTAGGGTACATCGCTCGGCCAATCGGAGCCGTGGTATTAGGGCACCTGGGCGACCGACATGGACGCAAGACCGTACTGGTCTACTGCATGTTCTTGATGGGCTTTTCGACCGTGAGCATCGGACTGCTTCCTACCTACCAGCAGATCGGTGTGTGGGCTCCTGCACTGTTGATTTTTTTGCGTCTGATTCAAGGATTTGCAGTCGCTGG
The DNA here is from genome assembly GCF_019219045.1 of Pseudomonas sp. PDM25. Classification (NCBI taxonomy): domain Bacteria; kingdom Pseudomonadati; phylum Pseudomonadota; class Gammaproteobacteria; order Pseudomonadales; family Pseudomonadaceae; genus Pseudomonas; species Pseudomonas sp. PDM25. The sequence continues at coordinate 202,707 of NZ_JAHUWL010000006.1, forward strand.
AGAGGTGTCATGTGCCAGCTCCATGACCCTGGAACACGCGCCCGATGGACGTCGAGGTTATTTCGCAAGCTTTACGCTTCAAGGCGTACAAGCCGGACAACTACTAGCGGCTGGGGTTTTCCTGCCTCTCGCCCAGTTCATGCCAGCTGATCAATTTGCTGCTTGGGGCTGGCGAATTCCATTTCTGCTCAGCGCCCTGGTGCTAGTCGCCGGATGGGTCATTCGGCGTGAAGTTCATGAAGCTCCAGTATTCACCGAGGCGCAGACCGAAGGCGAGACACGCAAATTACCTGTGGTCGAAGTGTTCACGCAGAGCTGGCGAGATGTGTTACGAGTGATTTGCATGGCGCTGTCTGCGGTCCTTGCAATCGTCGCCTCCGTATTCGGAGCAACCTATGCAGTCCAACCGGCCTACGGCATTGGCTTTCCTTCCGGCGTGTTCATGTGGATACCGGTGTTAGGCAATCTGTGCGCCGTGATACTTATCCCCTTCGTAGGCAAGCTCTCTGACAGGATTGGTCGCCGGCCTCCGGTAATTGTGGGTGTTCTTAGCGGCGGACTTCTGTCATTTGCGTATCTCTATGCGATCAGCATCCACAACCTATGGCTTTCGTTGATTCTCTCGCTCCTCATGTGGGGTGTGGCTTACCAGGGTTTCAATGGCGTCTTCCCAAGCCTGTTCCCAGAACTGTTCCGTACACGCGTACGTGTTACCGGCATGGCTATTGGTCAGAATATCGGCGTAGCATGCACAGCATTTCTGCCAGCCCTTTTCGTATCGATTGCGCCTCCCGGGACCGAGAATATCCCGCTGAAAATCGGAGCGTTGACTTTTGGCATCTGCGTAATCTCTGCGATCGCGGCTTTTACTACCCGCGAAACATACCGGATTCGCCTGAAGGACCTCGGTGACCCTAATGCGGTCCCGATGTCCAAAGAGGAATACGAACGGGTTCAGGAACAGTCCAATTCCAAATCGCAACCCAATGCAGTCCCATCAGTGCCAGCGACACGCTCCTGACAGCCTGTTCTGTTACCACCACCACGCTGTTCAATTTCTCTGCACAGCGCTTAGAGTAATACGGCAGTGATAATGCACACGTTGTCAGTAGTCGGTTCCGACATCCCCCTACTGACAATTGGCGTGCCACTGCCAACGCCAGTAGGTTGACATGCATCCACGTATTACCGGCAGCACTCGTATATATGGATTAATTGGTGCCCCCCTCAAGAGCGCCAAGTCCCCAATGCTGTTGAACAAGTTATTTGCCGAAGCGCAGTCCAACGCCGTCTGCATTCCACTGGAGGTCGGTCCCGGCGACCTGGCTGACTTTGTGAGAGGCATACGAGCCGTGAGCAACCTTGCCGGGCTTCTGGTCACCATGCCGCACAAGCAGAGCATGCTTGACGTTGTGGACGTTCTTCACCCTACCGCGCGTCAGATCGGCGCAATCAATGTCATTCGTTGTGATAACGACGGGCGCTGGGTGGGAGCCGTGTTCGACGGGCTTGGCTGCGTGCTGGGCATGCAGCGCGAAGGCATTACCCTGCTGGGGAAATCCGTTCTGCTCATCGGTGCGGGCGGCTCGGGAAGGGCAATCGCGTTTGCCGTTGCCGCCGCTGGCGCCCGTTCGTTGATCATTTCAGACCTAGATCCGCACCGCGCCCTGGACCTAGCGCAATGTGTTGCCAAAGAGGGTCCGTGCGCTGTGCATGTAGGCCCAGCAGATGCAGCAGGCCATGACATCGTGATCAATGCCACCCCGCTCGGCATGAACCCTAATGACCCGATGCCGATAGACGCAAAGCAGTTGGCCCCAACTACGGTGGTGGTCGACATCATCACCAGGTCCGAGCCGACCGCCTTGCTGCTCGAAGCGCAATCGCGTGGCTGCCGAACCCTTGATGGCCACCCTATGCACGTAGGCCAAGCCCTGCTGGCATTAAGCTTTCTAGGTTTCGAAGATATAGAGCATCGCTACTCGAGCGGATTGTAACGATCCCGCCCCCCCCCCCGACTGTCACCCTACCCCACCTCTTCATAACCTCTATCGAACCAGTAAGGATGTGCACATACCCCCGTATGTGCACATTTTTGTGTGCCTGTTGAAATTGCATCTCAGCTTAGCTGTCACGCACTGCTCGGCAGCAAAACGAAACTGACTTCCGTTCATAATCGGCTCGTGCTAGCCTATTGTGCAACCTCGCAATCGTGGCTCGCGCGCTGTTATTTTTGTACCTAACCCGCAATCCCGAGGGCACCGGCAAGTTCGTCAAACACACTTGTTTATAAGGAATGAATGTTTGAAAGTCGTTCTTCTGGAAGTAAGCCACTGGCACACCCCGCTCTACCTTGACGCCCTTGAGCGTTTGCCTGATGTGACCGTCACGGCGGTATCCGACGCCACGGGATCGCGTGCTCCTGCCCTCGCTCAGCGCTTTGGAGCGCAGCGCTACGATCACTGGAAAAACCTACTGGATAACGAAGAAGCTGATTTTGCGTTCGCTTTTGGTCCGCACGATGAGCTGTATGCCATGGGCAAAGCATTGATCGAACGCAACATTCCGTTCGCGATGGAGAAGCCCTGCGGGCTTACCCAGCATGAAGTACTGGACCTGCACCGACGCGCCGAAGCCGCCGGCGTGTTCGCGGCGGTGCCGTTGGTTTGGAGGCACAGTGAATTACTGAACCGCGTCAAGCATGCGGCGTTGCAGAGTGGCGCCAGATGGAGAACCCAGTCGTTTCGATTCAACGCCGGCCCGCCCGGACGCTACTTGACGAACAGTTGCTCCTGGATGCTTGATCCGAAACGCTCGGGTGGCGGATGCACGATCAACCTTGCCCCTCATTTCGTCGATCTGGCGCAGGAAATGTCCGGAGAGCGCATATACAGCGTGTCCGCCGTAATGCATCGCGACCCGCAGCTGACCGCCGTAGAGATCGCCTCAATGATGACCCTGGTGACCGAGAGCGGCTGCATCTGCACCATCGAAACTGGCTACAATTACCCGGCTAATACGCCAGAGCAACGGGAGTACTCGTTTTCATTGTCAACCGATCAGTTCTACGTGCGCTCGACCCCGGATGGCTTGCGGCTGATCGATGCGGTTGGAGGGGCAAGTGACCTGACCATGAGCCTGAACTCTGACGTGTATTACGACAACTTCGTAACCGATGTCCTCTCCCCTGACCGAGAGACAGCCTACACCGGTGCCGGACTTGCAACCATGCACCACGTCATGCGCATCATCGAGGCGGCCTATGAGTCAGACCGCCTCGGTGGCATTCCCATCACGCTCCAGCACCCCTGACACGACGTTGGCTGGCCATTGCCGGCAAAAAAGAGGACTTAAAAATTGTCACACATTGGCCGCTACTTCAACACCTTGGAACTGCTGCTGTCCCATCCGGACGGTCTCTCCCTGTCTGAAATCGGCGAGCAGACCCAAGTTGCCATGGCCACGGCCCACCGCATATTGAGCGCGCTGCGAGAAAGAGGCTACGTTTACCAGGACGAACAGGATCATTACCGCCTGACGCTAAAAATCCCCAGCATGGGCGTGAACTTCATCTCTGAAACGGGCTTCGCCAGGATCATGCAACCCTTGCTCAACGAGCTGGCCAGCGAAACCGGTGAGCACGTCCGGTTGGCGGCAGTTGCAGAAGATCATCTGACCTGGGTGCTGCAAGCCACGCAAAACACCAGAGGGCTTCAGTACCGCCGAGCCCTGGATGAAAAAATCATTCCCCACACAACAGCGGCGGGCAAAGTATGGCTTTCCACTATGCGCGATGAACGCGCCATGCGAATTCTCGCCGCATGGAACATCGAGAACAGCCGAGACTACGCGGGGCCCAATGCGCGCGTTTCGATTCGCGACATCTTTGATGACCTCGCTCAGATCCGCAAAGAGGGGCACGCGTTAGTTCGAGAAGAAGGTGAAGTGGGTGTGTGCGTCGTGGCGGTTGCTGTATTCGATACCTCGCGGCCAGATAACTCCGGCCCGGTCGCCACCCTGAGCGTCGCCGGTCCCATCGCACGCATGCGGGAGGAAACCCTGAGTGCTCATATCGAACATTTGAAGCGCTCGGCGATCAGGGTAGGCGAATGCTGGTCGCTCTGGACTTCGGTCAGTGGTGATGATTCGCTACCTCTGCGGTAGTACCGCGCACACCGTCGCGATCATGACTGGCTCCAGCAGGCCGAAGCCTGCGAAACCCCTATGATCGCGAGCGTGTATTGCTGGTGTAAACGCTGTCACCTGGACCCGTTGCGTGCCTCAAGGCTCCTTGACATCCGGTCGCAGGCGGTAGCGACAAGCGACCGGTAGCCGATTACGGAATTTTCCAGCCCTTCGCACGCAGATCCTGCACGCCCTTGTTCAGCTCATACAAAGCATTTTCTTCGCGGATGATTTCCAGTACGCAATTTCCAATACCGCAGGTCGCGTGAACGGCCTCGCCCAACCCGATAAAGTCCACTACACCGGTGCCGACTGGATCATGCCCCCACACGTCCGTACCCGTATCGGACACATGCACAAAGTCGATGCTGGCGTGATAAGCCAGCAGACTCGCCACCGGATCTTCACCGATGTAAGCGGCATTGGCGATGTCGTAGACGACCCTGACCACATCGTCGTTGAGGGTGCTTACAACCTCCGCCAGTTCCGGCATGGTGGGGGTAAAGCAGTACGGGGTGTTTTCCAGCAGTAAGCGCACGCCCGCCTGTTTGGCCATTGGAATCAGGACCGCCAGACTCTCGTACATCCAATCATAGGTTTTCTCGAGCGGCGGGGAAATCATGGGACGCCTGGTGCCGGGGGATATCACCACTTCCTGGGTACCCCAAACTGCAGCCAGGTCAATCACCGATTTGATGTGCTCAATGCTCTTGTGACGCATATTTGCGGCGGGACTGGCCAGATTGATGTCATAGCCGCCGGCGTTGAGAGACCTGATCTTTGCGCCGTACTCATGAAGACGCAGGCTTACGGCAGAACGTTCCGCCGTCGAGATTTCTACCGGCCAGCAATGTGGCGAGCTGACGGGCACCTCAAACACACGATGCCCGTGCTCGGCCAGTTGCGCAATTGCATCAATTGCCGTGGATGACCATAGATAGGAGAACGTGCTGATGATCATATCGAAACATCCTTTCAGTTGAGTATTCGCTGGAGTGAAAAGGGCCATTCGTATTGTGGATTTTGTACCTGGAGCACTATCGATAGCGGGAAGACGCGACGATGGATGGATAGATCTGGGTAGCGATAGCCACTGCACTGGCAAGGGTATCCGACCGCGAAAAAAACGATATCGGAATCAATTTCCATTGTCAATTTGATTGCAAATCAAATCCAATTTTTGTATTTTACAAACCTCTTTTACCTCAATGTCTAACTATAAAAAGGAGTGTCCAATGAGAGCTTTGGTCAGTGGTGGTAGTAGCGGTATCGGTGCGTCTACATGCCTGAGGATCGCGGAGGCGGCCCTTGCCCGGGGCTCGCAGCCGAAAATTGCGGTATGCGGACACACACTCACTACTACGCAGGAAGAAGTCGTTCAATCCATCAAGGCCATGGGCGGTATCGCCATCGCATTGTCCGGAGATCTCGGCAACCCTGAGGTGCCGAGCCAGCTGGTGGCGGCTGCAGTGGCGGAGTTCGGCGGGCTCGACGCGTTGGTGGCGAATGCCGGCATCGCCAGTCCTGGCGCAATCTGTGATTTGTCCATCGAGGACTGGGACGATATGTTCTCGGTCAATCTTCGCGGCGCCTGGTTGCTTGCCAAAGCCAGCTACCCGTATTTACGCGAGAGCAGAGGCTCGGCGTGCTTTACCTCGTCGATGTCTGGCCAGCTTCCGCATGCCGGCTCAGGCGCGTACAGCCCCACTAAAGCGGCATTGACAATGCTCGCCCAGACACTCGCGCTGGAGTGGGCACCTGACGGAGTCCGTGTAAACGTGGTGTCTCCGGGCATGACCCACACGCCGATGTCCGAAAAAATGTACGCCGATCCCCAGATCAAGAAAGCACGGGAAGCAATCATCCCGCTGGCGAGAATCGGCGAGCCCGTGGATATCGCGAACGTGATCGAATTTCTCGTTAGCCCTTTATCCGGATATGTCACGGGACAGGATATCTGTGTCGATGGTGGCTTCTCCAAATCGATACTGAGTCATATCCCGGGCCGACCAAGCTCCAAATCCTAAGCACGATTGCTTTACCGTGGGTTCAGCACTCAGGTCGGAAGGTGTGTCAATGGCACAGCATGAGACACACTGCCTTGAGTGTAGGCGAGGCCGTACGGGCTTGGTGTTACGTGCGGCTTCGACCTACATTGTGTGTTTTACGCGTTATCGCTGGAGCTCACACCTGAAGTACATCTGGTCATTGGCCGCCGCACTTCGAATCATCCAAGAACAGCCGAATAGCTTTGCCTCCCTCTTCTACAGACGTTCCGCCGGGCTCATACCCTGCGTTTCGGAGACTCGAATTGTCTGAGAGTCAAAATCTAAAAAACCTTTTAATAATATTAATTTATCGCTGAAACACATCCTCGCCTCTCATCTGACTGCGGTAAATTCCAAAGCGCTCCAGGGCAAATTTCGGTTACTAAAAAACCACGCCACCATCGATACCCCAGTTTCAAGCGAGGTGACACTGATTTCGATACCCGCGATTAATCAAGGCAAATGGCCGCTGTTTGCGTTCATCTATACAGTCAAACCTTGCTACTCGCGCTTACAGCGGTAGGGAGGACGCACGCATTGATAGCCAGTACGAGATCCATTTGATCCGTTCAGGACACAAAGAGGTACTCCGCGTATCGCGTCGTTACATGTCAGAACTTGAGGCACTGTTATCTCTCGCAAGATAGTCGTAGGTGACGCTGTCGATGGAAGCCAAATCACCCTCGCCCTCTTTCAGCCTTCGCATGTTCTCCCTGTGGGATCCGGTGAAGGTGAGTTTCGAGAAAAAACCTCGGTCGCTGATCCTGGCCAGCGTGCGGCGCAATGAATTCATTCCCGAGTTGGAATCCCGGGCATTGATCAGCCCATGGCTGCCCTGGAAACCCACCAGATCAGTCACGGCCGAATCAGCTCTGCAGAGCAGCAAACTGCAATGGTCCCCCCCGAGCTATGGGCAAGCTCATAGCTCGGGCGCCCTATCAGCCTCACCTTTCCCCGCAGTACGTGACGAATGGATAGCCGCAGGTCTGGGATAACAACAGATCAGGGCAAAGCCACTGTGATGCGGAATCAACGACCTGTTTTTGCGCACGGCGCTCGCGCAGAATATCCAGGATGCACTCAAGCCAAACGTGCTACGCCTGTAAAACCCTGGCAGGAGCGAGGTACATGGATAGATCACTGGTCATATGGAATCCAGTCAGGGGAGGTGTTTAGCGCTTGGCCCCAGATCACAGCAAGAAGCTGTTAACAGGCTTTTTCAAGCCCAACCGGTCCCTCAGCGTCCCAGGTTCATATTCCTTGCGGAAAACCCCTTTGGCTTGCAGCAAAGGCACCACGCCGCGTGTGAATGCTTCAAAGTCCGTTGGCAAAAACGGAAACATGAGGTTATAGCCATCAACGGCATTCGACTCGTACAGCGCTGAAAGCTTATCGGCAATATGCTCCGCCGTTCCGATCAGTAGCCAGGTACTGGAACTCTTGACCAACCGGCGCCCTATTTCGCGGATGGACAAGGAGGTGTCGTACTTCTTGAGCAGGGCCAGCTCAGTTCGAATGCCATCAAACTCAGACTCATCCGGCAACGCTGGCAACGGGCTGTCCGGCGAAAGTCCTGTCAAGTCGAGACGGGTGTAACTGGAGACCAGATCGATCGCCACGGCATCGATGATGAGGCTGTCCTCCAGTTGCCGGCGTCGCTCCTCCTCAGACTCACCCTCAAGCACCACCGGAAGCACACCGGTGATGATTTTCAGATCACTGGAGTGCCTGCCCTTCAACTCGAGTCGGCGATTCAAATCGGCCCTATACGCCAGTCCCTCTTCGACCGAATTGATGAAACAGAAGTGCACGTCCGCATGCGCAGCGGCCAGATTCTTGCCCGCTTCAGAAGACCCCGCCTGGGCAAGGACCGGATGTCCCTGAGGTGGACGCGGCACATTAAGCGGCCCACGTACGCTGAAATGTGCGCCTTTGTGATTGATCGGGTGAATTTTCGATGGATCGGCAAAGTCGCCGGTGCCCTTGTCAAATTCAAGCGCACCGTCTTCCCAGGAGTCCCAAAGCTGCTTGACGACATGGATGAATTCCTCGGCCCGCAGATAACGATCGCCGTGCTTCGTCACGCCTGACAATCCGAAATTCGAAGCCTCTTCTTCCAGCCAGGAAGTCACGATATTCCAGCTGGCTCGCCCTGCGCTGAGATAGTCCAACGAAGCAAAATATCGCGCGAGGTTGAACGGCTCGTTATAGGAAGTTGAAGCGGTGCCCATCAGACCAATGTGATCAGTCACGGCAGCCAGTGCGGACAAGAGCGTAATAGGTTCAAGGCGGGCGTTGGCATAGTGCCTCAACCCACTGGCCACGGAGTCCCAGACCGCGACGTGATCCGCTACAAAAACCGCATCGAACTTCGCCGCCTCCGCCGCCTGCACCAGTTTTATGTAGTACTTGAGCGTGAATATTTCCTGGGTCGGTGACAGCGGGTGGCGCCAGGAAAAACGATGATCTCCTTGGGGGTTAAAAAAGAACAAATTCAAAATCATACTTTTATTGGACATAACGCCTCCACGACCTTACCAACGTCGCATTCATTTTCACTGGGCCGTCTTGACGGTATGTTCGGCGACCCACTGCGCCGCGACTTTTGCGGGATCCTTGTGATCGATATCAACAAGGCGATTGAGTTGCTTGAGGTCGTCATCGGTCAGTTTTGCAGAGACCTCGTTGAGCACCTGGGTGACTTCCGGGGTTAGCAACGCCTTGCGACCCAGTGGCGTGATGTTTTGCAGGGGCTGTTGGTGCTTGTCGTCCTCGAGGACAACCCAAGGCTCCTTAGCCAGGATGCCTTGCGTGGAGACCACCGTGGCGACGTCGATAGCGCCTGAGTTCAACGCCAGCCGCGACAAGGGCCCGCCCATGTCCAGCGATTTGATGCTCTTGAAGTTGATGCCGTAGACCGCCTTCAACCCAGGCAGGCCTAAGGCAGCAGTGGCGACTTCGGGAGGCCCGCCCAACGTGAAATCACCCGAGACGGGCGCCAGGTCGGACAAGGTGTGCAAGTTGTACTTTTCTGCGGTTTTTCGGGTGACGGCCCAAGCGGTAATGGAGCCCGCGGACGAAGGCTCAAGCAGCTGGAGGTCCGCCGGCAACTTCTGTTGCAAAGCGCTGAGGATCTCCTTTTGGGTGGTCAGGGCGGTCTTGTCGTCATAGAAACTCAACAGTGATCCTATGTATTCGGGTACGACGTCTATATCCCCGTTTTCCAGCGCCTGGGCAATGATCTGGCGGTTCCCCAGATTGAGTCGGGTCTTGACGTCTATCCCTTCATTTTTCAAGGCTGACGCATAGATGTTGGCGAGAATCGTCTGCTCGGAAAAATTGGCCCCTCCAATGGTGATGGACTGAGCATTGGCAAACGTGCTGCCAATCAGCAAGCCTAACCCCAGCAACAATGAAACCGAGTGCACTGAGCGAGCCTTCGAACGTTGTTTGTTTTTCATTTGGGTCTGCACCTCTGCAAAGTTAATACGTACTTTCAAATGCCCCTGGTCATGTAGCGCTTAGTTCAACATTCCCCGCCCGCCATTTTCTAACCATGAGTGTTTCTATCATCGAGCACACCCACTCGCTGACAATCGCAAGTGCCGACACCATCAGTGCGCCGCCAATAATTTGCGGCGTATCATTCCGGCCCAGTCCATCAATAAGAAACCTGCCCAGCCCGCCGAACCCTGCATACGCAGCGATGGTGGCTGTTGCGATAAGTTGCACCAGGGCTGATCGGAATCCAGAAAAGATCAGCGGAAAAGCCAGCGGCAACTCGAGCTGAATAAACATCTGCCATCTGCGCATCCCCATCGATCTGGCAGCCTGCTTCAGAGACGAATCCACTTGATCGATTCCAACATAGGTATTGGTTAATATCGGCGGGATGCTCATAGTCACCAATGCGATAATCACCGTGCTGGTTTCATAGCCAATGAGCATGATTGCAAGTATCACAATACCCAGAGAAGGTAATGCTCGCCCAACATTGAACAACCCTATCGCCACCTGCGCGCCTTTGCGGTAGTTAGCCAGAAGTACGCCGAGCGGAAACGCTATTGCACAAGCAATAGCCAGGCTCAAAGACACATAATAAATATGCTCTGCCAGCCGAGTCAGTATCCCGTTTTCACCCAACCAGTTTTCAGGAAGCGAAAACCAAAGGTAGACACCTGCGTTCATATTCATTAGCGCACCCAAGGGACCAGCCATTTATCTATTGAATAAAATAGAAAATCAAAACATAACGCCAACATCACCGTCAGGATCAGGCTGACCGCCACAGGCGTAGTAAAACTTTGCGCCAACCCGGTAATAAAGAGTTGCCCCAGCCCACCTTGACCAATTAACGCAGTAACAGTCACTAGCCCGACCAAGGTAACCGAGGTCGTTCGCAGCCCTGCCAATAACGAAGGCAACGCCAGTGGAAGTTCAACCCCAAAAAATCGCTGCATGCGCGTATACCCTAGCGCACGGGCTTCCTCCAATACGTCCGGGGGATTACTCGCAAGCCCCGCCAAGGTGTTCTGCAATACAATAAGCAAGGAATACAGACTCAAACCAATCACCGCCGTCGTCTTGGATAAACCGGTAAAAGGCATTATCAAAATAAACAGCGCCAGAGACGGAATGGTAAAGAGTATGCCGCTGACATAAATCATGGGGCGCGCCAATCCTGGCTGCCACAACGTCAAGAGCACCATTGCGCCCGCTAATAGCATCCCTATACACAGGCCCAAGGTCACCAGCTGAATATGATCAAATAACAGCTGGCCGATCTGCTGCCAGTTTTCAACGATCCAGGACCAGTCAATCATTGCGCACTTCCGAAGCGGCGCTCATTGAGTGCGCTGTGAAGGCTGGCAATCGAGAGGCAACCTTCGTAACCGCCCGCCTCGTCCACGCGAACAACCACACCGATAGGAGCCGTTAGAATTTTAACCAGTGCGTGATGCAACGAGTCGTTACTCGACACCGTTGTCAGCTCGGGAACAGGCACATCCGATTCACTGACCCACTTCAACGGGTTGGACTTATCATCCAGCAGAAGTTTGAATTCGCAATTGACTTCATCCGCTGGAAGATCAGAAACCCTCATCAGCGAAAGTCTTTTTAAAAGCGGATCTTTGCCGATAAAGTTCTTCACAAACTCGCTCGCAGGATGGGCAAGGATATTGTGAGGCGTATCGAACTGAACAAGCTTTCCTTCGCCCTCGAAGATGGCAATCCGGTCACCAATCTTGATGGCCTCCTCCATATCGTGGGTCACCAAAATAATGGTTTTATGCAAGCGTCTCTGAAGCGCAACCAGTTCATCCTGCAGCCGCTCGCGTATCACCGGATCAAGTGCGGCAAAGGGTTCGTCCATCAATACAACCGGTGGGTCCGAGGCCAATGCCCTCGCCAGAGCGACACGACTCTTTTGGCCGCCCGACAGCTGATTAGGGTATCGATCGAGAAATTCCGGCTGAAGTCCAACCAGTGAAATAAGCTCGCTCACGCGCTGGCGGATTTTGTGCTTGCTCCAGCCCAAGAGCCGCGGCACGGCGCCAATATTCTCTGCAACCGTCTGGTGAGGAAATAGGGCCGAGCTCTGCATCATGAAGCCAATGCCGCGGCGTAGCGTAACGACGTCAAGCTCATCGGTCGCTACTCCATTAACACAGATGCGACCACTGTCCTGGGTATCCAGCCTATTGATCATTCGCAAAATGGTTGTTTTGCCACATCCACTGGGCCCGACAAATACACAGATCTCACCCTTCCGGACGTGGAGCGTCAAATCACTCACGGCCATTCGCGGGCTGCCTTTATGAGTTTTCTTGATGGCTTCAAAACGTATCATTTTCCGACACCCAGATTAGCTTTCATATTTCTATTGCTCGGCAGGATGGCGAGGACAATCCACGGGACTGACCAGATGTCTCTGCAATAACTGGAAGTAGCCATGAATGACATAGCCATTGTTTCGCGCGATCCATTGTTCACGCCTGGCTCTATACACCCGGGGTAAGTAAAACCAGGGCAAACCAGGGAGATCGTGATGAACCAAGTGAAGATTGAGGTTAAGAAACAGCCAACTCAACAGCCCTGACGATTCGTTGATAACCGTGCGGTGTTCCGGAAGCGTCGACGGGCGATGTTCGTAAAACGACCTGATCATGGCAATGGATAAAGCCGGCAGCGAAACTAAGAATACGTACTGTATGGCACTGATGGCGCTGTATTGCTCAACCAGAGCCAGCACTACGCCAACACTTAGTATATGAGCGGCCCACATCCGCCAAGAAATTTGCCCGGTGTGAAATAGTCCTCCAATCTCGCTACACACGAGGGTTATCACCGCCAATGGCGCGCCCATAAGCAAACGACCGCCCAAGGTCTTGTTTACCCATAACAGCGTTCTGATACAACGAGGCGAGCGCAACCAAAAAGCACCGGTGACATAACGACTTTCCGGATCTTGACCCGGCACCGTCAACACCTCGTCGCGGTGATGCGCCAAATGTGTGTCCCTATAAATGTCGTAGGGGTACCACACGGTAAATGGCAGAAATCCCAAGGCTTTATTTATGCCAGGCCAACGCGTCGGATGACCGTGGATAAGCTCATGCTGAATCGACATCCAGAGCACGACCAATGGAATAAACAGAACAATGGTGAATACTTCGCCAAATGCTTGCCCATAAAAAACAATAACGGCCCAGGCCAGATAAAAACCAACCAACAAAAGCCAGGTGGGCCATTCGGTTTGACTGGTAAATGTAGTGCTCAGCTTAACGATTTCAGCTCGATGAGCTTCATCCAAATAGTTTGGCATTGTTGTTAGTCATGATAGATCTTGCTCGGAACAAGCGTCCAATCACTCACACTTCAAGCTGCAACCCCACACACCGGGCATTATCTGAAGATGATTGGCTGGACTAACGGTATGGAAGTACCCAACAGCGATGATTCACATGGCGTAGAGCAGAAATGCCAAGCCTTCGCTGATTGCACTGCAGGCTTCGCTGTTGGCCTGACAAGGGAGAGGTTTGCCGGTAACGAATGGAACGGCAATGGAGGCACAAGGACTGATGCGGATACTGCCGGCGTGAGAAATCGCGACATGAGCTCTGTCATAAGACAGAGCCTCAAGGCTGATTTGGAAGATTCGGGCGCCGGACATAGTCGTACCATAAGAATAGGATTGAACATATCCGGCGGTCCGGTGACAGCAAGGTAGCATGGTGACCACTGTGATCAAGGAATATATTTTATTATGCTTATTCCATAAAGGAATAAGCTTGCGATCATCGACACTGAGGTGCCGGGTTGGTATGAAGCTTCGACGACCTGGCGTTTAAATACGGTTGGGAAGTTCGGGCGGCGACCGTGGCGACGAGCGGGAGCTGTATCCAAGATAGTGTCCATTAAAAAATGATCAGGAATATCACAATGACAATTAATTCCTACGGAAATACGGCAGACACTTCAGCCGCCTATGTAAGTCCTGAAAAACACCAGACACAGCGCTACCTGCAAAAAATCACTTGGATTGCCACGTTTGGCGGCCTGCTATTCGGCTTCGATACCGGCGTCATCAATGGCGCCCTGCTCTACATGAAAGATGACTTGGGCCTGACGCCATTTACGGAAGGCTTGGTCGCCAGTGCCTTATTGATCGGCGCAATGATGGGGGCGCTGTGCAGCGGTCGCTTATCAGACCTCAAGGGTCGCCGCCGTATCATTCTTTTCCTCGCTGTGGTGTTTTTTCTTGGAGCGTTGGCTTGTGCACTGGCGCCCACCCTCAACGTCATGGTGGCCGCCCGCTTCACGCTAGGGTTAGCGGTGGGCGGCGCATCGGTCGTCGTGCCGGCGTATCTTGCAGAGATGGCTCCATCCAGCATCCGCGGTCGCATCATTACCCGCAACGAGTTGATGATCGTTACCGGGCAATTCCTGGCCTTCACCACTAACGCCACACTGGGCAATTTGTTTAGCGATCTCGATGGTGTTTGGAGATGGATGCTTGCCTTGGCAACCCTGCCAGCAGTGGCACTCTGGTTGGGAATGCTCTACATGCCGGAAAGCCCGCGCTGGCTGGCAACCAAAGGGCGCTTCAGAGAGGGCCTGGAGGTACTGAAACTGGTACGGGAAGAGTACTATGCCAAGGCTGAAATGGAGGCCATCACCCAGCAGATCAGCAACGAACGATTCATCAAAAAAGGCGGCTGGCGCGACCTGTCTCGAAAAGGCGCGCGACGAATCTTTTTGGTTGGCATCGGTATCGCTGTTACATCGCAGCTGACCGGAGTCAATTCAATCATGTACTTCGGCACGCAGATCCTCACAGAAGCGGGCCTGGAACAACGTAGTGCACTGATCGCCAATGTCTTCAACGGCATTATCTCGATTGGCGCAACGTTCGTGGGCATTGCTCTGCTGGACCGCGTGGGCCGTCGCCCAATGATGCTGCTCGGTTTCACTGGCACCACATTGGCTTTACTGTTGATTGGCCTGGTTTCAGTTTTTGTCGATCCCTCCGTCACCCGCGCCATGCTCATCCTCGGAGCCATGGCGATGTTCCTTGCCTCCATGCAAGGGCTGATCGGACCTGCTTTCTGGGTGCTTTTGGCGGAAATTTTCCCAATGCGAATCCGCGGCGGATGCATGGGTATGGCGATCGCGGCCTTCTGGTTGACCAACGTGATGATAGGCATGTTCTTTCCATCTCTGGTTGCGACGATCGGGATCGGCCAGACCTTCTTTGTGTTCGTGGCAGCGGGACTTCTGTCTCTGACCTTCGTCGCTGTGTGGGTACCGGAGACACGAGGCAGCACGCTCGAAGAGATTGAACAGCGGTTGTATGGTTAGACGGGGATGAAGTCTCCCCTTAACTGCCGTTCCTCCGCTTCCTATTTCGTCGCATGTTTTTTTGGGAAGCGGCTCTTCTCCGCTGATGGCCGTGCCCGAGTTCAGGCTATTTGAAAATCCGACTGTCATCGGAAGATGCGGGTCGCTTTTTGAGGAACCCACCGCAGCTGACAGCCCCCTCTGTTTATCGGGCGGCTGCGCGTCAGCCGCTTTCGAATGGCCTCAGCGACTTTCTATTGAGCCGAGAAGCGGCTCGTCGCGCTGGCGGTGAATCTACGTTAGCCCTACATTAGGGCCAACCTCACCTGCGCGGAATATCCATGACGCCCATCCAGGACAAAGGCACCACGTCAATTGCCTTGGTGCATGAGGCATTGTATAGCGCCAGACAGCGGAGCCTGGATCTGACGATTGCGTTAGCCAATGCCGACATCGACCCTCAACTGCTCGACGCCCCAAAAGCCAGGGTCTCAGCGACCTCCTTTGCCCGACTGTGGGTGGAGATAGCCGACCTGCTAGACGATGAGTTTTTTGGCATCGACAGCCATCCTATGCGTCGCGGCAGCTTCAAACTGATGTGTCATGCGCTCCTGGACTGCAGTACTTTGGGCCAGGCGTTGCGGAGAATGCTGTCATTCCTGCGGCTAGTACTGGATGACATTCATGGCGAGTTGCAGGTCAAGGACGATTTTGCATTTATCGTGGTACAGGACCGAGGCGTCTTGCGTCGCCTGTTTGCCTATGGCACCTGGTTTATCCTCGTACACGGGCTGTCATGCTGGCTGGTCAATCAGCGTATCCCCCTGCACAAGCTCAGTTTTCGGGCGTCCAGGCCTGAGGATCAGAGCGACTACCGCATGCGCTTCTGTGAGGACATCGAGTACGACGCGCCCACGACCCAGATCAATTTCGACAAAAAATTCCTCGACATGAAAATCGCGCAGTCACCGGCCACGGTGGGTACCTTCCTCAAAGAATCCCCCGGCAGCCTGCTGGTGAAATACCGCAACGACGACAGCCTTAGCGCACAGATAAGACGTTACTTGCGTGGATCAAGCCCGGAAAAATGGCCCGAACGTGATGACTTGGTTGTGATACTTCACATGTCCAACTCGACGTTGCAACGCCGCTTGCAAGCAGAGGGCACGCATTATCAAAACCTCAGGGACGACCTTCGCCGCGACATGGCGATTGACCTGCTGTCACGTGGCGATATGACGGTGACGTAAGTGGCGGCCGCCACCGGTTTCCTGGAAACCAGTGCATTTCATCGAGCCTTCAAGAAATGGACAGGCGTCAGCCCCGGCGCCTATCGACGCGGCCACCTGGAGGAATAAGCCTCCTACTACGCCCCGCCCCGCCCCACCCCGTTCAGTTCGGTGCACTGTGTTGCACACATGCCCAAACAGCTCACACAAATTGGTGCCACCCGACATGGGCGGCACCTCATCGCCTTCCTAGAATGTCGCGAAGTGCACTTCACCAACAACAATAAGACTGAAGGAGACACATCATGCAATCAGTGAACGTCTATACGCGCTACGCCAGTCGGCGCGCACATGCAGTGTGAGGACAGTCATCCCAAGGGCTGCATGGTGACCCTCGGTGTGATGAGCGCACCCAGCCCGGAGAATGCTCGGGTGGTCGATGCCCTGACCCCATCTCGCGCCCGGACGCGCGCGGGGATTTTGGCTTGTGTCGAGCGGGGAGTCAGTGCCGGTCAGTTGCCGGGCAATACTCACGCGCCCGCGATGGCTGCGGTGTTCGACAGTTTCTTGCAGGGCATTTCCATCCTCGCTCGTGATAACACGCCGCATGAGGTCATTGATGCGGCCATTACCCAGATAATGTTGACGTGGGACATTGCAGCCTCCTGATAGAAGCCAGCAGGTGTACACCTTAATCAGGATGAGGCAGCAGACGAAAAAAAGCCCCGCCACCGAATCCGGTGCGGGGCAAAAAACTGGTTGGTTGCTGCCAACCAAAGGAGCACGGTGAGAAGCGTTTACGGGCCAGGATCAGATGCAATCCTGCGCGGCGCGTTCAAAACTTGAAGGCAGGAAGTTCGAAGCCAGCAAATGTCGTTCGTAGATGAACACCTTGCCGCCGTTCCCGGCCTTGTAGGCTTCCAGCACGTTATCTGCCGAGACTTTGCTCGACACGATGATCCGGTAGCTGCGCTGGGTCTGCGAGACAGTCGGATTCAACGCACTGCCCTGCAATTTCGGTACGACGCAGTCGGCGTATTGGGCCGGGGTCTTGCTGGTCTGCAAGGTCAGGGTCGGATCGTTCGGCGTAGAGGCACAACCGGAGAGCAGCAAAAAGGCAAACACCATGGCGGGCACGAATAAAGGGCGCATCGGTCTCATAGCCGTCTTGCCCGATTTCCGAGACCGGGTGGCCGAGTACTTGACCCAATACGAAACCGTACTGTTGTGCGAAAAAACGCCCGACCCGGCGCGCCCTCTTTGGACTCGAAATCCAGGTGATGAATCGGTAATCGCATGTGCAGCAGCATTCTTATCACCGCGGTAGCGAACAGGCAGGCAAAAACGATGGCGCCGATAATGACGGAGCTCAATGCGTGACCTTCCTCGTCATTGCACGTATCAAAAGTACCGTCATCACTGCGTGCAAGATGACCACTGGCCACAAGAGACCCCCTCTCGCGTCGCCGCAGAAGCCAACGTAGGTGAGATACAGCGCAACGGCTGCGTTATAGATCAACATGCCGAGCATGGGTGGGCCGGGCCAGCAGGCGACCGCCAAGGCGATGAGAGCGATGCCGGCCACGCGGACGATGACACCGGTCAGTTCGATGCCAAGTAGCAGATGCCCGACCAGAGAGGGGACAAACAGCAGCCCCACGCTATCGCATTGGCAGCCACGAGCGTGCTTTCAGGAGGAACTCGGCAAAGAAAGACTTTTCTTTGGACGAAAAAAAATGGACCTCTTTTCAGAGATCCATTTTTTAATGCTTGGAGCGGGAAACGAGACTCGCACCTGGCGTCCGCCCCATTGAAATCTAAGGGTTTACTTTTCTTGCCTGAGCAGGAAAAGACTCAATTCTGGACTTGTTTTTGGGGTGTTTAAAGAGCGAAAAAAGGGGTAATTCTAAGCAAGGCTATTGGATTCTACCCATAGCCAATGGACGAATGATCATCAAGCTGGCAGTGTCACTTTCACAGGATCAATAGGGTATGAGCCCCCCGAAAAGACGTCCCAACCTCCCCCGCTCACCAGTCAACTCACAACCGACGAATATCGGCCACCGCAGGCAACTCTTCGGGCTGGTAGACCATGAGCAGATGTTCTGGAGCCCTCTCCCGCTCAGGATCGATGGCCGCTCGGAAGGATTGGATTAAATACTTGGCGATAGGGGCGTGGACGTTAAAAATCGTTACTGCAGTCCGGCTCTTTTACGACATAAAAGCCCGACAGTTAATGGCTTTTTTCCGTTTGATGAATAGCGCTCCCCACATCTTTGGCGGAGTTATCGCCCATGAATCAACGACCATTTTTGAATGACCTCACCATATCGCTAGCCTGCCCCTCGCAACACTGCAATATCTCGTTTAGGCGCGACTCCGAACAGTCGGCTGTATTCGCGGCTGAACTGCGAAGGGCTTTCATAGCCGACTTTGAACGCCGCGCTCGATACATCCTGATGCTCGTTGAGCATCAAGCGCCTCGCTTCGTTTAGCCGTAGCCATTTTTGGTACTGCAACGGGCTCATCGCGGTGAGCTGGCGGAAATGGTGGTGAAAGGTCGGCGTGCTCATCTGTACCCGAGCCGCAAGTTCATCGACGCGAAGCGCTGAGGTGTAATTCAACTTCAGCCAATCGATGGCTTTGGCGATCCGATAGCCCTGGCCATCGACAGAAATGATTCGTCGCAACCTACCTGCCTGATCACTCTTCAAGAGACGGTAGTGAATTTCACGCTGGATCAAAGGGGCGAGAACAGGAATGGCTTCCGGCTCATTGAGTAGCGCCAATAATCGCCCGAACGGCGCCAACATGGCTGCGGTCACTGTACTGATGCCGACTCCTTTCGCGATCGAGCGTTCACGGGTGGGCGGCAGATCACTTTGCGCTATCAGCTCCGCCAGCATGCGCAGATCGAGCTTGAACGTCAGCCCAAGGCACGGCTGCTCCGGGCTTGCAGCCAGCACCTCTGAATTAGCGGGCAAGTCGAATGAGGTGACTAGAAAGCGCGACGTGTCATACGGATAACCTTCGCCGCCGACCCATAGCTGTTTCTCGCCTTGGGCGACGAGAATGATGCTCGGTTCGACCATGCAGACGACGGGCGCAGACGGTTGCTCACGCCGAAAGAAACCGAGGCCCTCGATCGCGGTGCCGTAGTCACCGGGCTTCAAAGCCCGCGAACCAATGACCTGGGCCAGTGCTTTCTGGGGCGATGGGTTGATGTCGTATTGAGTCGTCATGTTCATTGTCTTAGCTCTTTGGTGAACTCTAAACCGACACGCGCTCAACGGTCTCGCAAAAAAACGCTGACTCATAGGATCAGGCAAGTAATCCAGCGTAATCCACTGTTTATAGCCTGGACAGAGCGGGAAAATGCTCACTCGACACACCATCGAGGATTCTCCCATGCTTGTACACGCCTATGGTGCTCATGCGGGCGACAAACCCCTTGAGCCTTTGCAGATCAAACGCCGCCTCCCCGCCGCACATGACGTTCAGATCGATATCGCCTTCTGCGGCATCTGCCATTCGGACCTGCATCAAGTGCGCGCCGAGTGGGCGGGCACGCAGTTTCCCTGCGTACCGGGGCACGAAATTGTGGGTCGTGTATCGGCGGTCGGCGCGCATGTTGCGGATTTCAAAGTCGGCGATCTGGTTGGTGTCGGTTGCATCGTCGACAGCTGCAAACATTGTGACGACTGCGAAACCGGCCTGGAAAACTATTGCGACGGCATGATCGGCACCTACAACTTCCCGACCCCGGACGCACCTGGCTGGACGCTCGGCGGCTACTCGCAAAACATCGTGGTGCATGAACGTTACGTCCTGCGCATCCGCCATCCCGAGCAACAACTGGCCGCCGTCGCGCCGCTGCTGTGTGCGGGTATCACCACGTATTCCCCACTGCGACACTGGAACGCCGGGCCGGGTAAGAAAATCGGCGTGGTCGGCATCGGTGGGCTGGGTCACATGGGCATCAAACTGGCCCATGCGATGGGCGCCCACGTTGTGGCGTTCACCACGTCCGAATCCAAGCGCGAAGCGGCGAAGGAGTTGGGCGCTGACAAAGTTGTGGTTTCGCGCAACGCTGAGGAGATGGCCGCGCATGCCAAGAGCTTCGACTTCATCCTCAACACCGTCGCCGCGCCCCACGATCTGGATGCTTTTCTGGTGTTGCTCAAGCGCGACGGTGCGCTGACGCTGGTCGGTGCGCCCGCGTCGCCGCATCCATCACCCAACGTGTTCAACCTGATCATGAAGCGCCGAACGATTGCCGGCTCGATGATCGGCGGCATCCCCGAGACCCAAGAGATGCTGGACTTCTGCGCCGAGCACGGCATCGTCGCCGACATCGAACTGGTTCGAGCCGATCAGATCAACGATGCCTACGAACGGATGCTCAAG
Source organism: Pseudomonas sp. PDM25 (assembly GCF_019219045.1). NCBI lineage: Bacteria > Pseudomonadati > Pseudomonadota > Gammaproteobacteria > Pseudomonadales > Pseudomonadaceae > Pseudomonas > Pseudomonas sp. PDM25. The sequence goes on from NZ_JAHUWL010000006.1 coordinate 223,417, forward strand.
GGTGACGTCAAGTATCGCTTCGTGATCGACAACGCCACATTGGCTGGCCAAGCGAAAGACTCCAGCCAATAACGACTCAACCGAAAGGACGATCCAGTGAAAGGTATTTTTCTCGCCTTCGGGCTACTTGTTGCCTCTTTTTCTTCAATGGGAGCCGAGATGTCAAACGGCGCAGACAACTTCTACAAAAGCGGCAAGGTGACGGTGGACAAGATCACCTTCAACAATCAGTACGGAATGAAAGTCGCGGGCAACTTGTTCACCCCGAAAGACCTCGACCCGAAAACGAAAAACGCCGCCATCATCGTTGGCCACCCCATGGGCGCGGTAAAGGAGCAAAGCGCAAACCTGTACGCCAGTAAAATGGCCGAGGAGGGATTTGTCACGCTGTCGCTCGACTTATCCTTCTGGGGCGAAAGTGAGGGCATACCTCGCCAAACGGTCTCGCCTGATATCTACGCCGAAGACTTCAGTGCCGCCGTAGACTTTCTCGGTACTCGACCGATAGTTGATCGTGAGCGTATCGGTGTGATCGGCATCTGTGGCAGTGGCAGTTTCGCCATCAGTGCGGCCAAGATTGATCCGCGTCTCAAGGCCATCGCCACCGTCAGCATGTACGACATGGGCGCGGCTAATCGTAATGGTCTCAAACACGCAGTGACTGCGGAACAACGCCAGCAGATCATTCGCGAAGCGGCGCAACAGCGCGATGTGGAGTTCCAGGGTGGGCAGACCCGCTATACCAGCGGCTCACCACTCAAGCTGACCGGCAACGCCGTGGGTGACGAGTTCTACGACTTCTACCGCACTCCGCGAGGAGAGGTCACGCCTGCCGGAGCATCGGCGCAGACAACCACGATGCCGACGCTTTCCAGCAACGTGAAATTCATGAATTTCTATCCGTTCAATGACATCGAGACCATCTCCCCTCGCCCACTGCTATTCATTGCTGGCGCCCAGGCACACTCACTCGAGTTCAGTGAGGACGCGTACAAACGGGCGGCCGAACCTAAAGAGCTGCTGATCATTCCAGATGCCGGGCATGTGGATCTTTACGACCGGGTCAACCTCATTCCATTCGCCAAGTTGACCTCGTTCTTCAAAAGCAACCTGAAGTAGCCTGAACGGTGCCCTGGCCGGGCATCCGTTCTCACGCACGGCCCCGTTCCCGGGGCCGCGACGCTTCGCGCATTACAGGATTCAATCAATGATCCAACACACGCTCTCAGCCCCGCGAAAACCTGAACAATCATGGGGCGCCGTGTTCGCCATGTCGCTTGCCGCCTTCGTTCTGGTGGCGTCGGAGTTCATGCCCGTCAGCCTGCTGACACCCATTGCCGCAGATCTGCATATCACCGAAGGGCAAGCGGGCCAGGGCATTTCGATCTCTGGGTTGTTTGCGCTGTTTGCCAGCCTCATGACCGCAGCGGTGGCGGCACGAGTCGACCGCAAACCGCTGCTGTTGTCCCTGACGTTGCTGATGATTGTTTCAGGAACCGTAGTTGCGTTTGCCCCGACCTATTGGGTGTTCATGATTGGTCGTGCGCTGATCGGCGTGGCCATTGGGGGCTTCTGGTCATTGTCGGCGGCAACCGCCATGCGCTTGGTGCCAAACGATCAGATCGCTCGTGCCATGGCGGTCGTCAATGGCGGTAATGCTTTAGCAACTGTTATTGCAGCGCCTTTAGGCAGTTTTCTGGGATCCCTGATTGGATGGCGCGGTGCGTTTATGTGCGTTATCCCGGTCGCGGTGGCCGCCAGTATTTGGCTTTTGATTAGCCTTCCTCCGATGAAATCGCAAAGCAATCCAGGCACTGGAAATGTATTCAGGTTAATGAAAAGCCTGCCGGTCGCACTGGGCATGGCGGCGGTCAGCGTCTTTTTCATGGGCCAGTTCATGCTGTTCACCTATCTGCGCCCGTTCCTGGAAACGGTCACGCACGTCAGCGTTTCAATGCTCTCGCTGATGTTGCTCGTTCTCGGTCTGGCAGGCTTGGCGGGCACCTTCCTGATTGAAGCATTCTTGAAAAATGACCTGCATCGCCCTCTTATCTTCATCCCGATATTGATGGCGGTGATCGCACTGGCGCTCGTCTCATTCGGGAGCTCTGTGGCCACCACCACCGTCTTGTTGGGTCTCTGGGGGCTGGTTGCGACCGCGGCACCGGTGGGATGGTGGACATGGCTGGCCAGGACATTGCCAGAGGATGCTGAAGCCGGAGGCGGCTTAATGGTGGCGATCATCCAACTGGCAATTGCATCCGGCGCAACCGTTGGCGGGCTGGTATTTGACTCGAACGGCTATCGAGCGACTTTCGAGTTGAGCGCCACGTTGCTAGGCGTGGCGGCAGTACTTGCCTTCGTCGCTGCACGCGCAGCGTCACGTGAGCCTAGCGCGTCGGTGAAGATCGCTTGAAAACCATAAATTCCGAATCGAGCGCGAGTGCGTTGCTCGGTGCGGAGACTCGTAGTGATCGTTTTTCCAAGCTGGATTAATTCGGGGTTCAGACGTCTATGCAGTGGCTTAGTAACTCCAGTTAACAAGCCGAAAAATTGAGTGGTGCTCATTCCGACTACTGAACAGCCGACTGACCGCGTGAATGCTCAACAACCAGCCGCCCGAAATTGAAGCGGCTGGCTAACTAAGCGACTTAGCCGACTTTAACGTTCATGGTGATGCGCGCCGTAAATACCTTCACGCCACCCTCATCGAAGATTTCGACCGGAACAATCTTGTCCCCCGACGTTTCCCAGTCGATCTCGCTACCGTCAGCGATTGCATGAATTGAGCTCTTGGCTTTGGCCAAGTATTCGACGGTCATGCCTTTCGGAATCCAACGAGCTCCGCTCGGAATAGACACCTCAGTCATTATGCCGCCAGCGAGTTCTGCCGCGTTACACAACGCGATAGCGTGAACGGAAGCCAGGTGATTGGTGATTTCTTTGCGAAATGGCACCTTCACTTCACCCCGGCCGGGGGTCAACACAGAAATTTCCGGATTGATCGTGCCGAAGTACGGCGCCATTTGACAGGCCATATTGCTAAAAGCGGACGGACCAACGCTTTGGTACATGCTGAGAGTCTGGCTCATTAGAATTCCTCGGGCATTAGATGGGTGAAGCCAACGAAACAGAATATTATTCTGTTAAAGAACATTATTCTGTTTTTGCTCGCCAGTCAATCTCGTGCCGGGCAGCCGTTTCAATTACCATTGCGCTTTTGCCTGGACTGAAGAATGGAACCTGTTGACCTCCTTGAGCGCTGCTATCCGGGCCGTCGCGCCGAGTCCAAGCGCCACATCCTCAAGTGCGCTCTCGCATTGTTCAATCAACAAGGCATTGAAGCGACGACCATCGACGTAATCCGTGCCGAAAGCGAGATGAGCGTTGGGGCTATCTATCACCATTTCAATAACAAGGAGGGGCTGGTCGCCGCGTTGTACATGACGGCTTTAGATGACCAGGCACGGCTGAGGAATAGCTACCTCAGCAATGTCAAGTCGACCAAGGAATGGGTTTATGCGCTGGTTTATAGCTACGTGGACTGGGTCGTCCGTCAACCAGACTGGGCGCGCTTCCAGTACCAGGCTCGCTTTGCCGTGGCACGAAGCAGCTTTAATGATCAGCTCCAAGAGGCCAATCTCGCCCGAAACGCTCAATTAAAAGATTGGTTCAGCGATCCTGCTCATCGCAAAGACCTACAAGAACTTCCTTTTGAATTACTGCCATCACTTCTTATCGGTTCGGCAGAAAGCTACTGTCGCGCCTGGCTCTCTGCCAGAGTCAAGCGCAGCCCTGAACTCTACAGGCAGCAGCTCGCTGAGGCGGCATGGCGCTCAGTTGGATGTCAGGACTAAAGAATTTGCCGCTCGTACGAAAGCTCGCACTACCTGGACCAACTCGGTCGATCCCTCCCCTAGCCTTGAAAGCTAGCGGCTCTCGTAATGCCGACTTCCAGAAGCGCAAAATTTTCACCTGTCATTCTCTGAGACAGATGACCGCCTGATACGCTCAAAATCCAGAAAACGACTATTCGTTTGAGTTAATGGCAAAGGGTTTGAGGTACGCCTGACGCAAAGGGGATGAAACCACTTGCGCCCGGCGGCGGACCCAATCCTTATGCTTTACACCTATACCTGACCCAGACCGCCATCGACCGGAAGATCAATGCCGGTCACGAACGAACTGTCATCGCTTGCCAGAAACAGTGCAACCGTTGCCGCTTCTTCCACGCGCCCGACCCGCCCCATCGGCATGGCCGTAAGCAGAGCAGGCATTGCTTCCTGGAGAACCTCTAGCGGTACACCCAGTTTTCCGAAGATCGGCGTTTCGATCAAACCGGGACTAATCGAATTGACGCGGATGTTCCGGTCCTTGAGGTCCGTTGTCCAGCTACGTGCAAAGGACCGAGTCGCCGCCTTCGTTGCCGCGTAAACCGAGTGCAACGGGGAGCCCTTTTTGTGCGCAACCGAAGCATTGAGGATCACCGATGCCCCGTCGCTCAGTAATGGCAGCGCCTTCTGTACAGTGAAGAACAGGCCGCGTACGTTGGAGTTGAACTGCCTGTCGAAATCCTCAGGCGTCACCGCCTCGAACGGCGCAAGATTGTTGACCCCTGCGTTGGCGAACAAAACATCGATCCTGCCGAAACGCGCGCCGACCTCTACGTAGAGTGCGTCAAGTGCGGCCAGATCAGAAACGTCCGCGACGATGGCCACGGCACTATCACCCAGCTCGGTCACGGCTTCATCAAGGGACGATTTGGTGCGGCCGACAATGACAACTTTTGCGCCTTCCAAAGCGAACAGCTTCGCCGACGCGAGTCCGATACCGCTACCGCCGCCGGTGATTAAGGCGACTTTGCCGTTGAGCTTTCCCATTTCATATACCTCTAGCATTGATAGGTGCGTAAAAGCGCGTCGCACCAGCACGTGGACAACAGTCTTTCTGTGACACATAAAACGGCCCTGATGAGCCGACCTATTAGGCTTCGTTGATGATGACGACCTTGCCGAACACGTTGCGTTTGCCAAAATGCTCAAACGCGGCCACACCATCATCGAAGGTGAATCGACTATCGATAACCGGCCGAATGCCATTCTGCGCAACGGCAGTGATCACTTCCTCCAGATCCTGGCGGTTGCCGGTCGCAATCGTCTGGAATCTCGCGAAGGTCAGGAACATATCCAGATAGCCCGGCATCTCGCCCTCTGCCAGCACGCCGACCATAGAAATCTGGCCACTCAACGCAACCGCTTTCAGCGATTGGGCAAACGTGCCGGGACCACCCACCTCGACGACGCGGTCGACGCCACGGCCACCGCTAAGAGCCTTGGCCTGCTCGCCCCAGTTGGGATTCTCCGCATAGTTGATGACATGGTCGGCGCCCAGCGTGATCAGCCGCAGCGCCTTATCGTTCGATGATGTCGTCGCAATAACCTTTGCACCCCGGGCCTTGGCAAACTGGAACGCGAACAGAGAGACACCACCAGTACCCTGTATCAGTACCTGGTGATTCGGGCCGATACCGGCGACCGCGTTCCAAGCCGTGACCGCAGCGCATGGCAAAGTGGCTGCGTCCTCAAAGCTGATCGAATCGGGAATGGCGACCAGCTCGTTCTGATCGATCGCACGGTATTCAGCCATCCAACCATCCAGCTGCGTACCGTACTGAGAGGTGAACTCGCGAAATGGTCCAGCATGCCAGCCAGGCATAAAGTTACTCGCCACCCGGTCGCCGACCGTGAAGCGAGTGACCCCGGCGCCGACCGCCTCAACGATGCCTGCGGCGTCGGACAACTGGACACGGCCCTCTTCGAGGGGAAAGGGTGACCAGCCATTTATGATGGTCAGGTCACGAAAATTAAGCGAGGTTGCCTTGATATTAACCAGCACTTCGCCTGGGCCAGGCTGCGGTGTGGGCTCCTCGAACAATACCAGGCCGTCGATTGAACCGATTGTCTGCAAACGATAGATCTTCATCAGTAGCCCCCAAATTGAGTGAAAAGTATGTTGGAGGTTGACTGGATGATCCATTGCCTGAAGTATGCGATTTATAATCCATCGTCCGAGATTACCATGCACCCTTTTGACTCAGTGCTCAGCGCCATGCAGCTCGAAAGTTCGCTCTTCGTTCGAATGCGTGCCCACGCACCTTGGGCGATATCATTCGACAGTGGCGGGCAGGCCCGGCTTGTCGTCATCGCCAAAGGGCGGGGCTGGTTCACCCAGGCGGACTACCCGGCGGTCGAGATCCAGGAAGGTGATTGCCTCATCATCAAGCAAGGGGTCATGGGGATATTGGGCGACACGCCGGACAGAGTTGCCGTTCCCTGCTGGCAAATCGCAGATCATGTGACCGGCGAGACAATCTCCTTCGGCGGGAGTGGTGAAGCGTGTGAGTTCTTCTCGACTTTGTTCACGTTCGACCATGCCGCAGGCGAGCCCTTGTCGGCGCTACTGCCTGATGTCGTCCATATTGCGCTGCCGAAGTCAGACGCAGGGCGAATGGTCTCGATTCTTGAACAGATCGGTGCGGAGGAAGCGCAAACGTCTCTTGGCGGATCCTATGTCATCGGTCGGCTGCTCGACGTGCTGTTTATCCAAGCGATCCGAACTTGGGCCAGTTCCGAAGGCAATTTGCCCGAGGGCTGGCTTGCCGGGCTAACTCACCGCCAACTGGCTCAAACGCTACAGAGGATTCACTCCGATCTGACGCACCCCTGGACGCTGGACCAGCTCGCCCGCGATGCCGGGATGTCGCGCTCTACGTTCGCGGCTTTGTTCAGATCAGTCGTTGGAGTTCCTCCCCTAACCTACATCGCAACGTGGCGGATCTATCGTGCCAAGCTCATCCTCGCAGCCGGCCATTCGATCGCAGTCGCGGCGGAGCAGGCTGGATACGGCAGCGACGTCGCGCTCAGCCGCGCGTTCAAAGCCGCTACAGGTGTGTCACCTGGACAATGGCGGCGCGAGCGCCGGACTTCCGGCAGGAACGAGCCTCGGCAAGTAAAATTGGCAGCGATTGGCTTAACCCGGATTTAAGGTTGATTGCCCGCCCACGCCCCTTTCGCGAGGTTCGCGAGGTTCGCGACAAGATAGCATTGCCATTGTTCGAGCTACTGATAGGAAGGATCGGACTGCGCGCAGTCGGCTGGGACTCGCTGGAGATCAAGCCATGTCGTGTTCTATCGCATGGCAAACGACGACGTGATCGAGGTCGTCAGACTCCTTCATGACGCCATGGAGCTGCAGCTGCACCTGCCCAACGACCGATCACCGACCTGGCCCAACGGTTTAACTGACCATGAACAGCGAAGGTAAGGCGCCCCCCTCTAAATCTCAACCTGAGCGCCCTCGCTGCCAGCCGACTCGGCGGCCAATTGAAGCGCGAGGTTCTGGGTCCGACCGGACTATCGAGAACCACGCCCAGAAATACGATGTTCAACTTTGCGTACCACTTTCAATGCTGAACAACCGCTTCCTAGGCGTTTTCCGTGGCCAGGCGCCTGGCATTACGCTCCAGCTGCCGATGGACACGCGGATCGATGCCCCTAGCGACCAGTGCCCTCGCAACATCACGCAGAGCGCGAGCATCTCGTAAGCTAATTTCAGGATAGGTACCGAGAGAAATACGGGGTTGCTTATCCGCCCAGGAAAAGCGGAAGTGCCAGCACTTGGCGCCTTTCGTATTCACGAAAAGGGCGAGGCCGTTGTAGTCAGGGAGGGTGTAGTCCTTGGCACGGGGGTTGGCGTTTCGGACTCAGGTATCGGTGAGAGTCGGGGCCGAAGCCTCTCTTTTCAACGCCGAACGTAAATGTCACGCACAAAAAAAACGCCACTCATTGAGTGGCGTTTTTTGTGAATCTTGGAGCGGGAAACGAGACTCGAACTCGCGACCCCGACCTTGGCAAGGTCGTGCTCTACCAACTGAGCTATTCCCGCGTCTTGGTGAGGCGCATTCTATAGAATCCAGAAGCCCCGTCAACCCCTTGATTCAAAAAAGTTTATTTCTTTTCCACGTCGGTCTTCAGATGCGGCCAGGCAGCCCGTAAATACTGGACCATGGACCACAACGTCAGGCCCGCGGATATCAGCAGCAAGGCGTAACCCAGCAGCACCCAGAACGTGAAATCCGACGGATTGGCCAGCAGGATCACCAGCGCCAGCATTTGCGCGGCGGTCTTCCATTTGCCCAGGTTCGACACCGCGACGTGAGCGCGGGCGCCGAGTTCGGCCATCCATTCGCGAAGTGCCGAGACGACAATCTCGCGACCGATGATCACGGCGGCCGGCAGTGTGAGCCACAGGTTGCCATGTTCTTGCACCAGCAATACCAGCGCAACAGCGACCATCAGCTTGTCAGCCACAGGATCGAGGAAAGCCCCGAACGGTGTGCTTTGTTCCAGTCGGCGGGCCAGATACCCGTCCAGCCAGTCTGTGGCGGCGGCAAATGCGAACACCGAGGCGGACGCCAGGTAGCTCCATTGATACGGCAGGTAGAACAGTAAAATGAAGATCGGAATGAGCAGGACGCGTAGTACGGTAATCAGATTAGGGATATTCATCGGCACAACTGGCTACGAGGTGAGGGGGCATTCTACTCGCTGTGCAGATTGGCATAAATCAACTCTGCGAGCTTTTTACTGATCCCGGGTGCTTTGGCGATCTCTTCGATGCTGGCACGAGACAGCTCCTGCAATCCACCAAAATGTTTCAACAAATCGCGGCGACGTGTCGGTCCGACGCCAGCAACGCCTTCAAGTGTAGACGTGCGGCGAGTTTTCCCACGACGGGCGCGGTGGCCGGTAATCGCGAAACGGTGAGCTTCGTCGCGTATCTGCTGGATCAAATGCAGCGCGGGGGAATCACCGCGCAAGGTGAATTCGTGGGCAGCATCATTCAGGTACAAGGTTTCGAAACCGGCCTTGCGCGTGGCGCCCTTGGCGACGCCCAGCAGAATCAGATCAGGCACGGCCAATTCATTGAGTACGTCGCGGGCCATGGACAGCTGCCCCTTGCCACCGTCCACCAGCAAAATGTCCGGCAGCTTGCCCTCCCCGTCCTTCAGTTTGCTGAAGCGTCGGGTCAGGGCCTGATGCATCGCGGCGTAGTCATCGCCCGGGGTGACGCCTTCAATGTTGTAGCGACGGTAGTCTGACTTGATCGGGCCTTCGGGACCGAACACCACGCAGGATGCCACGGTCGCTTCGCCGCTGGAGTGACTGATGTCATAACACTCCAGGCGCTGTGGTGGCTCATCCAGATTCAACACTTCCGCCAAGGCATCGAAACGTGCAGCAACGTGTTGACGGTTAGCCAGTCGCGCTCCCAGGGCCTGCTCGGCATTGGTGACCGCCAACTGTTGCCAGCGTGCTCGCGTACCACGAACCCTGTGACTGATGGTCAGTTCGCGACCGCGCAGCTCATCGATGGCCGCGATCAGGGTCGGAAAGTCTTCGTGAACCACGTTGACGATCAGTTCGCTGGGCAAGTCGCGCTCGGGACTGCTGATGAAGTACTGGCCGAGAAACGCCGCCATGACTTCAGAAACGTCCTCTTCAATACCCACCTGCGGAAAGAAGTTCTTGCTCCCCAACACCCGCCCGCCACGCACACTGATCAAATGAACGCAGGCACCACCCGGATTGACGTACGCTGCGATCACGTCGACATCGCCCGTCCCGCCTTCCATGCTTTGCTGGTCCTGGACCCGGCGCAGTAATGAAATCTGATCCCGCAGCTCGGCCGCACGCTCGAACTCGAGGTTGATCGCCGCCTCTTCCATTCCTGCGGACAACTCATCCGTCAGCGCATTGCTGCGCCCCTCAAGGAACATCACCGAGTGTCGTACGTCTTCGGCATACACCTCGGGCTCCACCAGCCCGACACAGGGTGCCTTGCAGCGTTTGATCTGGTATTGCAGGCAAGGACGCGTGCGGTTCTTGTAATAGCTGTCTTCGCACTGACGAACGAAAAACGTCTTCTGCAGCAGGCTCAGGCTTTCGCGAATCGCACCGGCGCTGGGATAAGGGCCGAAATACTTGCCCTTGGCCTTTTTTGCACCGCGATGGATGCTCAAGCGAGGGAACTGACCATCCGAGAGAAAGACGTAAGGGTAGGATTTATCGTCGCGCAACAGGATGTTGTAGGGCGGGCGCCACTCCTTGATCAGCGTCTGCTCAAGCAACAAGGCTTCGGTTTCATTGGCCGTAATCGTCGTTTCGACCTGAGCGATACGCGCGACCAGCGCCGCGGTCTTGGGCGCAAGACCGGATTTGCGGAAGTAACTCGACAGGCGATTCTTGAGGTTCTTGGCCTTGCCGACGTAGAGCAGGCGTGCCTCGCTGTCGAACATGCGATACACACCGGGACGCCCACTGACCGTCGACAGAAAGGCGCTTGGATCGAAGACTTCAGTCATTTTCAGAGGCTGGCATCGACCATGCCGTGACGAACCGCCAACAGCGTCAACTCGACATCACTGCTGATCGAAAGCTTTTCGAAAATGCGGTAACGGTAAGTGTTCACGGTTTTTGGCGAAAGACACAGTTTGTCGGAAATGATCTGGACCTTCTGACAGCCGACAATCATCAGCGCGATCTGGATTTCCCGCTCCGACAAGGCGTCGAAAGGCGAATCATTGGTCGGCTGGAAGGATTTGATCGCCAGTTGCTGTGCAATTTGCGGGCTGATGTAGCGCTGCCCGGCAAACACCAGGCGGATGGCCTGGACCATTTCCGGCAACCCGGCACCCTTGGTCAGATAGCCCGCGGCCCCTGCCTGCAACAACCGCGTCGGAAACGGATCTTCTTCGCACACGGTGACCGCGACGACTTTGATATCCGGATGACTGCGCAATAATTTGCGTGTGGCTTCAAGACCGCCGATGCCGGGCATCTTGACGTCCATCAGCACCACATCGGGTTTCAACTCACGCGCCTTGAGCAGGGATTCTTCGCCTGACTCAGCCTGGCCGACTACTTGCAGGCCATCGATGTCAGCCAGCATTCGTGTTATGCCTGTACGAACGAGATCATGATCATCGACTACTAGCACCCTAATCAAGCAGACACCTCGCGAAATGGTCTTATTGGGTTGCCGACACCTTAGCAAAAAGCAACTGGCAGACCTAGCGGCAAGCATCATATAAAAAGTTTCAATACATCTTGAAAGGCTTGTCGTATGCGTGTTTCAGCCGGGCGAGGCATCGATATCACGCTGCATTCTCAGGAAACACGCGTCTGTGCCGACCACCTTCAACCCCTTTCTCTCATACAACACTTGCGCGGGATTATTTTCAAATACCGTCAAACGCAATGCCGGACGCCGTTCCTTGCACGCCATGGCGAAGACCTGATCAATCGCCCAGGAACCGGCGCCCTGCCCTCGAAACGCTTCGAGGACATGCAATTCGCGGATGTACAGGGCTTTAGCGTCACGACTCAGACTGAAAAAGCCCAGCACCGTACTGCCACTCACAATCAACCAGTTCTCGCGCCCGGTCCAGCCCACGTCGAACCCTTCGTCCTGCCACAGCAGATCGTGCTGTATGTAATAGCGGAGCATGTTGTTGCGGGTCAGTTCACGAGCGAAGTCGAGGTCCCGGGATGTCGCCGGGCGTAAATTAAATACCATCACCCCTGCGCAACCTCCACTGTTTGCCCTTTCCAGCCGTCAGCGTTGCGTCGAGCGACGACCATCAGGTTACCCGTACCCGGTGCGGCCGCAATCAGCGAACCGTCCGACGCCCAGATCGCGCTGCGTCCTGCCGACTCCCAGCCACCCGTTGCACCGCCATGGTTGGCCATCAGGACCGTCATCGAATGAGCGCTGGCGTAGCCTTGCAACAACGCGGTATCCGGGGCGTAGCCGTTTTCCGTGATCAGCACGCCCGCCGCATAGAGATCGGCGCCTTGCTGCGCCGCTGCGGCGGCATGACTGGCGTGAGAGAAGTCCGCGCACACCGCCAATGCGACCGTATCGGCACCTACGGTCAGGGTCGAACCGCCGGTTCCCGGTGCAAATGCCACTTCCTCGCCCGGATGCAGATGTTGCTTGCTGTAGATCTCGAGCGATCCATCAGCGCCCAACACCAGCGCCCCAATCAATACGGGCGAATCCTCCGACAGGCGAATCGGCATCCCGACGACTGTCGTCACACCGACTTCCCGCGCGAAATCCCGTAGCGGTTGCAGGACCTCGGCATCTGGCGCAATGGCCAATTCAGCCGCAAGCCCACGCTCGTACCCGGTCAGCGATAACTCCGGGAACACCAACAATTGCACGCCCTGCTCTGCGGCAACTTGCATGAAGCGCTGATGCCACACAATGTTTGCGGCAAGGTCACCGGCGATGGAGATCGATTGAGCAGCGGCGATGATCAGTGGCGTCATGGTTCGTCCTTATGACGTTCATGAATGTGAAGCACAAAGTGTGTCACAACCGGCGACGCACTCAAGCGATAGAAAATGCCGTCGGCGATCGATAGCATTTTCTGATTGAAACCACGTACCGGCCTCGCGTAAGCTCGGCGCACTTATCGGAGAAAGACCATGTCCAGCACCCTCTCACAGCTTCGTACCGTCAGCGCCCTGCGCTCGATGGCGGCTGCCCGGGTGAATGACGTTTGTGCTCCGGTCAGCTTTTATTTTGGGTATTGGTTTAGCCACTGGCGCGCCTGATACCCACACGGCGCCCACTTTAAACGGGTCGCCACCAGAGAATTCTCAACCCCCGGTCGGCTTCCCGACCGGGGGTTTTGTTTTTTCAGCCCCGCACATTTTTAGCGACACACCAGACAATCAGAGGATTCAACAATGAACTACGCCACTTATTACCGTTACGACAGTTTTACCGCCTGGCGATTTAGCAGCCTCCGCTCGGGACAGCCTGCCGCCTCCGATCGGTCACCCACAGGTGGCAAGCACACACACGCAGCCAATCCGGCCAATTGTCGAACACCCCAGTAGGGCCGAGCGCGCGGGAACGAACCCGCCGCCAGCCCAGGAAGCCCGAATATGAACTCGTCCGTCTCTGCTCTGCCGCTGTCCACCTTGAGCCCTGCCAATGAAGCGCTGACCCTGCGCCTGCCCAGCTCATTGCAACTCAAACAGCAACTGCCACTCAGCAACGCCCTGAGCCAGCAAGTCGCCGCCCACCGCCAGGCGGTTCGCGCGATCCTCAACGGTGAAGACTCCCGTCTGCTGGTCATCGTCGGTCCCTGCTCGATCCACGATCCTCAGTCCGCCCTAGAATACGCCGGCAACCTCGCCCGCCTCGCCGCCGACGTCAGTGATGAAATGCTGCTGGTAATGCGCGCCTACGTCGAAAAACCCCGCACCACGGTCGGCTGGAAAGGCCTGGCCTACGATCCCCATCTGGATGGCAGCGATGACATGGCCGGCGGCTTGACGCTGTCCCGCGAGTTGATGCGCGAAATGCTCCGCCTGGGACTGCCGATTGCCACCGAACTGCTGCAACCGATGGCTGCCGGCTACTTCGACGATCTGCTGAGCTGGGTCGCCATTGGCGCTCGCACCACCGAATCGCAGATCCACCGTGAAATGGCCAGCGGCCTGAACATGCCGGTCGGCTTCAAGAACGGCACCGATGGTGGTGTCGGTGTGGCCAGCGACGCCATGCGCTCTGCCGCCCATCCGCATCGCCATTTCGGTGTCGACAGCCAGGGTCATCCGGCAATCATTCAAACGCCGGGCAACTCCGACACCCACCTGGTGCTGCGTGGCGGACACCGCGGGCCGAACTACAACCGCGACAGCATCGCCCAGGTGAACAGCGATTTGACCCAACTGAAGATCCCGGCCCGGATCATGGTCGACTGCAGCCATGCCAACAGCGGCAAAGACCCGTTGCGTCAGCCAGCGGTGTTTAACGATGTGCTTGAACAGCGCCTGCAAGGTGATCGATCACTGATCGGCATGATGATCGAGAGTCACCTGTTCGAAGGCTGCCAACCGCTGAGCCCGTCCATGCGTTACGGCGTGTCCGTCACGGACGGCTGCCTTGGCTGGAGCGGGACGGAGTCATTGTTGCGCCAGGCAGCCGACCGGCTCAGAGCCCAGAACAGGGATCAACAATCGGCGTGAGCCACACCCTCGTCCAGTCCTCCTATCGAGGACTGGACGTCGGAATTGAGACACGACCCACAGGCAAAGGATGTTCCCGAAGTAGGCTATCGCAGAAAAGCGCTCTGTTACAGATCAAAAGATGTCCAAATATTCCGAACAAGACCTCATCTACTTTCGAACTTTCGTACATTTTCTATTCCGTTTTCATCAGGTTGCAGCGGCTTTTTCATACAACGCCGAACAGCGGGTGTGCTTTAGAGTGAGCCCATCAACACACCTCTGAACGACTGCGAAAAAGGAAAGAACATGCTACGGAATGCAACTACTCAGTATCCGATCCTATTGGTCCACGGGCTCTTCGGCTTCGACCGCATCGGCAAGATCGAACTCTTTCGTGACGTCAAGCAGGCACTCAGGAGTGCAGGCGCAAGAGTGTTTATCCCGCACTTGTCGGCTACCCATAGCAACGAAGCTCGCGGCGACCAGCTTCTGGCGCAGATCGAACGTGTACTGGACGGAACCGGTGCGAACAAAGTCAACCTGATCGGCCACAGCCAGGGCGCACTCGCTGCACGTTATGCGGCGGCGACGGCGCCGCAAATAATTGCTTCGGTAACCTCCGTCAGCGGACCGAATCACGGCTCGGAACTGGCCGACTTCTTGCGCAAGGCGCTGACGCCCGGGCGCCTGCCGGAACACGTCGCCTCGACAGTTGCAACGTTGTTTGCAGACTTTCTATCGTTGCTTAGCGGCCACCGTCACCTGCCACAGAACGCCATCGCCGCGCTGAATGCCCTGACCACCGAAGGTGTAGGCGCGTTCAACGACAAATACCCGCAGGGCTTGCCGAAAACCTGGGGGGGCAAGGGTCGCGAACTGGTCGACGGCGTACGTTATTACTCCTGGAGCGGCACCCTGCAGGGCGATCTCCTCGACAAAGGGCTTGATGCCCTGAGTCCGCTGCACGGGTTCCTCCGCGCCTTTTCCCACTACTTCACCACCGAACCCGAGCAGAACGATGGCCTGGTTGGCCGCTACAGCTCCCATTTGGGCAAAGTCATCCGCTCCGACTACCCGCTGGATCATCTGGACAGCCTCAGCCAGACCACCGGTCCGTTGCGCAAGGGCATCGACCCGATTGCCCTGTATGTGCAGCATGCCGAGCGCCTGAGAAATGCCGGCCTATAAAGGAACACCGTACCGGCCCTGCATAGTCTGTACGGAATTTTGAGAAGAAATAGACCACTGAATCCGGTAGGCTCCGCACTTTACTGAACATTGAAAGGAGTATTTCACCATGGCTAAAGCCACTGCCCGTCACATCCTCGTTGCCAGCGAAGCCAAGTGCAACGAATTGAAAGCCCAAATCGAAGGCGGCGCTGATTTCGCCGAAGTCGCCAAAGCCAACTCCACTTGCCCGTCCAGCCGCCAGGGCGGTGATCTGGGTTCGTTCGGTCCAGGCCAGATGGTCAAGGAATTCGACACCGTGGTCTTCAGCGCACCGATCAACGTGGTGCAAGGCCCGGTCAAGACCCAGTTCGGTTACCACCTGCTGGAAGTGACCAGCCGTCAGGACTGATCAAGCCTGAAGTTTTCTGCTCAACGGCCCGCCTTTTGGCGGGCCGTTGTGTTTCGGATACGTGATACGGGTGGCGAGGGACGCGCCGCTAGCGTACAAATTGCGGTTATTGACCACCCGGCTCTAAGGCTGACAATGCGACTGGCGTTCCCTACTTTATTGTTCACTGCCGTGGCTCTGTTGTTGAGCGTCACCGGCGTGACTGCAGCACCGCAACATGCGTTGACCGTGTACGGTGAACCGGCGAAGTATCCTGCCGGCTTTAGTCATTTTGCCTACACAAACCCGCAAGCCCCCAAGGGTGGCACGATGCGCCGCTCGGCCGTCGAAATCGGTCATTTCGATCATATGTTGCCCTACATCGATAAAGGCATTGGCGTCACACAGATCGACGGCCTGCTTTACTCGCCCCTCGCCCAGCGTTCACTGGACGAGCCTTACACCGTGTACGGCCTGGTGGCTCAGAAGATGGAGCGCTCGGACGACGGTTTGTTCCTGCGCTTCTACCTCAACCCCAAGGCCCGTTTCGCCGACGGCAAACCGATTACGGCCGAAGACGTGCGCTACACCTTCAACCTGTTGATGACCCAGGGCAGCCTGCGTTATCGCACTCAATTTGCCGACGTCAAAGGCGTCGAAGTGGAATCACCTCTGACGGTTCGATTCGACTTTAAAAGCAATGAAAACCGTACCCTGCCCCTCGATATCGCGACCTTGCCGGTGCTTCCCGAGCATTGGTGGAAGACTCGCGACTTCGCCAATGGGGGCGGTTACGAGCCCCCGTTGGGCAGCGGCCCCTACAGGGTAGGCAAGGTCGACTCCGGTCGCAGCATCACCTTCGAGCGCAACGCCGATTGGTGGGGCAAGGATTTACCGGTCAGCCGAGGCCTCTACAATTTCGATCGATTCAGCATCGAGTACTTCGGCGATACCGACGTCGCCCGCCAGGTTCTGCGCGGCGGTGCCTACGACTACAACCGAGAATTCTCCGCCACCGCTTACTCCATCGGCTACGACGGCCCGGCCCTCAGTGACGGGCGCCTGCAAAAGGCGCACCTGGCAACCCAAGCCCCGCAACCGGCTCAGGGTTTTGTGTTCAATTTGCAAAACCCGCTGTTCCAGGACCGTCGAGTGCGTCAGGCGCTGGTCATGCTCTGGGATTTCGAGTGGAGCAACCGGCAGATGATGCGCGACATGTACATCCGCCAGCAGAGTTACTTTTCCAACACCGACCTCGCCGCCCGACACCTGCCGGACGCCGGCGAACTGGCGATTCTCGAACCGCTGCGCGGGCAGATCCCCGACGAGGTGTTCACCCAGGTTTTCCAGGCACCGAAAACCGACGGCAGTGGCGTGATACGCGACAAACAGTTGCAGGCACTCGATTTGCTCAAACAGGCCGGCTGGAAACCCGATGGCGATCAACTGGTCAACGCAGAAGGCCAGTCGTTGAGTTTCACTTTCCTGGTCAGCCAGAACGGCATGGACCGATTGCTGCTGCCTTATAAGCGCACCCTGAAACAGATCGGCATCGACATGAACATCCGCCGCATCGACTCCTCCCAATACGTGAATCGCCTGATGAGCCGCGACTACGACATGATCGTCACCGGCTACCCGGTCACGACGTCGCCCGGGGGTGAACTGCTCAATTACTTCGGCTCGGTCTCGGCCAACGACCCAGGCGCCAATAACTACATGGTGTTGAAAAATCCGGCGGTCGACACACTGATCGCCGGACTGATTCGCGCCACCACCCAACCCGAAATGATGCACTACGCCCACGCGCTGGACCGGGTGCTGCAATGGAACTACTACTGGATTCCCAACTATTACCCGCCGGGCAGCTCCACCGTGTGGTGGAATCGTTTCGGCAGGCCGAACGAGCAAGCGAGCAATGACGAAGCCATCGAGAGCTGGTGGGAAATCAGCACCACGCCGCTGACCAACCAACAGATGACCGCTGAGCAAATCAGCCGTGGCAAACCCGGAGGGCCGCACTGATGTGGGCTTACATACTGCGGCGTCTGCTGCTGATCATTCCGACGCTGGTGATCATTCTTCTGGTCAACTTCATCATCGTCCAGGCCGCGCCGGGCGGCCCGGTGGAACAGGCCATCGCGCACTTGCAAGGCATCGGCGGCGCGAGTGTCGGCGGCGGTTCCAGCGAACGCATGTCCGGCACCTCCCGATCCAGTCGAGGCCTTGATCCGCAGCTGATCAAGGACATCGAAAAGCAATACGGCTTCGATAAACCGGCGCACGAACGCCTGTGGCTGATGCTCACCAGTTATGCGCGCCTGGACTTCGGCAAGAGTTTTTTCCGCGGCGCGACCGTCACCGACCTGATCCTGGAAAAAATGCCGGTGACCATTTCCCTCGGGCTCTGGGCAACGCTGATCACCTACCTGGTGTCGATCCCTTTGGGCATCCGCAAGGCCGTGCATCACGGCAGCCATTTCGATATCTGGAGCAGCACCGCGATCGTCATCGGCTACGCCATGCCAGCGTTCCTGTTCGCGATGTTCCTGATCGTGGTCTTCGCCGGCGGTACCTCGCTGAACTGGTTCCCGGTGCGCGGGCTGGTCTCGGACAACTTCGAATCGCTGTCGACCGTGGGCAAAATCGCCGATTACTTCTGGCACCTGGTACTGCCGGTGACAGCGCTGGTGGTCGGCGGGTTCGCCACGCTGACCATTCTGACCAAGAACTCCTTCCTCAATGAAATCACGCGCCAGTACGTGGTCACCGCCCGCGCCAAGGGCCTGAGCGAACGCCGAGTGCTTTACGGTCATGTGTTTCGCAACGCCATGCTGCTGGTGGTCTCGGGGATTCCCCAGGCGTTCATCAGCGTATTTTTCGCCGGCTCCCTGCTAATCGAAGTGATCTTCTCGCTCGACGGACTGGGTCGCATGAGTTACGAAGCCGCGGTTTCCCGGGACTATCCGGTGGTGTTCGGTTCGCTGTTCATCTTCACGCTGTTCGGTCTCTTGATAAAACTGGTCGGCGATCTCTGCTACACCCTCGTCGACCCGCGTATCGACTTCGCCGCGAGGAACGCCTGATGTTCAAGCTCTCGCCGTTAGGTCGTCGTCGCTTCGAGCGCTTCAAGAAAAACCGTCGCGGCTGGTGGTCGCTGTGGCTGTTTGTCGGCCTGTTCCTCTTGACTCTGGGTGGTGAGCTGATCGCCAACGACAAACCGCTGATCGTCAGCTATCAGGGCTCGCTCTACTTCCCGGTCCTGAAGCGTCATACCGAGCAGGAGTTTGGCGGGCAGCTGCCGTTCCAGGCGGACTACCGCAGCGATTATGTACAGAGGCTGATTAACAAGGACGGTGGCTGGATGCTGTTCCCGCCAATCCCCTTCAGCGACGACACGCCGAACTATGACCTCAATCAACCGGCGCCCAGCCCTCCGACGAAGGTCAACTGGCTGGGCACCGACGATCAGGCGCGGGACGTGTTGGCCCGAGTGATTTTCGGTGCTCGGGTGTCAATCCTGTTTGCCTTGATGCTGACCTTTGTCAGCGCACTGATCGGCATCGCTGCCGGCGCCCTGCAAGGCTATTACGGCGGCTGGGTCGACCTGATCGGTCAACGGTTGCTGGAGGTTTGGTCGGGACTGCCGGTGCTGTACCTGCTGATCATCCTGTCGGGGTTCGTCGAGCCTAATTTCTGGTGGCTGCTGGGGATCATGGCGCTGTTTTCCTGGCTGGCCCTGGTGGACGTGGTGCGCGCCGAGTTTCTGCGCGGACGCAACCTGGAATACGTTAAAGCCGCCCGGGCGTTGGGCCTGACCGACCGCAAGGTTATCGTCCGGCACATCCTGCCCAACGCAATGAACGCGACCCTGAGTTATCTGCCGTTCATTCTGACCGGAGCGATCTCGACCCTCACGGCGTTGGACTTCCTCGGTTTCGGCATGCCCGCCGGCAGTGCATCGCTGGGCGAGTTGATCGGTCAAGGCAAGCAGAACCTGCAAGCGCCGTGGCTGGGATTGACGGCGTTTTTCACCTTGGCGTTGATTCTTTCTTTACTGGTGTTTATCGGGGAGGCATTGCGAGATGCCTTTGATCCCCGGTCATGACGCGGACTGTTGATATGAGTAACAACCTGATCGAAATCCGTGACCTCAACGTGGCCTTCAGCGGCCAGACCGTGGTGCGCAACCTGTGCCTGGACATCCGCCCCGGCGAATGCCTGGCGCTGGTGGGCGAGTCGGGCTGCGGCAAGTCGGTGACCGCTCACTCGATCCTGCAACTGCTGCCCGAGACCGGCACCGAAACCACGGGCAGTATTCGCTATCGCGGCCAGGAGCTGGTCGGCGCTCCGGCCAAGGTGTTGCGAGAACTGCGGGGTGACCGCATCGCGATGATCTTCCAGGAACCCATGACCTCGCTCAACCCATTGCACAGCATCGAAAAGCAGATCGGCGAAACCCTGCTGTTGCACAAGGGCCTGGCCGGTAAAGCGGCGCAGGCGCGGATTCTCGAGTTGCTGCATCTGGTGGGCATTCAGAAGCCCAAAGAGCGGCTCAAGGCCTATCCCCATCAATTGTCCGGTGGCCAACGGCAACGGGTGATGATCGCCATGGCCCTGGCCTGCGAACCGGAGTTGCTGATCGCCGACGAACCGACCACCGCGTTGGACGTGACAGTGCAGCGCAAGATCCTGCTGCTGCTCAAATCCCTACAGAAGCGACTCGGCATGTCGCTGCTGCTGATTAGCCACGACCTCAATCTGGTGCGCAGCATTGCCCAACGAGTCTGCGTGATGAAGGCCGGGGAAATCGTCGAGCAGGCACCTTGCGAAACACTGTTTACCGAACCGAAACATCCTTACAGCTGCGTCTTGCTGAACGCGGAACCGGAAGGTGAAGCGCTGCCCCGGGACGAGCGCGAGAACGTGCTTGAGGTAGATGACTTGCGGGTGCAGTTTGCCCTGAGTGGCGGGCTGTTTCAGCGCAAGACTTACCTGAAGGCCGTGGACGGCATCAGCCTCAACATTCAACGCGGCAAGACGCTGGGCATTGTGGGCGAATCCGGTTCCGGCAAGTCAACGCTGGGTCAGGCGATCCTGCGCTTGCTCGATTCCGAAGGCAGCATTCGCTTTCAGGGTGCAGCGCTGGACGGCCTGACGCAGAAGCAGTTGCGGCCGTGGCGCAAGAAAATGCAGGTGGTGTTCCAGGACCCATTCGGTAGCCTCAGCCCGCGAATGTCCGTGGCGCAGATCATCAGTGAAGGCCTTGAGGTGCATAGACAGTTGACGGCTGACGAATGCAAAGCCGAAGTGATTCGGGCACTGGTGGAAGTCGGCCTCGATCCGCAAAGCCGTCATCGCTACCCGCACGAGTTTTCCGGCGGCCAACGCCAACGCATCGCCATCGCCCGGGCGCTGGTGCTGAAACCGGCGCTGATCCTGCTCGACGAACCGACCTCGGCGCTGGATCGCACGGTGCAAAAACAAGTGGTCGCCCTGCTCCGCCAACTTCAGGAAAAACATGGCCTGACGTATCTGTTTATCAGCCACGATCTGGCGGTGGTGCGCGCCCTGGCTCATGACATGATCGTGATCAAGGACGGCAAAGTAGTGGAAAGCGGTGCCAGCCACGACGTGTTTGAATCGCCGCAGCATCCGTATACCAAGGAGCTGTTGGCGGCGGCGCATCCGGGTTAAGACTTGAAACCGCGATTAGGCCTGCACAGACACTACACATTTTGGACATGACGCCCATGAACACCACCGAAAGCCTCAAGGACTACCAGCGCGTTCGCCTGCTGGCCATCCGTTCGCTGTTCGAGATCATCGAGCAGTCCAGCGAAGGCACGGTGATTGTCGACCGCGATGCGAACATCGTCTGGATGAACGAGCGCTATGCCCGGCGCTTCGGTCTTGAATCGGCAGAAGTGGCGATCGGCAAGGCCTGCGAAAGTGTGATCCCCGGCAGTCTGTTGCGCGAGGTGGTGCGCACCGGTCGGCCGATCCTGCTCGATATGCAGGACACCCCCAAAGAACCGCTGGTAGTGATGCGCCTACCGATTCATGACGATGCCGGCGTGGTGATCGGCGCCATCGGGTTTGCACTGTTCGACGAATTGCGCAGCCTCTCGCCGATGCTCAAGCGTTACATGAGCATGCAGGAAGAACTGGCATCCACCCGTTCGCTGTTGCGGGCGCGGCAGACCAAGTACAACTTCGCGCACTTTATCGGCACCAGCGCCGCCAGCCTCGAAGTCAAACGCCGTGCCCGACGCAGTGCGAGCGCCGAGTCCCCGGTGTTGCTGCTGGGTGAAACCGGCACCGGCAAAGAGCTGCTGGCTCAGGCGATCCACGGCGCTTCGCCGCGCGCGCACAAAGCCTTTGTCAGCATCAACAGCGCGGCGATTCCCGAATCGTTGCTGGAAGCGGAATTCTTCGGCACCGCACCCGGTGCGTTTACCGGCGCTGATCGCAAGGGCCGTGTCGGCAAGTTGCAGATCGCCCAAGGCGGCACCCTGTTTCTCGATGAAATCGGCGACATGCCGTTGCCACTGCAAAGCAAACTGCTGCGAGTACTGCAGGAAAAGGAATTCGAACCGGTGGGGTCCAACGAAGTGATCCAGAGCGATGTGCGGGTGATTGCCGCGACCTCCACGGATCTGGAAGCTGCGATCAAACGCGGCGAATTTCGCGCCGACCTGTATTACCGCCTCAACGTGCTGCCGATCCAGGTCCCGCCGCTGCGTGATCGACTCGATGACCTGCCAGCCCTCAGTGAAGCGATTCTGGAGGAGTTGCGCAGTCAGCACGAATTGAACCGCGAAGCCCTGGAACTGCTGGGTCAACATGCCTGGCCGGGGAACATTCGCGAGCTGCGCAACGTGCTGGAGCGTGCGGCGCTGCTCAGTGATAACTTGATGCTGACTGCCGCGGATATCCGCGCGGCGATTGGGACGTTCACACCGGTAGAGCGCGTGGCGCCTGTCACGATTGAGCCGGTTGCGCATGAGACGTTCAGTGCAGCTCGGGAGCGGTTTGATCGCCAGTTGATTGAAGCGGCCCTCGCGCAATGCGGCGGGAAAGTTGTTGAAGCGGCGGCGCGGTTGGGGTTGGGGCGGTCGACGTTGTACAAGAAGATGGTGGCGTTGGGGATTGCAGAGTCTCTATAAAGAGACATAAGTCTCTATTGTTAGACATGACCTCGTGAGCGCTGCGCGCTCTTCGCGAGCAAGCCCACTCCCACATTTCTATCGAGTCGTTCAAAAGAATGCAGTCAAATGTGGGAGCGGGCTTGCTCGCGAAAGGGCCTGCCCAGTCAGAAAAAGTCTCAAAATAGAGATAAACAATCCAGAACCGATGCCTCGCTCAAAAAATATCCTTATATTTCAATGTGTTGCATGCATGGCACGAAACTCGCTAAAGCCCTCTCCCACCAAGATCCACCCTAAAAAAATAACAATCCAGGAGACACACCATGAGTGTGATCATTGCCTTGGCAGCCCTCACGCTGCTAATGCTCGCGGCCTACCGTGGCTACAGCGTTATCCTCTTTGCCCCGATTGCCGCCCTCGGCGCCGTTCTGCTCACCGACCCTTCCGCCGTCGCCCCCGCTTTCACCGGGGTGTTCATGGAGAAAATGGTCGGCTTCATCAAACTGTATTTCCCGGTGTTCCTGCTCGGTGCCGTGTTCGGCAAGCTGATCGAGTTGTCGGGCTTCTCGCGCTCCATCGTCGCCGCGGCGATTCGCCTCCTCGGCACGCGTCAGGCGATGCTGGTGATCGTACTGGTCTGCGCCCTGCTGACTTACGGCGGCGTGTCGCTGTTCGTGGTGGTATTCGCGGTCTACCCGTTTGCTGCTGAAATGTTCCGCCAGAGCAATATTCCCAAGCGTCTCATCCCGGCGACCATCGCCCTCGGCGCATTCTCGTTCACCATGGACGCTCTGCCCGGCACCCCGCAAATCCAGAACATCATCCCCAGCACCTTCTTCAACACCACCGCCTGGGCCGCGCCCTGGCTGGGCCTGATCGGCGCGATCTTCGTGGTCTGCGTCGGCATGCTGTTTCTGCAGCGCCAGCGCAACAAGGCCCAGCGTGCCGGTGAGGGTTATGGTACCGAGCTGCGCAACGAGCCGGAAACCGCTGCCGACATCAAACTGCCAAATCCATGGGTTGCACTGTCGCCGCTGCTGGCGGTGGGCATCATGAACCTGCTGTTTACCCAATGGATTCCACAGTGGTACGGCAAAACCCACAGCCTCGCGCTGCCGGGCATGGCCGCGCCGGTGACCACCGACATCGCCAAACTCACAGCGATCTGGGCCGTTCAAGCTGCGTTGCTGGTGGGCATCATCATGGTGCTGGTGTTCGGCTTCCAGGCGATTCGCGGCAAGTTGGCTGAAGGCAGTCGAAGCGCGGTCAGCGGTTCGTTGCTGGCGGCGATGAACACCGCATCGGAATACGGCTTTGGTGCGGTAATCGCCTCCTTGCCGGGCTTCCTGGTATTGGCCGACTGGCTCAAAAGCATTCCCAATCCGCTGGTCAACGAAGCGATCACCGTGACCCTGCTGGCCGGCATCACCGGTTCTGCATCGGGTGGTATGAGCATTGCGCTGGCGGCCATGGCCAATGACTTCATCGCAGCGGCCCACGCCGCCAACATCCCACTGGAAGTGCTGCACCGGGTGGCCGCGATGGCCAGTGGCGGCATGGACACTCTGCCGCACAACGGCGCGGTGATTACCTTGCTGGCGGTCACCGGCCTGACCCACCGTGAAGCCTACAAAGACATTTTCTGTATTACGCTGATCAAGACCCTGGCGGTTTTTGTGGTGATCGGTACTTTCTACGCCACTGGCATTGTGTGAGGTATTCATGACGACTCTTTCGGGCAAGACTGCACTGGTCACCGGTTCCACCAGCGGCATCGGCTTAGGGATAGCCCTCAGCCTGGCCAAGGCTGGCGCCAATCTGATCCTCAACGGTTTCGGTGATGCGTCCAAGGTGATTGCCGAGGTTGAGCAATTCGGTGGCAAGGTCGGCCATCACCCGGCTGATGTGAGCAACCCTGAGCAAATCGCCGACATGATTGCCTACGCCGAGCGAGAGTTCGGCGGCGTGGACATCCTGGTCAACAATGCCGGCATCCAGTATGTGGCGCCGGTGGAAGAGTTCCCGGTGGAGCGCTGGGATTCGATCATTTCGATCAACCTGTCGTCGGTGTTCCACAGCACCCGTTTGAGCCTGCCAGGCATGCGCGCCAAGGGTTGGGGAAGGATCATCAACATCGCTTCGGTGCACGGCCAGGTTGGGTCGGTGGGCAAGGCGGCTTACGTGGCAGCCAAGCATGGGGTGATCGGTTTGACCAAGGTGGTCGGGCTGGAAACCGCCACCACCAATGTCACCTGCAACGCCATCTGCCCAGGTTGGGTGCTGACGCCACTGGTGCAGAAGCAGATTGATGACCGCATCGCCAAAGGGATCGACCCGCAACAGGCGCAACATGATTTGCTGGCCGAGAAGCAGCCTTCCCTGGAGTTTGTGACGCCGCCACAACTGGGCGAACTGGTGCTGTTTTTGTGCAGTGAGGCCGGTAGCCAGGTACGTGGCGCGGCGTGGAACATTGATGGTGGGTGGTTGGCGCAGTGATCAACCAGTAACCCTGTGGCGAGGGGATTTATCCCCGTTGGGTGGCGAAGCCGCCCCAAACCCGGCACCTCCGCTATGACTGACATTCCGAGAGCGCAGGATTTACGACTGCTTCGCAGCCGAACGGGGATAAATCCCCTCGCCACAAAAGGCCGACTGAATGCATTAACAAGAAGAGGCAAGCCATGTCCGACATCCTCTGGCAACCCAGCGCCGAGCGCATCAGCAAGACCCGCATGGAAGCCTTCCGGCGCTTCATCTCCACGCGTCATCACATCCACCTCGACGACTACCCTGCCCTGCATCAATGGTCCATCGATCAGCGCGAAGCGTTCTGGCAGGCTATCGTCGATTTCTTCGACATCCGTTTCCACGATCAACCGGACGCTGTACTGGTCGAGGGCGCGCACATGCCCAGCGCCCAATGGTTTCCCGGCGCCACCCTGAACTTCGCCGAACACCTGATGCGCCGTCGCGATGATGCCGTGGCGGTCATTGCCATCGGCGAGAACGGCCAGCGTGAACACCTGACCTGGGCAGAACTGGCGGAGCATGTCGCCGGCTTTCAACAGAGCTTGATCGCCGCTGGCGTCGTCGTTGGCGACCGAGTGGCCGCGTGCATGCCCAATACCTGGCAAACCCTGGTGGCGATGCTCGCCACCACTAGCCTGGGGGCGATCTGGTCCTGCTCCTCACCGGACTTCGGCACCCAGGGCGTAATCGACCGTTTTGGCCAGATCGAGCCGACAGTGCTGATCACCTGCGCCGGTTACCGCTATGCCGGCAAGGACATCGACCAGACGGCCAAGGTCAATGAAATCCTCGAACGCTTGCCGTCCTTGCAGCAGTTGATTGTCGTGCCTTACGCCCGACCGCAAACGCGCATCGAACATTTCCACACCCGGGCCAACGTGACGCTCTGGGATGATTTCTACGACGTGGGTGGCGAGCCGGATTTCGTCCCCGTGCCCTTTGCGCATCCGCTGTACATCCTCTATTCCAGCGGCACCACCGGCGTGCCGAAATGCATTATTCACAGCACCGGCGGCGTGTTGCTGCAACACGTCAAGGAGCATGGATTGCATTGCGACCTCGGCCCCGGCGACCGCTTGTTCTACTACACCACCTGCGGCTGGATGATGTGGAACTGGCTGGTCTCGGCGCTGGCCGTGGACAGCACGGTGGTGCTGTACGACGGCTCGCCATTTCATCCAGGTCCCGAGCGTCTGGTCGACCTGATCGACGACGAACGCATCAGTGTCTTCGGCACCAGCCCCAAGTACCTCGCGACCCTGGAAAGCAGCGGCATCAAACCTCGCGAAAGCCACGACCTGAGCAGCCTCAAAACCCTGCTGTGCACCGGCTCCGCGTTGTCGCCGCAGAGTTACGACTACGTCTACCGCGACCTCAAGCCTGACCTGTGCCTGGCCTCGATGTCCGGCGGCACCGACATCGTTTCGTGTTTTGTGAACGGTAATCCGTTGCAATCGGTACGCCGTGGCGAGATACAAGGCAAAAGCCTGGGCATGGCGGTGGAAGTCTGGAACGACAATGGCCAGCCGGTGATTGGCGAAAAAGGTGAGCTGGTGTGCACCCGGCACTTTCCGGCAATCCCCATCGGGTTCTGGAATGACCCTCGGCAGGAAAAGCTTCGCGCCTCGTATTTCAGTCAGTTCCCCGGTGTCTGGGCCCAAGGCGATTACGCGGAACAATTGCCCCACGGCGGGATGATGATCCACGGACGCTCCGACGCCGTGCTCAACCCCGGCGGCGTGCGCATTGGCACCGCGGAAATCTACCGTCAGGTGGAGAAAATCCCACAGGTTCTGGACAGCGTGGCCATCGGTCAGCAATGGCAGGATGACGTGCGGGTGGTGCTGTTCGTGCGATTGCGCGAGGGCGTCGAACTGGACGAGGCGCTGCAACAACAGATTCGACAGGTCATCCGCGCCAACACCACACCGAGGCATGTGCCGGCGAAGATTGTCGCGGTGACCGATATACCGCGCACCATCAGCGGCAAGGTCGTTGAACTGGCGGTGAGGAATGTGGTGCATGGGCAGAAGGTCAAAAACACCGATGCCCTGGCTAATCCCGAGGCGCTTGAGCAATTCCGAAACCGCCCCGAACTCCTTGATTGACCCAAGTGTGGGAACGGGCTTGCTCGCGAAAACGGTTTAACAATCAACGTAGATGTCGACTGACACACCGCTTTCGCGAGCAAGCCCGCTCCCACAGGAGTTATACATCAGTCCATGAGTCCCCATTCACCCGGTGGTGCGTGGGATTGCGGTGACGCTTCGGCGTGCAACTTCAGCCGCAGACGCAAATTGTTCACAGAATCCGCATGCTTCACCGCTTCCTCCTCATTGATCGCCCCCTCGACGACCAATGCGTAAAGCGCTCCATCGAACGTCTGCATCCCCAGCTCTACAGACTTCTCCATGATCCCCTTGAGTTCGGATAACTCATTGCGCCGGATCAGATCGCCAATAGTCGGCGTCCCGATCATCACTTCCACCGCTGCCCGTCGCTGACCATCCCGGGTGTGCACCAACCGTTGGGACACGAACGCCTTGAGGTTGTTGCCCAGGTCGTGAAGCAGCTGCGTCCGCCGTTCCTCGGGGAAGAAGTTGATGATGCGGTCCAGCGCCTGATGGGCGTTGTGGGCATGCAGGGTGGAAATAACCAGATGACCGGTATCGGCAAACGCCAGTGCGTGCTCCATCGTTTCGCGGTCACGGATTTCGCCGATCAGCACCACGTCCGGTGCCTGGCGCAGGGTGTTCTTCAATGCGGCGTGAAAACTGCGGGTATCGACGCCGACCTCGCGCTGGTTGATGATCGACTTCTTGTGCCGATGGATGTACTCGACCGGGTCTTCAATGGTGATGATGTGGCCACTGCTGTGGCGATTGCGGTAGTCGATCAATGCCGCCAGCGAGGTAGACTTGCCCGAGTCGGTAGCGCCGACGAACAGCATCAGTCCTTGTTTGAGCATCACCGTTTCGAGCAGCACCGGCGGCAGTTTTAAGTTTTCGAAACGCGGAATGTCGAGCTTGATGTTGCGCGCCACGATTGACACATCATTGCGTTGTTTGAAGATATTGACCCGAAAGCGCCCGACACCTGTCAAAGAAATGGCCAGGTTCATCTCCAGCTCCCGGTCGAACTCCAGACGCTGTTCGGCGTCCATGATGGACGCGGCAATGGCCGCGACTTCTCCCGGCTTGAACGGCTGATCAGCCAAGGGTTTAAGCACACCCTCGAAGCGTGCGCTGGGTGGCGCACCGGTGGACAGATAAAGATCGGAGCCATTCTGGCTGGCCAGGAGCCCTAACAGTGCATCGATTTCCATGGCAAAAAGCACCCGCGAAGCATTCAATGAATAAAAACGACCCAAACGGGTCTTCCAGCCTCTACTGCGGTACAAGGATAGTCGACACCGCCACACCGACTTAAGTGCAGGACATCTTGATGAACGCAACACCGACCGGCAGCGATGCCCAGGCCTTGATTGCCCGACTGGACTGGAGACTCAGCCCACTGGGCGCTGCCAGTACCTGGCCGCAAAGCCTGCGAACCGCCGTGGATATCGTGATTCATTCGCCGATGCCCATGCTGTTGCTGTGGGGGCCGCAGCTCACGCAGATCTACAACGACGGCTTCGCCCTGCTGTCCGGCAGCAAACATCCACATGCTTTCGGACAACCGACACACCTGATCTGGCCAGAGTTAAAAGACTTCACCGACCCGATTTACAGCGCCGTCCTACAAGGACAGGTACGAACCTACAGCGAACAGCGCTTCACCTTGCAGCGTAATGGCCAGGATTCCGACTTCTGGCTGGACCTGACCTACAGCCCCATCCGCGATGAAAGCGCCCAGGTCGCCGGGATTCTGGTGACCGCCATCGAAACCAACGAACGCCGACGCATCGCCCTCGAACTCGAGCAGCGTTCGGCTGCCAGCCTCAAGGCCCAGCACGAAACCGAGGAACGCCTGCAACTGGCCCTCGCGGCCACCGACGCCGTGGGCACCTGGGACTGGGACATCAACGAAGACCGTTTCATTGCCGACGCCCACTTCGCCCAGTTACACGGTATCGACCCGCTGCTCGCCAATCAGTTGCCCATCAGCGCCTACCTTCAGGGCGTGCACCCGCAAGATCGCGCCATGGTCGCCCGCAGCATCAAGCACTCCATCACCCACGGCACCGAGTACGCCGAGGAATATCGCCTGCTGCAAGCCGACGGTCAGTTGCGCTGGGTGTTCGCCCGGGGTCGTTGCTACAAGGACCACCATGGCCGGCCGATCCGCTTCCTCGGCGCCGCCCTGGACCTGACCGAGCGCAAACACACAGAACAAGCCTTGCGGCAAAGTCAGACCGAGCTGCAACTGATCATCAACGCCATGCCGATCCTGATCAGCTACGTGGACAGCGAAGAACGCTTTCGCCTGAACAATGCGGCTTACCTCGACTGGTACGGGCTGACGCCTCAGGAGCTCTTTGGCAAAACCATCCGTGAAGTACTGGGTGAAGAAGCCTATGCATTGCGCGCCGAATACATCGCCCAAGCGCTGTCCGGCAAGCCTTGTTGTTTCAGCATTAGCACCCCGCACCGTGACGGCAGCATCCGCCATGCGCTGATGAACTACTTACCGCGCCACGGCGCGGATGGTGCGGTCAATGGTTTCTATATCTTTGTGATTGACGAAACCGAGCGCAAACAGACCGAAGAAGCCCTGCGCAATCTCAACGAAACGCTTGAGGAGCGAGTCGCCGCCCGCACCCAACAATTGGCGCAAGCCAACCAGCGACTGCAGAACGAGATGTTCGAACGCGAACGCGCCGAAGAAGCGTTGCGCCATGCGCAGAAGATGGAAGCGCTCGGCCAGCTCACCGGCGGCATCGCCCATGACTTCAACAATATGCTCACCGGGATCATCGGCAGCCTCGACTTGATGCAGCGCTACATCGCCGACGGGCGCGCCGCCGAGGTAGGGCGTTTCAGCGAGGCGGCAGTGTCCTCGGCCAACCGCGCCGCCGCCCTGACCCATCGCCTGCTGGCGTTTTCCCGGCGTCAGTCACTGGACCGCAAGCCGCTGAACGCCAATGATCTGATCCATTCCCTGGAAGACCTGCTCAGCCGGACCAAGGGCGACCACATCGAGCTCAAACTGCAACTGGCCGATGACGTGTGGCCGGTCAGCACCGACGTCAGCCAGCTGGAAAATGCCCTGCTCAATCTGGTGATCAACGCCCGGGACGCCATGCCCGACGGCGGCGAGTTGCGGATCGAAACCGCCAACGTGTACCTCGACAGCAGTGACATCAACACCCTGGAACCGGTCAAGGCCGGGGATTATCTGATGATTGCCGTCAGCGACAACGGTACCGGGATGACCCCGTCGGTGCTGGCCAAGGCTTTCGACCCATTCTTCACCACCAAACCCATCGGCCAGGGCACCGGTCTTGGGCTGTCGATGATTTATGGTTTTGCCCAGCAGTCGGGCGGGCATGTCAGCCTGTTCAGCTTGCCGGGCCAGGGCACCAGCGTTCGTCTGTACCTGCCGCGGCTGCACGACGCAGAGCCCGAAAACATCTTGATGCCGGTCACCAGCGAAGCCCCGGCGGCGATTGCCGGCGAAACCGTGGTGTTGGTGGAGGACGACCCGGCGGTGCGCATGCTGGTGCTCGACCTGCTCAACGAGCTGGGTTATCACGCCCATGAAGCCGAAGACGCGAAGACCGCCCTGCCCCTGCTGGAGTCCGACCTGCGGGTCGATTTGCTGGTCACCGATGTCGGGCTGCCGGGGATGAACGGCCGGCAACTGGCGGAGATTGCGCGCCAGCACCGCCCCGAGCTCAAAGTGCTGTTCATGACCGGTTATGCGGAAAAAGCCACCGAGCGCCAGGGTTTCCTGGAAGACGGCATGGACATGGTGGCCAAGCCCTTTTCCATGGACCTGTTGGCCAACAAGATTCGCGCGATGATCGGTCAACCGGACTGAGTTAAGGCATAATCGCGCGCCCCACGCTGGCACCCACATAGCCACCACCGTTGCAAGGTACTGCCCATGAAAGCTCAAGCCCGCCATATTCTGGTGAAAACATCGGAAGAAGCCGAACAGCTCAAACAACGCATCGCCAAGGGCGAAGCCTTCGATGTGCTGGCCAAGAAGTATTCCACCTGCCCGTCCGGCAAGCGCGGCGGCGACCTGGGCGAAGTGCGGCCCGGACAGATGGTCGGCGTCATCGATGCAGTGATTTTCAAAAAACCGTTGCGCGTGGTGCACGGACCGATCAAGAGCAAGTTCGGCTATCACCTGGTGCAAGTGTTTTACCGGGATTAATGGGTTGGTTTAAGGCCCCCTTCGCGAGCAAGCCCGCTCCCACATTTGATCTCCATTGCCTGATAGTGCGCAGACAAATGTGGGAGCGGGCTTGCTCGCGAACCGATTGCGCAGCAAGCGGCCATCCTCCACTTATCGGGGAATGAGCGCCCCCGGCACCTGAATCACCCGACTCGCCAACCGATGCCCCGCTTCAGCCGCCTCAACCGGGCTGCCTCCTTTCAGGCGACTGGCCAAATACGCCGCACTGAAAGAATCCCCCGCCGCCGTGGTGTCCACCACCCGTTCGACCACCTGCGCCGGCACTTCAAACGACTCGCCATCACAACGAATCAAACACGCCTCTGCCCCACGCTTGAGTACCACTTCAGGCGTGCCCATCTGCTCGTAAGCGGCAAACACCGCCTCGCAATCGGAAAAATCAAACAGCGCCTGCTCGTCATCAACGGTCAGCAACGCGAGGTCGACATAGGGCAGAACGCTGCGATAGGCCGCTCGCGCGTCCTCGATCGACGTCCACAAACGTGGCCGGTAGTTGTTGTCGAACACGATCCGCGCATCCCGCTGCCGGGCTTCGATCAGGGTTTCCAGTAACTTTTCCCTACCTTGCGCGCCGAGCACCGCCAGGGTGATGCCGCTGAAATACAGCACATCGTAATCCGGCAGTGCCGCCAGGATCGGCGCGGCGGCCGGGGTGGTGAAACAATCGCGGACTGCCGCTTCGTTGCGCCAGTAGAGAAAGCGCCGCTCGCCGGCAGCGTCAGTCTGGATGCAATACAAGCCGGGCAATCGGCCGGGCAAGCGCTGGACCATGCCCAGCCCGATGTTTTCGTCGGCCCAGCTCTGGCACATCGCATCGCTGAAACTGTCGTCACCCAGGGCGGTGACGTAATCCACCAAGCCGCCCTCGCCCAACTCCCGGGACAGGTAGACCGCCGTGTTCAAGGTATCGCCACCGAAACTCTGTTGCAGGCTGCCGTCGGCGCGTTGCTGCAACTCGATCATGCATTCGCCGATCAGGGCAATGCGCGGGGTGTTGGGGCCGAGGGTGTTGATGGTGTTCATTGATGTGGTGTCTCTGGTGTTTCGGTGGTGTCTGGACGGACGTCTTCGCGAGCAAGCCCGCTCCCACAGGGGTCTTGTGAACACCGGAGATCCAGTGTGGGAGCGGGCTTGCTCGCGAAGGCCGCGACGCGGTCTCAAGCCTTAGAAACAGGTTTCCATGGTTTCGATGACATTCAGCTGCTCATCCACCAGACACCCGATGCGCCACTTGTCGAACGTCAGGCACGGGTGCGAAGTCCCAAAGGAAATAATGTCCCCCACCCGCAACTCGACTCCCGGCGCCACGGTCATGAACGCATGCTGGTCCATCACTGCCGTCACCTTGCAGGCGCTGACGTCGTCGCCCGTCGCCGGCACCACGCCCGCCTTGTAACGCAACAGCGGCACCGGCAACCCGGCGTCGTAGGCCACGTCGCGTTTACCCAGGGCGATCACCGCAAAACCCGGCTCCGGCAACGACTGCACGTGAGCCCAGACTTCCAGCGCCGGGCGCAGGCCTTCGTGCAGGTCGCTGCGGCGGTCGAGCACGCAGCATTGCGCTTCTTTGTAGATGCCATGGTCGTGAGCTACGTAGCTGCCGGGACGCAGCACGCTGAGGAAACGCCCGCCGGCGTTCTGCGTTTCGAAGGATTCAGCGATCAGGTCATACCAGGCCGAACCCGACGCAGTGATGATCGGCTTGGGAATGGCGAACGCGCCGCTGTCCTGCAATTGCACGGCCAGGCGCACCAGAGAATCAGCGAACGCACGGATGCCGCTCACCGCGTGATCGCCGTGAATCACCCCTTCGTAGCCTTCGATCCCGGTCAGCGCCAGGGCCGGTTGTGCCGCAATGGCTTTGGCCAGCGCGACCACTTCGTCTTCCGTGCGGCAACCGCAACGACCGCCGACCACGCCGTACTCGATCATCACGTTCAAGCGCACACCGCGGGAGGCGAAATACGCGCCCAGGTCAGCGACGTTGTCCGGGTGATCGACCATGCAATGGAAGTCGAAAGCCGGGTCCGTCAGCAGATCGGCGATCAACGCCATGTTCGGCGTGCCGACCAATTGGTTCGCCATCAGCACCCGATGCACGCCATGGGCGTAAGCCGCGCGGGTTTGCGTGGCGCTGGCCAGGGTAATGCCCCAGGCACCGGCGTCCAGTTGGCGGCGAAACAGCGCCGGGGTCATGCTGGTTTTACCGTGGGGCGCCAGTTCCGCGCCGCTGTTGCTGACAAAGTCCTGCATCCAGCGAATGTTGTGTTCCAGCGCATCGCGGTGCAGCACCAGCGCTGGCAGGCTGACGTCACGCACCAGATTGGCGCCTGTGTGGGCAAAGCCCTTTTCCACGGTGGCAGTAGTTTTGGCAGAAAACATGGTCGAACTCCTCACATTCGCGGCCGCAGGCAGCCGCTGTTATTCGTTGATGCGACGGGCCAGGCTGTTGGCACTGTCAATCAGCACCCGGCGGTAGTCGTTGTAATTGGTCTTGGCATCGGCCCGTGGGGCGACGATACACAGGGTCGCAATGGCCACGCCGTTCGGGTCTTTGACCGGGGCGGCGAAGCAATGGGTAAAGGTGTCGGCAACGCTATCGAAAGAGAAGAAGCCATCGATAGCAGCCTGACGGATTTCTCCGAGAAACTGCTCCAGCGGCAAACGCTCGCCATTGGGCAGGATGAAGTCGTCGTGGTCGATCAGGTCGACGATTTCCTGGTCGCTCAAGTGCGCCAGCAACAGGCGCCCGGAAGCGGTCCAGGGGATCGGCGCGTTCTCGCCGATGTCCGAGGAAATGCGGAAATGCCGCTCGCCCTCTTTCATCAAGGCCACGGTGTATTTTCGTCCGTTGAGCAGGCACATCTGCGCGGTTTCGCGGGTCTGGCTGACGATCTCCTGCAAGGCATGATCGGCCTCGCGGGTCAGGTCGAAATGGCGTAAATGTGCCTGCCCAAGGAAGTACAGCTGACGGCCGAGGTAGACGTGACCGTCCTTGCCCACGGCCTCCAGAATCCGTCGCTCCAGCAGCGAGGCAACCAATTCGTAGACCGTGGATTTCGGGCTGCCGATGCCGCTGGCGATTTCGTTCGGGCGCAGGGGTTTGCCGACTTCCTTGAGGAAATCGAGGATATCGAACGCCCGGTCCAGACCGCGAGCCCGGCGCTTGATGGTGTCTTCGGTCATGTCATTGGTTCCCATAAAAGTGCCGGGAGTTTAACCAGAGTGCAGCGGCGACCGTTAGGCCGCCATCGCTAGCAGGCTAGCTCCCACATTTGGAATGCGTTTCCCTGTGGGAGCTAGCCTGCTAGCGATGAAGTCACCTCGGTTCAGGCCTTTTTCTTGTACGCGATGCAATCGATCTCGACCTTGCAATCGACCATCATGTTCGCCTGCACACAGGCTCGGGCCGGGGCGTGTTCGCTTTTGAAGTATTCGGAGAACACCTTGTTGAAACTCCAGAAATCCCGCGGGTCTTCCAGCCACACACCGGTGCGCACTACATCTTCGAGGCCATAACCCGCCTCTTCGAGAATTGCGATCAGGTTCTTCATGGTCTGGTGAGTCTGTTCGACGATGCCACCCACAATGATTTCGCCATCCAGCGCCGGTACTTGCCCGGACACATGCAGCCAGCCATCGGCTTCAACGGCGCGGGCGAAAGGACGGGGCTGGCCGCCACCGGCGGTGCTGCCGGTGCCGTAACGAGTAATGCTCATGAGTGTTTCTCCTGATTGAAAAGTGAAAATGCTTTTGAAAAAAAATCAGAACCGCGTGTTCTTGAGAAACTCCGCCAGACGCGGTGATTGCGGGCGTTCGAACAGTTCCTTGGGTGGCCCCTGCTCTTCGATCCGCCCCTGATTCATGAAGACGATCTTGTCCGAGACTTCAAACGCAAACCGCATTTCGTGGGTCACCAACAGCATGGTCATGCCGTCCTCGGCCAGGCCTTTGATCACGCTCAGCACT
The DNA here is from genome assembly GCF_019219045.1 of Pseudomonas sp. PDM25. Taxonomy (NCBI): domain Bacteria; kingdom Pseudomonadati; phylum Pseudomonadota; class Gammaproteobacteria; order Pseudomonadales; family Pseudomonadaceae; genus Pseudomonas; species Pseudomonas sp. PDM25. Next base: position 259,080 of record NZ_JAHUWL010000006.1, read on the forward strand.
TCGCCCACCAGTTCCGGGTCGAGGGCCGAAGTGACTTCGTCGAACAGCATCAGGCTCGGGTTCATCGCAATCGCCCGGGCAATCGCCACACGCTGCTGCTGACCACCGGACAACTGACCGGGGAAGTGATCGCGGCGTTCCAGCAAGCCGACCCGTTCCAGCCATTTTTCCGCCAGGGCCACCGCTTCATCCTTGTGCAGCTTTTTGACCTTGAGCAAACCGAGGGTGACGTTCTGCAACGCCGTGAGGTGAGGAAACAGGTTGAACTGCTGGAACGCCATGCCGGTCATGGCCCGATGCCGGGCGATGACTTTTTCCGGGTGACGCACGCGCTTGCCGTTGACCTCGTCATAACCGATGGACTCGCCATCGAGCATGATCTGCCCGCCCTGGAACTCTTCGAGCATGTTCACGCAGCGCAGCAGCGTGGTCTTGCCCGAACCGCTGGAACCGATCAACGTCACGACGTTGCCGCGCTGCATTGTCAGGTCGACGCCCTTGAGCACTTCGAGCTGGCCGTACTTTTTGTGCAACCCGCGAATGTCCAGCAAGGGCTGATCGTTTTGAGCGTTGGCGTCTTTTGCGTTAGAGAGCTGAGGTTGAGTCATGGCAAGGCCACCCGCTTTTCAATGTGCCGGCCGAGTAATTCGATGGCGTAGTTGATGACGAAAAACAGAAATCCGGCGAACAGGTAAAACTCGAGGGTCATGAAGGTCCGGGCGATAATCTGCTGCGTGCTGAGCAACAACTCGGCGACACCGATCACCGACAACAGCGTCGAAGCCTTGACGATCTCGGTGGACGAGTTGACCCAGGTCGGCAAGATCTGCCGCAGCGCCTGAGGCAACAACACGTAACCGAGTGCTTGATAAAACGTCAGGCCGATCGCCTTGCTCGCTTCCATCTGACCACTGGGCAACGCTTGCAACGCGCCGCGCACGATCTCGGCGACATGGGAGCCGCAAAACAGCGTCAGCCCCAACGCACCAGCCTGAAACGCACTGATCTGCCAGCCCAGCGCCGGCGCCATATAGAAGCAGGCCAGCACCAATACAAACACCGGCGTGCCGCGAATGATGTCGACATAAAACCGGAAAGGCGCGCGCATCCAGAACTTGCCGTAGGTCAGCACCAGGCCGGCGACGATGCCGACCATCGTGCCCAGCAGAATCGCCAGGGCCGAGACCTGCACACTGGTCAAAAAGCCTTGCCACAGCACTTCTCGGGCAACCCACAACTCATGCAACCAACTGGGGGATTCGTACATGTGGGCCTCCTATCGGCGAATCGCCAGACGCTGCTCGAGGTAACGCAGCATCATGGCAATGAGGTAACAGGCCGCCACATAGAGCGCTGTGGTCACCAGCCAGGTTTCAATCACCCGGTAGCTCTCGACATTGATCTTGCGCGCGTAATAGGTCAGCTCCGGCACGGCAATCGCCGCGGCCAGCGAGGTGTCCTTGAACAGCGAAATGAAGTTGTTCGACAAGGCCGGCAGCACATTGCGCAGCATCACCGGCACGGTGACGTACGCCTTGACCTGCCACTCACCCAGACCGATCGCCAACCCCGCTTCGCGCTGCCCCTTGGGAATGCTCAACAGCCCACCGCGGAACACTTCGGTCAGATAGGCCCCGGCATACAGCGACAGAGTGATGATGAACGACGGGATCTTGTCCAGACGAATCCCCAGGCTCGGCAAGGCGAAGTAGATCAACAGAATCAACACCAGAATCGGCGTGTTACGGATCACCGTCACATACACCGACGCCAGCACCCGCAACGCGCGGTGCTTTGACAGCAAAGCAAACGCCATCAGCAGGCCGATCACGCAGCCGATGGCGATCGACACCAGCGCCAGTTCGAGGCCCAGACCGAGCCCCGCCAGCAAGGTGTCGAAATCGCGCCACACGGCGGCAAAATTCAACTGATAGTTCATGGTCAGCGGTACCTTGAACGGGGCGATTGATGACCGCCCCGCTCTCACGGGATCATTTGAATTCGACGGGGAAACCGATGGCTGGCGTCGGCAGATCGACACCGAACCACTGCTTGAAGGAGGCCGCGTAGGTCGGGAATTCAACGCCGGTCATGCCTTCATGCAAGACGGTATTGACGAAGTTCAGCCAGTCCTGGTCGCCGCGTTTGACAGCGCACGCGTAGGTTTGCGGGCTCCAGGCATAAGCCGGGCTGCGATAGCGCCCCTGGTTCTGCACCATCAGGTATTTCACCGACGACTGATCGGTCGCAGCGGCGTCGGCACGGCCGGAGTTCACTGCCTGATACATCAGGTCCACGCTGTCGTACTGATCGACCTTGGCTTTGGGCAAGGCCTGATGCACCAGTTCTTCGGCGTACACGTTCTGCAGCACCGCCACGGTGACGCTGTCGCCGGCGGCTTTCAGGTCTTCAATTTCCTTGTACTTGCTGTTGGCCGGCAACAGCAGGCCGACACCTTCGCGGTAGTACGGCAGCGTGAATGCCACTTGCTGGGCACGGCTGGCCGTCACGGTGATGAACTGACAGCTCATGTCGACCTTGTCCGTCAGCAGGTTGGGAATCCGCGCATCGGACGACTGCACCACGAACTCGACTTTGCTTGGGTCGTTGAACAACCCTTTCGCCACCATCCGCGCGATATCGATATCAAAACCCTGCAACTTGCCGTCCGCTCCCTGGAAGTGCCACGGCGCATTGGTACTGCCCGTGCCCACAATCAGTTTCCCGCGGGCCAGCACGCTATCGAGCTTGCTGTCCGCTGCCTGGGCCACGCCCATGACAGCAGCCGAAGCCGCGAAAACAAAAACACACGCTTTAAACAAGAAAGGTCGGCGATGCATGGCAAGCACTCCAGGGTGATGTTTATTCCGCTATACCGGATATTGGTATGTAACAACGGAATAGACAGCAGAAAGTGTGCCACAGGATTGACGGAAAATCTTCGTGGATCCGAAAAGGCTATTAATTCAAGAGGATAGAAAAATACGAGCGAATACTGCACACCATCGACCGCGGCGAGGCTGCTACCGGGGGCTACACCCATGGGTAGCAAGGCCACAAAAAGGTGCGTGGAGCGCCATAAACACTTGGCGCATGCCTGCCCGTTCGCACTGATGCGCCAAGTTAACAGTGACCGTTCATCGGTTTTCAGAGGTGACCTGTCAGATCTGACAGTTGTGGACCGCAGGTTATGAGCGCTCAATTCGTACAACAGCTCAGACCTTCCCTCACACGCGATTAGCTGGGATTGCGGTTTTGACAAACCACTTACAGGAGTTTTCACATGTCTCAACAATCCTCAACCACCAATTTGCTGCTCAATGGTGAGTTCACGCAGGAAGACCAGTACTGGACGACCCATACAGCAGAGAAAACCCGCTATGAAAACGGTTATTGTGTCTTGCAGGCTCCTGGCCTGATCACTCAGGACGTTACGATCACCAGCGCGGGCGAATACCGGTTTTCCGTGAAAATGAAAACAGAGCGAGGCTGCGCCTGCACAGCACAAGTTTTACTGTATCCATCATGGACGGTGCGACGCCTCGATATCAGCAGTGGCACCCCCTGGAGCGCGCACTTCGTAGACTTCATTGCACCAGCAGGCACCCACAAAGTGACGATCAAGCTGGAAGCAAACGATGGTCCATTCGACACTTTTGGATCGTATTTCGATGATGTGCGGCTCGAACGCGGTTGAAGTCTGACCAACTGGTAGCCAGCCATTTGGCTGCCAGCCCCTTTACTACTACAACACGTGCCCATATTGAAGACGGAGATTTCAATGAGCTCGACAACCACTTCTACAGCATTGGCCCCGGTCTATCGCAAGGCGCTGAAAACCTGGCGCCCGGTGATCCTGTACTTCGGCAGTGAACACTGTCCCGCCTGCGAAATGGCCGGACCGGTGTTTCGCCAGATCGCCGAGCCGTATCGGCATCACGCGCAGATCTACATGCTCAGTACCAGCGAATCCCCCCGCCACCCGGACGTCACCGGCACACCCACCGTGCTGTTTTACAAGGAGGGGAAGTTGCTGAAGAAGCTCAAGGGAATCGGCACTGAGCAAACCTTGCAGGAGGACTTCGCCAGGCACATTGGCAAGGTGAAACCGGCAACGCTGAAGCGCAAACCGGTCCACGATCTGGCGTGGTTGCGCCAGACCCTGCGAAGGTTGTGCACTGTGCCTCGCGCAACCCGGCAGTTGAGTCGGCGGGGTTGCTGTTAGATCGCTTTCGCGAGCAGACTCGCACACAGATAACCGTGTCTGTTTGGGTAACTCGGTCAATTGTGGGAGCGAGCCTGCTCGCGAAGCGTTTGCGCTTAGCGATTTTTGACCTGTTCGATGTACCGGATTACCGCCGCGGACTTCTCGAATCGCCGATAAATCAACGACAACCACGAACTCGCCTCGCAACCTTTGATTGCCCGGTACACCACGCCGGGCAAACCCACATGACCCACCACTGATTCGGGCACAACTGCAACGCCCTGCCCCAACGACACCAATGCAATGACCGCCACCAACCCACCCGGTTGCGCCCCCAGTTTCGGCGCGAATCCGCCCTCGGCGGCGACTTGCAAGGTGCCGCTGATTTGCTCCGGCAGGATGAACGTCTCGTTCTGCAAATGTTCCGGACCAATCTCTGGCAGGCGGCACAGCCAGGACTCGGTCGGCAGCGCCAGCACAAAGCCTTCTGCGTCCAGGCGAATGGCTTCCAGGCCTTCAGGCAGGGTCATGGGTGAGCGGACATAGCCAATATCGAAACGCCCCTCGACCACCATCATCGGCAATGACGCCATGGGACTTTCCCGTACGTTCAGGCTGACGTCAGGACACTCGCGGCTGAAGGCTTGCACCTGTTTCTGCAGCAAGCCCGAATACACCGCCGACGCCACGTAACCCAGTTCGATATGGCCAATATCCCCGCGCCCGGCACGCTGGGCGTTGTACTGAGCGTATTCGAATTGCCGCACCGTCGCCTCGGCTTCGATCAACAGCGCGGCGCCGGCCTCGGTCAGGCTGACTTCACGTGTCTGGCGCACGAACAATCGCGTGCCGAGTTCGTTCTCCATGTCCTGGATCTGTCGGGTCAAGGTCGGCGGTGCGATACCGAGTTGTTCGGCGGCGCGGGTGAAGTTGCCTTGCCGGGCAACGGCGAGGAAATAGCGAAAATGGCGAATATCCATCGTTGCGTTAGCTCAAAGGTAATGAAGTGACAAGGCGTACCTAACAAGGAAAGTAGCGACCGGCGATAAGCTGCACCGACTTTTACAGTAGAGAAACGCTGCCATGCCCGTCAAACCCAAGGTGAGCCCGCGCCTGACATTACTCACAGCCTCAGGCGTTTGCTCGCTGATCGTCCTCGACACCAACATTGTCGCCGTCACCCTGCCTACGATCGCCCGCGACCTGGGCGCAAACTTTGCCGACATCGAATGGGTGGTCAGCGCTTACATGCTGGCCTTCGCCGCTCTGTTGTTGCCGGCTGGCAGCATCGCCGACCGCTTCGGCCGGCAGAAAACCTTGCTCTGCGGGCTGGCCATTTTCATCCTCGCGTCCATCGGTTGCGGTGCCGCGCCCACTGCACTGTTCCTCGACATCGCCCGGGCAATCAAGGGTGTCGGCGCGGCCTTGCTGCTGACTTCGGCCCTCGCCTCCATTGGCCACACGTTTCACGATGAAGTGGAACGGGCCAAGGCCTGGGCGTTCTGGGGCGCGTGCATGGGGGTGGCGATGACCGCCGCGCCGACGGTCGGCGGGCTGATCACCGAATACATGGGCTGGCGCTGGATTTTCTACCTGAACCTGCCCGTCGGATTGTTCCTGATAGTGATGGTCTGGCGCGCCGTGCCGGAGTCCCGCGACACTCAGTCTGCACGCCTCGACCCCTGGGGCAGCCTGGCGTTCAGTGCGAGTTTGCTGTGCCTGATCTGGGGCCTGATCGAGGCGAACCGGATTGGCTGGAGCAACCCGCTGACCTACGCTCGGCTGATCGGTGGCGCCTTTTTGCTGGGGCTGTTCGTGGTGATTGAACGGATGCAGCGGCGGCCGATGGTCGACCTGCAACTGTTCAAGCATCCGCGCTTCATCGGCGCACTATTGGGCATGTTTGCCTACGCCGGTTGCGCCCAGGTGATGATGACCCTGCTGCCGTTCTACCTGCAAAACGGCCTGGGTTTCTCGGCCATCGCTTCAGGTCTGGGAATGTTGCCGTTTGCCCTGACCATGCTGATTTGCCCGCGCATCGGCGTACGTCTGGCGAGTCGATTTACCCCCGCCACGTTGATGGCCGCCGGTTTGACCCTGGTCGGCAGCGGCAATCTGCTCAGCGCCTGGGCGGTGAGCAGCGGCGGTTACCTGCCCTTCGCCCTGGCGATTGCCGTGACCGGCGCCGGTGCCGGGCTGCTCAACGGTGATACGCAAAAGAACATCATGGCCTGCGTGCCACGGGAGCGCACCGGCATGGCTTCAGGCATGAGCACCACCATGCGCTTCAGCGCAATCGTACTGGCCATCGGCGTGTTCGGCGCGTTGCTGTCCAGTCATACGGAGCTGTTGTTGCGTACGAGCCTGACGGCACAAGGTGCGCAATGGCTCGGCCAAACCCAGGGCATCGCCTCGCGGGTGGTGGCCGGAGACATGACGGCGGCGATGGGCCTGTTGCCGGAAACCGCGCGCACGGTGGTCGAACCGTTGGCCCGGCAAGCCTTTGTCGGTGGTTTCAGTCTGTTGCTGTGGGTCGCGGGGTTGTTGGCATTACTGGGTGCGCTGGTGGTGGGCACGCTGATGCGCAATCCGATCCCTGCCCCCTCGACTGCAGCCCTCGGCGCTAAGGCTTGAACGACGCCAATACCCGCTGGGCATTCGCTTCGCAGCCCATGCCCTCGGGTCGCGCCTGAATGTTGTCGATCACCTCCAACAGCTGCGCCTTGCTCTGCGCCAGGTGCAGCTGCATCTCTTCGATCTGTTCGACTTTGCGCGTAAGACCCGCGAGCAATTCGTCTTGCTTGAACTCACCGGTCGCACTGTCCGGTAACAACTGTTTCAACTCTTCCAGGCTGAACCCGGCCTGCTGGGCGCAAAGGATGATTTTCAGGGTTTGCAACGCTTGGTCGGGGTAATGCCGGTAACCGTTGGCCCGGCGTTCCACCTGCCGAATCAAACCCTGAGCCTCGTAAAACCGAATGCGCGACGCGTTCAATCCGCTTAACTGCGCCAATTCACCAATCTTCATCTCAGCCTCATTTGCCTGCTTGACATTAAAGTTAACTTTAAGCTTAGCCTTTACTCATCACTGATGAGGAGTCAAGTATGTCGCCCTTCCAAGCGTTGAATTTGCCCAACGGCCAGACCATCGGCAACCGCATCGCCAAAGCTGCGATGGAAGAGAACCTCGCTGACAGCGGGCAGGCACCTGCAGAGGCCTTGTTCCGGCTGTATCAGGCGTGGGCCGAAGGCGAAACCGGCCTGTTGCTGACCGGCAACGTGATGATCGACCGCCGCGCCATGACCGGCCCCGGTGGCGTGGTGCTCGAAGATGAGCGGCACCTTGAACGCTTTCGCCAGTGGGCCAGCATCGGTCGGGCTGGTGGCGCGCAGTTCTGGATGCAGCTCAATCATCCTGGCCGTCAGACCATGGCCAACCTCGGCCAGCAAGCGTTGGCGCCTTCGGCAGTGGCGCTGGACCTGGGCGCATTCTCGAAGATGTTTGCCGAGCCCAAGCCCATGAGCGAGCACGACATCGAAGACGTCATCCAACGCTTCGCCACCAGCGCGGCCCTGGCGGAAAAGGCCGGTTTCACCGGGGTGCAGATTCATGCTGCGCACGGTTATCTGATCAGCCAGTTCCTCTCGCCCTTGACCAACCGCCGAACCGACCGTTGGGGTGGTTCTCTGGAAAATCGCGCGCGCTTGTTGTTGGCGGTGGTCAGCGCCGTGCGCAAATCTGTATCGCCGCAGTTTTGCGTGGCGGTGAAGCTCAACTCCGCGGATTTCCAGCGCGGCGGCTTCGATGCCGACGATGCCCGGCAAGTGATTCAGTGGTTCAATGACCAATCGATCGATCTGCTGGAACTCTCCGGCGGCAGCTACGAAGCCCCGGCCATGCAAGGCGAGGCCCGGGATGGTCGGACCCTGGCGCGTGAAGCGTACTTTCTGGAAATGGCCGGTGAGCTGGCCAGTGTGGCGAACATGCCGGTGATGGTGACCGGCGGGATTCGACGCCTGGCGATCGTCGAACAGGTGCTCGACAGCGGCATCGCCATGGCTGGAATCGGCACAGCACTGGCGATTGAACCTCAACTGGTCAAACGCTGGCGCGAAGGTCAGAACAGTCACCCGCAACTGCCGCCGATTCGCTGGAAACGCAAACCTTTGGCAGCACTGGCGAGCATGGCCGTCGTGAAATTCCAGCTCAATCGCCTGAGCCGTGGGCGCAAGACCCGTCCCGACGTATCGGCGCTATGGGCGTTGATTCTCGACCGCGTGTACATCGCCCGGCGGACTCGCCAGTATCGGCAGGCGATGGGAATGAAGTGATCCAATGTGGGAGCGGGCTTGCTCGCGAAAGCGGAGTGCCAGACAACATTATTGTTGACTGTAAGGCCGCCTTCGCGAGCAAGCCCGCTCCCACAAGGGGGGTGTTTACCGTCCGGAGAAACGCAATCTGGATAGCTGGCGCAAATCCCCGTCGAGGTAATAGTCATCGGTCCAGCTGTCATCCGCCGCCAACGGCTGGACCTGCTTGAGCGCGAGTTTCCGGGCGAAGTAGCGAAAGCGGTAATGCTCGTAGAACCGCAGCAGTTCAAGACCATAACGGTCTGCCAGATCGGTATCACCGCGAATGATCAGGTAGTTTTCGTCATTGCCATTGCTGGCCGCGGCACTGAGGTTGTGGCTGCCGCTGATGATCGTCGGCGCATCGCTGGTGAAGTCCGTCACCACGGCTTTGGTGTGCACCAGCAGGTTGCCCTTCTGGCCTTTCATGTTCTCTCGAAGCCAGCCTTCCAGCCCGGTGTTGAGCAGCGCGGTGGCGGCGAATTCGGCGGTACGGTCGGCGTGGAAACCGGTGATACGGCTGGCGGTGTTTTGCAGGCCGTAACGCAAAATGTCGTCGTGGGGCAAGCCGAGCAAGGCGTTCAGGATGTCGTCGGGCAAAGCGAATGCGGTGACGAACAGCACGTCTTTTTTCGCCGCGTTGATGATCTCGACAAACGCTTGCAGATCCCCTTGGCCCGAGCGGGGTGAGAAGCCGGCGAACATCGGTTGCAGCGAATCCATCGGGTTGTTTTGCGTGAGCCAGTTTCGGGTGGCATCGACATCCGCCGGGTGAGCCCAGACCTGCTCGAAGGTGTGCAGATAGCTGGCGCTGATGCGCGTGTCGTCCAGCACATGCACCACGTTGGCCTGGCGGTAAACGCCGTTGGGCGTGAAATTGGTGCTGCCGCACAGCACCGCTTCCGGCTGACGCTGCCCTGCCGCGTCGAGCCGGCTCAGCACCATGAACTTGTTGTGGAAGATGTTATGGGTGACTCGCCCGCGCTTGTTCTCTGCCGGGATTTTTTCCAGGCTGGCCTCGTTCATGGTGGTGTCTTCATCGCCCGGCTGGGCGTGATAAAGCACGCGAACGTTTACCCCACGTTCGAACGCGGCATTGACCGCATCGACAATGGCCTGCAATTCATACTCGTAAATGGCAATGTCCAGCGCCCACTGGTCATCCACCGCACGCTCGATAAACCCCAGCAAATGTCCGAGCAAACCGTTTTCCAACCATTGCCGCGGGATATCCGGCCAGGCTTCGATGGGCAGGTTCTTGTTGGCGCTGATCAGCGCGTCGAGCTCGGGAAACTTGCGCTGGAACGCCTGACTGGCCGCGACTGCGCGATTGAAGATCACGCTTTGATTATTCGGCTGCCCATTGTCGGAGGTGACCGTCACTTCCAGGAACTCACCCAGTTGCGGCGCATCAACGCTGCCGTAGGCCAGGTGGATTCGGTAATGGATCGTCATCCCCGGATTGACCGCGTAATCGGCCCAGCGAAATTTCTGTAATGGCGCAATATCGCTGGGGGTGGCGTGAAACTGGGGAAAGGTATGCACCTTGCCGGGGAAGGTCAGGCTGTTGAACAGGAACAGCCAGGGCTTTGGGCCTTGCTGCTTTTCGATGGCGAAACCCAAGAGGCCTTTGCGCCGGTGTTCGGCCAGGTCCATAGCCAACAGCACGCCATTGGTGCCGGCGTAGGCTTTGACGCGGAAATCGTCCTGAAGGTTGGCGGCTAGAACGCGCATGACTCACTCCTGTGATTTTTTCGGCTCACTCCATATCATCGATATGTCGATACTCGGCCTGCAACTCGGTAGCCAAGACTTTAGACCGTCCAAGCCGAATCGGCCCCCGTTCGATGTCGATCAGCAGCCCCGGACAATCAAGCGCCGGCAACATCGACCAGTCCTTCAATCGGCCATCGGTCACCAGCAACAAGCGCTGCCGTTCCGCCGGAAAACGCTTTTGCCTGACCGCCAGCCAACGCCGCGCTTCACCCAGCGCGGCCAGCAACGGCGTACCCCCGCCCGCTCCCAGCCCATCAAGCCAGTCGCGCAAACCCGCGGAGGCTTTCAACCCTTGCACTTGCCATTTCGGCACATGACCACTGGCCGTAAGCAACGCCAGGCGTGCACGCTGGCGATAGGCATCGTCGAACAGTTGCGCGAGCAAGCCCTTGGCATCGCTCAACGCCTGATGGCGACGCGTCGAAGCCGAGGCGTCGACGATCACCAGCCACAGTTCGTGGGGCGAGCGGGTGCGCAGGTGAAACAACACATCGTCGCGTTGACGCGGACGGCCGTTCAGCAAGGTGCCGGGCCAATTGATCGAGCCGCTGCGTGCCGCGTGACGTTTACCCTGTTTGCCGTTATCCAGTCGTCCGGCGCGGGGTCTGGCATTCGCCCCCGCGTCAAATCGAGGGCGAATGCCTAGGGCTTTTTTGGCCAGCTCGGCACGTCACGTCGTGCGCCGACCGGGAGCGCTTGAGCGGGCATTTCACCCCATTGGCCCTGGCCTTCGCTCGGGTTGGCATTTTGCGTAGAGGGCGGCTGGCTCTGTTGCGGCGCTGGTGGCGATGGCTCGCGGCGGCGATGGCGCAAGGCAAACTCGGCGACGGCGTCGATGTCTTCCAAGGCGATTGCATTCACCCCACGCCATGCCGCGTGGGCACGCGCGGCACGCAACCAGACCAGGTCGGCCCGCAAGCCGTCGACACCGGCAGCAAAGCAGCGCTCGGTAATCTGCGCCAGCGCATGATCGTCGAGTGGGATGCTGGCCAGTGCGCTGCGTGCTTTCTGGCAACGTTCGCGCAGCGACTGCTGCTGGCCTTCCCATTCGGCGCAGAAGCTGTGGGGATCGCTGTCGAAATCCAGCCGGCGCCGGATGATCTGGCCGCGTTCGGTCGGTGCAGTGTGACCACTGAGGGCGACGTTCAGGCCAAAGCGGTCGAGCAGTTGCGGACGCAGCTCACCCTCTTCCGGGTTCATGGTGCCGATCAGCACGAACTTCGCCGAATGCCGATGGGAAATGCCGTCCCGCTCGATCAGGTTGGTGCCGCTGGCGGCCACATCCAGCAGCAGGTCCACCAGGTGATCGGGCAGCAGGTTGACTTCATCAACGTAGAGCACGCCGCCGTCAGCCTTGGCCAGTACACCGGGGGAAAACTGTGCGCGCCCCTCGCTCAGGGCGGCGTCCAGGTCGAGGGTGCCGACCAGCCGTTCTTCGGTGGCGCCGAGCGGCAAGGTGACGAATTGGCCGCTGGCGAGCAAGTCCGCCAGGCCACGGGCCAGCGTTGACTTGGCCATGCCGCGGGGGCCTTCGATGAGTACGCCGCCGATTTTCGGGTCGATGGCGGTCAGGTAGAGGGCGAGTTTGAGATCGTCGGCGCCGACCACGGCGGAGAGCGGGAAATGGGGGGTGTCAGTCATCTTAAATACTCGGTCATGGTCGGTAGCAGGCACACTTTGTACCTTGCGGGAGTGAGCCTGCTCGCGATAGCGGTGGATCAATCGACATCAATATTGATTGGTCGACCGATATCGCGAGCAGGCTCGCTCCCACAGGATTCTGCGGCGCATTAGCTGTCTTCTTCGATGTCCAGCAACAAATTCTCCAACGCCTCGCGATACTCGCCCGGCGCCTTCCACATCCCCCGCTGTTGCGCCTCAAGCATCCGCTCGGTCATGTCGCGCAACGCATGCGGATTATGCTCACGAACAAAATCCCGGGTCGCCGAATCCAGCAAATAGGCATCCGCCAGTAATGCGTACTGGTGATCGTCGATCAACTGCGTTGTAGCGTCGAAGGCAAACAGGTTATCGACCGTCGCCGCCAGTTCAAACGCGCCTTTATAGCCGTGGCGCTTCACGCCGTCGATCCACTTCGGATTGGCTGCCCGCGAGCGAATCACCCGGTTCAGCTCTTCCTTCAACGTGCGGATCTTCGGCAGATCCGGCTGACTGTGATCGCCATGGTAACTGGCCGCCGCTTCACCACTGAGGCTTTCCACGGCGGCGAGCATGCCGCCCTGGAACTGGTAATAATCGTTGGAATCGAGCAAGTCGTGCTCACGGTTGTCCTGGTTTTGCAGCACCGCCTGCACCTGGCTCAGGCGCTGAGCGAACTGTTCTCGCGCCGCAGTGCCTTCGTCAGAACCGCCATAAGCGTAGCCGCCCCAGTTCAGATAAACCTCGGCCAGATCGTCACGGCTTTGCCACAGACGACCATCGATGGCGCCCTGCACGCCCGCGCCGTAAGCCCCGGGTTTGGCGCCGAAAATTCTCCAACCGGCCTGACGCTTGGCCGCGTCTTCATCCAGCCCCGATTGCATTAACGCTTCGCGCTCGGCACGCACCTTGGCGGCCAGGGGGTTGAGGTCGTCTGGCTCATCGAGCGCGGCGACCGCTTGCACGGCGGCGTCGAACAGACGGATCAAATTAGCAAAGGCATCGCGGAAGAATCCGGAGACGCGCAAGGTCACGTCCACACGCGGACGGTCCAGCAGACTCAGCGGCAGAATCTCGAAGTCGTCGACCCGCTGACTGCCCGTGGCCCAGACCGGGCGCACGCCCATCAACGCCATGGCCTGGGCAATGTCGTCGCCGCCGGTGCGCATGGTCGCAGTGCCCCACACCGACAAGCCGAGCTGACGCAGGTGATCGCCGTGGTCTTGCAGGTGTCGCTCAAGAATCAGGTTGGCCGACTGGAAACCGATACGCCACGCGGTGGTGGTCGGCAGGTTACGCACGTCCACCGAGTAGAAGTTGCGCCCGGTCGGCAGCACGTCAAGCCGTCCGCGACTCGGCGCACCGCTGGGGCCGGCCGGCACGAAGCGGCCGCTGAGGGCATCGAGCAGACCGCGCATTTCCGCCGGGCCGCAGGCGTCCAGCCGTGGCGCGACAACTTCGCGCAGACTGTCGATGATGGCGCTCACTTCGGTCCAACCCGCCTCCTGTGGGAGCGGGCTTGCTCGCGAAAGCGGTGGATCAGGCAAATCAATGTCGACTGACACTCCGCGTTCGCGAGCAAGCCCGCTCCCACAGGGGCCGGGCTCGACCTCGGTATTCAACGTCTGCGAGATCAGTTGAGCGGCGAACAGTTCCAGGCGTTCACGGGTATCACCGGCTGTGCGCCAGGCTTCATCGGTGAGGGTTTGCAGTTCAATCGGACGTGGCCCGGTCCAAGGTTCGGCGAGCGCGCAATCCAGCGGATCGAAGCCCAACGAGAACGCCTTGGCCAAGGCCCGCAGCAGACTCGATTGCGCACCGCGCCCATCGCCCCGCGGAATGCGCAACAACGCCAGCAAGGTATCGATGCGCAAGCGCCCGGTCGGCGACTCGCCAAACACATGCAGGCCGTCGCGGATCTGCGACTCTTTCAGGTCGCACAAATAGGTGTCCAGACGCGGCAGCCAGATCGCCGCATCGGCATCACTGTCGAGTTTTTCGTCCAGTTGCAGTTCGCGGTCGATCTGCGTCTCGCGCACCAGTTGCAGGATGTCGCGCTGCAATTCCCGGGCACGGCGCGGATCGAGCAATTGCGCTTCGTAATACTCGTCGGCGAGTAGTTCGAGGTTGCGCAACGGGCCGTACGTTTCGGCGCGGGTCAGCGGCGGCATCAGGTGATCGATGATCACCGCCTGCGTGCGGCGCTTGGCCTGGGCGCCCTCGCCCGGATCGTTGACGATGAACGGATAGATGTTCGGCAGCGGTCCAAGCAGCGCATCCGGCCAACAATGCTCGGACAGACCGACGCCTTTGCCCGGCAACCATTCGAGGTTGCCGTGCTTGCCGACGTGGATCACGCCGTGGGCGCCGTAGGTGTTACGCAACCAGAAATAGAACGCCAGGTAACCGTGAGGCGGCACCAGGTCCGGGTCGTGATACACCGCGCTCGGATCGACCTGATAACCCCGCGCCGGTTGAATGCCGACGAAGGTCAGGCCAAAGCGCAGCCCGGCGATCATCATCCGCCCGCCACGGAACATCGGATCGTTTTCGGGCGAGCCCCAACGTTCCAGCACGGCTTGGCGATTGGATTCGGGCAAGGCGCTGAACATCAGGTTGTAGTCGTCCAGCGCGAGGCTTTGCATACACGGGCGCTGGTCGAGGGTGTCGAGGTCGTTGCTGACGCCACCGAGTAATTGCTGGATCAACGCGGTGCCTGTGTCGGGCAATTCGGCGGGTAGCGGATAACCTTCTTTATGCAGCGCACGCAGGATGTTCAGCGCCGCGGCTGGAGTGTCGAGGCCGACACCATTGCCGATGCGCCCGTCGCGGGTCGGGTAGTTGGCGAGGATCAGGGCGATGCGTTTTTCAGCGTTGGGCACCCGCGCCAGATCGATCCAGCGTCGCGCCAGTTCAGCGACAAAATCCATGCGCGCAGGTGCAGGCCGATAGCAGACCACATCGGATTGGCTGCGCTCGCTGCGCCAGGCCAGGTCTTTGAAGCTGATCGGTCGGCTGATGATCCGCCCATCCAGTTCCGGCAGCGCGATGTGCATCGCCAGATCACGCGGGCCGAGGCCTTGTTCGCTGGCGCGCCATCCGGGCTCGTTGTCCTGGGCGCAGATCGCCTGGATCACCGGGATGTTGCGGCGAAACGGTCGCAAATGCGGCGCTTCGGGGCTGGATTGGGCGAAGCCGGTGGTGTTGAGAATCACGCCGGCCTCGACTTCATCCAGCCAGTCCTCGACCACCGTCAGGCAGCCGGGCTCTTTCAGACTGGCCACAGCAATCGGCAACGGGTTCAGCCCCGCGGCCTGCAAACGCTGGCAGAAAACATCGATAAAACCGGTGTTGGCCGCCTGCAAATGCGAGCGGTAGAACAGCACCGCCGCCACCGGTTGACCGGCCTGCCAGTCGGCTTGCCAATCCTTCAGTTCAGCGGGGCTTTTGTGCGGGTGGTAGATCGCCGTGCGCGGCAGGGTTTGCGGCTCGGCCCAGGCGTAGTCGCGATCCAGCCAACGATTGGCAAGGCAGCGGAAAAAATCCAGGGCATTGCTCATGCCGCCCTGACGCAGAAACTGCCAGAGCCGATCGCGGTCTTGCGCGTCCACCGTACTCAGGTCGCTGAGTTCCGGGTCCGGGCGGTCATCGCCCGGCACCAGAATCAGCTGCACACCACGCTCCGACAGTTGCACCAGACGCTCGACGCCGTAACGCCAATAGGCGATACCGCCGTGCAGCGAGATCAGAATCACCTTGGCGTGGCGCAGCACTTCGTCGACATACAGGTCGACCGAGGCGTGATTCTGCACCTGCATCGGATTGGCCAGGCGCACGCTGGGGTAATCGTCGGGCAACTGCTGCGCCGCCTCGGCGAGCAGTGCCAGGCTGGAGTCGCCGCTGCACAGGATCACCAGCTCGGCGGGGGTTTGTCCAAGGTCGGCAATGTTGTCATCCGACACGAAACCGCCGGGCTGGGTCCTGAGCAGGTGCATGGCTTAAACGCTGAGCGCAGCGCGCAATTGCGCTTCAAGCAGAGTGGCGTCCAGCTCCTGACCGATCAACACCAGGCGCGTGGTACGCGCTTCGTCGGCGCCCCACTGCCGGTCGAAGTGCTTGTCGAAACGTGTGCCCACGCCCTGGATCAGCAAGCGCATCGGCTTGTTCGGAATTGCCGCGAAGCCTTTGACCCGCAGGATGCCGTGCTTGACCACCAGTTGGGTCAGCACGTCCAGCAGCAGGCTTTCGTCGGCTTGCGGCAGGTCAATCGAAATGGAATCGAAGGCGTCGTGGTCGTGATCTTCCTCGCCTTCATGGTGATGGTCGTGGTGGCTGTGACGGCTGTCGATGTGCTCTTCGGAACCGGCGCCGAGGCCGATCAGCACGTCCAGTGGTACGCGACCGCTGCTGGCTTCGATGATTTTCACTGCTGGCGGCAGTTCTTCGGCGACTTCCAGGCGCACGCGAGCCAGGTCTTCAGGGCTGATCAGGTCGGCCTTGTTGAGGATCACCAGGTCGGCGCTGGCCAGTTGGTCGGCGAACAGTTCGTGCAGCGGCGATTCGTGGTCCAGGTTCGGGTCGAGTTTGCGCTGGGCATCGACCTGGTCCGGGAAAGCCGCGAAGGTGCCGGCGGCGACCGCTGGGCTGTCGACCACGGTGATCACCGCATCAACGGTGCAGGCGCTGCGGATTTCCGGCCACTGGAAGGCTTGTACCAGCGGTTTTGGCAGGGCCAGGCCCGAGGTTTCGATGAGGATGTGGTCGAGCTCGCCGCGACGGGCGACCAGTTCGCGCATCACCGGGAAGAACTCTTCCTGAACGGTGCAGCACAGGCAGCCGTTGGCCAGTTCGTAGACGCGGCCGTTGGCTTCCTCTTCAGTGCAACCGATGGAGCACTGCTTGAGGATTTCGCCGTCGATGCCCAGCTCGCCGAACTCGTTGACGATCACCGCAATGCGACGGCCCTGAGCGTTGTCGAGCATGTGCCGCAGCAAGGTGGTTTTGCCCGAGCCGAGGAAGCCGGTAACGATGGTGACGGGGAGTTTGGCCAGTGTTTTCATCGGATGCCCTTTGGCAAGGTGGCGGGCATACGGGACGACAATCGCTGCGACGGAGGCGCGCGCAAGAGTTCCGCCACCGGATCACCCCGCCCGGTTGTAGTGAGAATCTGTGTCGAGGCAGGTCTCCTGGCTGACGGTGTGCCGGGCTGGTGGGCCTGGCATTCGCTGCGCCTTCCCGCGAACCCGTTGCACAGGGTTTGCAGTGGCGTGGCAGCGAACATCACCGTTCACAGTTGCGGGGGCAGCCGCGGCATCGACCGCGTTCCCTTCTTAGCTTCGGCAGACGCCGAAGAACCTCGAAAGCGCAAGGCTACGCATCGTGTGGGGGCGGGTCAATGTCCTTGGGCTGATCGCGGTCCCTGTGGTGAGGGGGGTTATCTGTGGCGAGGGGATTTATCCCCGTTGGGCTGCGAAGCGGCCCCCTGCATGTCCTCAGGCATACCCCGCAAGCAGGTCTTGCGACGGCTTCGTCGCCGGACGGGGATAAATCCCCTCACCACAGATAATTCCCTCACCACAGCTCAAACGAGAACCCTTGCCAATTGACGCCCAACCCCCGCCCATGCTCTCCTACACGCCTTGTTATGGGTGCCCTTCACAGGGTGAAACGGGAAACCGGTGAATCATGTGCTTTACTCTAAAGCCATGTCAGTCCGGTGCTGCCCCCGCAACGGTAAGCGAGCGAAGCGTCAGATCCACTGTGCCAGCAGTTCGGCATGGGAAGGTGATGCTTGCAGGTCAAGGCGAAAGCCAGCGCCCCTCGTGAGCCCGGAGACCGGCCCGCAACACAAAGTGACCATTACGATCACTAAATAACAAACCCGCGGTGGGCGGGCGCTGTTTGAACCTCTGCGTGCCCGACTCGCAGGGGTCTTCCATGCGCTCTATATCACCCGCTGACAGACCAGAGGGAAGCGCCATGTCGATCATCAGCAGCACCGGCAGCAACACCGATAAGAGCACCGCCAGCACTACCAATACCCTGACTCAACGCCTGACCGCCGCCGTGTGTGCGTCGATCCTGGGTGCCAGCCTTGTGTATTTCGCCGGTTTCTCGCACATAGAAGCGGTGCACAACGCCGCTCACGATACCCGCCACAGCTCTGCATTCCCGTGTCATTGAGACCAGCCAACATGATCAAGCGTATCGCGCAAACCGCAGGGTTCACCGGGCTGCTGGCCGCCCTGTTGCTGACCTTGCTGCAAAGCTTCTGGGTGGCTCCGCTGATCCTGCAGGCCGAGACTTACGAAAAATCCGAGCCCGCCGCGGTTGAAGTTCACGAACACGCCGCAGGTGCTGTCGCCGCTCACACCCACGATGCTGAGGCCTGGGAGCCGGAAGACGGCTGGCAGCGCGTGCTGTCCACCACCGGCGGTAACCTGGTGGTAGCGGTCGGTTTCGCCCTGATGCTGGCCGGTCTTTACACCTTGCGCGCACCGACCAAAACCTCCCAGGGCCTGCTTTGGGGACTGGCTGGTTACGCGACGTTCGTGCTGGCACCGACCCTCGGTCTGCCGCCTGAGCTGCCAGGCACTGCCGCCGCTGATTTGGCACAACGGCAGATCTGGTGGATCGGCACGGCTGCCTCCACCGCGGTCGGCATCGCATTGATCGTGTTCAGCCGTCACTGGCTGATGAAAGTGCTCGGGGTGGCCATCCTGGCCGTTCCTCATGTGATCGGCGCACCACAACCGGAAGTCCACTCGATGCTGGCTCCGCAAGCCCTGGAAGCTCAGTTCAAAATCGCTTCGCAGTTGACCAACGCGGCATTCTGGCTGGCCCTGGGCCTGATCAGTGCCTGGTTGTTCCGCCGCAAAAGCGATGGTCAATACCACGCATGACCGAGATCAGCACAGCGCCGACCTTAGTGGTCGGCCTGGGCTGCCAGCGCGGCTGCCCCGTCAGCACGCTGCGGGCGCTGCTCGATCAGGCGTTACAGGCTCATAAAATCGAACTTCACCAGATCAAGGCCCTGGCCAGCATCGACCTGAAGCGCGAAGAACCTGGCTTGATCGAACTGGCCGAACAGCTTGAGTTACCGTTGATGTACTTCAGCAGCGAACAACTGGCCGGCTATCAACCGCAACTCAGTCACCGCTCGGACATCGCGTTCGAGCGCACCGGCTGCTACGGCGTAGCGGAAAGTGCCGCCCTGGCCCTGGCCGAACAACTGGCCCAGGCACCGGCAAAATTGCTGATTCCACGACAAAAATATGCCCAGGCCACCTTGGCATTGGCCTGCGCTGCATAAAATCCTCGATAATCCCCGCCATCGATCATGAGCAATCTTCATCTGAAGCCTTGCCCTGCCCCTTTTTCTCACAGGAACCGACGATGACCGTCTACTTCATTGGCGCAGGTCCCGGCGACCCGGAACTGATCACCGTCAAAGGCCAACGGCTGATTCGCAGCTGCCCGGTGATCATCTATGCCGGCTCTCTGGTGCCCGCCGCCGTGCTGGAAGGCCATCGCGCCGAACAGGTGGTCAATAGCGCCGAACTGCACCTGGAACAGATCATCGAGCTGATCAAATCCGCCCATGCCAAGGGCCAGGACGTGGCCCGGGTGCACTCCGGCGATCCGAGTCTTTATGGTGCGATTGGCGAGCAGATCCGCTACCTGCGCGAACTCGACATCCCGTTTGAAATCATTCCCGGCGTCACGGCCACGGCGGCCTGCGCGGCCCTGTTGGGCGCGGAACTGACGCTACCCGACGTGTCGCAAAGCGTGATCCTGACTCGCTATGCCGACAAAACCGCGATGCCCGCCGGCGAAGAGCTTGGCAGCCTGGCGCAGCACGGGGCGACGATGGCGATTCATCTGGGGGTCAATCATCTGGAGAAGATCCTGGCCGAACTGCTGCCGCATTACGGCGCGGATTGCCCGATCGCGGTGATTCACCGGGCGACCTGGCCGGATCAGGATTGGGTGGTGGGGACGCTTGAAGACATTGCCGCGAAGGTTGAAGCCAAGGGGTTTCGGCGCACGGCGTTGATTTTGGTGGGGCGGGTGTTGGGTAGCGATCACTTCAGCGAGTCGTCGCTGTATCGCGCGGGGCATGCGCATCTGTATCGGCCCTGAGCCAAGCACAACCCTGTGAGTGAAGGGATTTACTGTGGTGAGGGGGTTTATCCCCGTTCGGCGGCGAAGCCGTCGCTAAACCTGCTTGCTAGGTCCGCCTGAAAGAATGCAGGGGTCCGCTTCGCGGCCCAACGGGGATAAATCCCCTCGCCACAGATAAATCCCCTCACCACAGTAAATCCCTTCACCACGGTAAATCCCGTCATTCACAGGCTATTTATCGCCCATAAAAAAACGGCGCTCACGGGGCGCCGTTTTTTATGTCTGCAGCGAACACCTTACTTAGTAGTAGGCGTTTTCTTTCTGCGTATGGTCGGTGACGTCACGAACACCCTTGAGCTCGGGAATGCGCTCGAGCAAGGTGCGCTCGATGCCTTCGCGAAGGGTGACGTCTGCCTGGCCGCAGCCCTGGCAACCGCCGCCGAACTTAAGCACGGCGATGCCGTCTTCGACCACATCGATCAGGCTGACCTGACCGCCGTGGCTGGCCAGCCCCGGGTTGATCTCGGTTTGCAGGTAATAGTTGATACGCTCGTTGATCGGGCTGTCGGCGTTGACCATCGGTACTTTGGCGTTTGGCGCCTTGATGGTGAGCTGGCCGCCCATACGGTCGGTGGCGTAGTCGACAACCGCATCGTCCAGGAACGCTTCGCTGAACGAGTCGATGTAAGCGGTGAAGCTTTTGAGCCCCAGCGCCGTGTCTTCAGGTTTTTCTTCGCCCGGCTTGCAATAAGCAATGCAGGTTTCGGCGTACTGGGTGCCAGGCTGGGTGATAAAGACGCGGATGCCGATGCCTGGGGTGTTCTGCTTGGAGAGCAGATCAGCCAGATAATCGTGGGCGGCGTCGGTAATGGTAATAGCGGTCATGGAAACTCCTCGCAGGCTTGGGCGCAGTTTACGCCAATCATCGCGCCGTACAAAGTCCTAGTATTTTTGTCGGGAAAGCACACTGAATCACAGGCACCTCAGAGGTTCTGATATCGGTTCATGTCCAGCACGCCCTCTTCCACCGGGTCGGTCTCGTGGACATACCGGTTCAAGTCATGAAAGTAGAACCAGAACTGCGGATGGCTGCGGCGAATCCCCCAGCGCTCGACGATTTTCTCGAATCGATTGGCGTCCTTGGCGTTTTCCATCTCGTCCACGAACTCAGGCACTTGCCCGGCCGGAATGTTGAACATGAAGTTCGGATAGCTGCTGAGCACGCCCGGATAAATAGTCAATGTGTCGAGCCCCGGCTGATACCGCAGGGATTCACCGAGCAGGAATGCAACGTTACTGTGTGCCCGGTTGCGCAGCAGGCTGTAGACCTCGCGCTTGCCGCTTTGGGTTTCGATGCGCAACAGGGTCGCTTCCGGCAACTGATCGATAACCTTCAGCCCGGCCGCCGGACGCGAAGTCAGGCGACTCAACGCCTGTTCGGCGCTCTGCAAGGCCAGGTCGATGTTCGGCCGCGAGCAATAAGCGCCGTCACAACGATTGATCGGATCCGGCTTGGCGTTGAGGTCGCCGTAACGGACCAGCAATTGCTGGGCGAAATCGCGTTTCGGGTCCTTTTTGTCCAGCACCAGCGCCGTCTCTTTATCGTTATCGATGGCTTCGTAATTCAGCCACATCTTGAATTTGCCGCCGCTCTGGTACCAGTCGTCGAGGTAGTCGTCACGCGAATCGGCAGGCATCAGGCGCAGAAAGTTCTGCTCCGCACCGTTGCGGATCAGGTCGAAATACAGGCGGGTCTGGGCTTGATGGGAGACGTTGCCGAACACGTCGAAGTTAACTGCCAATTGATAATACGTGCGCTCCAGCAGCGGGAAGTCAAACAGCCACATCGTTTGCGGCACGTCACCGATCAGGCCTTTGTTCACCGAGGCACTGTCGAAATGCCGGAAGATCGTCAACAAGGCGTTATCGTTACCCGCCCACAAGGTCGACCAACTCGGCGCCGGCGCATCGGCGTAACTGTCACGGCGTAGCGCCTCGTACTCGTTACGCTTGTCGCGGTAGTCACGCCACAGGCTCAGGATGCTGCCGACATCGTCGTTCTGCCCCGGCATCGCCAACAACGGCGTGGCCTGGCCGCGATACTTCGGATCGATGATGTAAAGGTCATGCTCAGGCGCCTGGAACAGTGCCCAGAAGTTATCGCGGATCACGTCGGTGGCGATCTGGCCGCGGCAGACCGGGCCGCGAATAAACGTACGGACGAAGTATTCGGCGTTATCGAGCATGAATTGATAACGCGCCTGGGCCGGGATCGCCTCGAACGTGGTGAACGGATTGGCCCGACGCTCCGGCCCGTATCCCGGCAAGGCGTCGACTTGCCAGTTGCCGTTATAGAAAAGGCTTTTGATCCGGGCCATCTTCGCCGGACTCAGCGGGTAAGTGATGTGGGTCTTCTGCACGATCACACCTTGCACCGGCCACAGGCGGTAATACACCTGAGTGCCTGGATCGTCATTCGGGCGGCGGGTGTTGATCAGGTCGATCGGCTGGCCGGTCGGCGTGCGCGAACGTACCCACTGAAAGAAATGCCCTGGCTCGCCGTCCTTGAAATACAGGTGAGCGAGAAACCAATGCTCGAACAACCAGCGCCCCACCAGGCTTTGCCGTGCGCCCGGGGCGTTGAGCAGGTTTTCCCACAGAACCACCTGCAACGCCTCCTTGGCGCTCGGCACAAGGCCTTGCTCGTCAATCGGCGCGCCGGACGCCAGCCAGCGTTGCAGCGTCTGGTATTGCTGATCGGTCAGGCCGGTAACCGCCAGCGGCATGCCTTCTTTGGGGTGAGAACGGGCATAGCCGTCGAACTCCGCAGGCATTGCGCACTGGGTTTCCCGATTCAGTCCCAGAACGATCTCTTCCGGTAGTTTGGCATTGGGTTGCAACGGCGTTTGGTGGCCCAGCTCGAGCATGCGCGCCATCAGCGCCGCCTGGTTGCCTTGGGCGTCGAGCACCGAATAAAAGCCTTTTTGCTGCCAGGCGCGTTTGCCAAAAGCGTCATAAAACAGCCGGGTCGGCGCTGCGGCTTGGCGGCGTTCGCCGTCGTAGACCAGGGTCTTGGTCGCACCGCGGCCCGCCCCTTCCCCACTGCCCAGATTGAGCTGACAGGCGGCGTCATAGCAGGCATGGCAGGCCACACACTTTTCAGTGAAGATCGGTTGTATGTCGCGGCTGTAGGAAATGGCAGTAGAAATGACCGAATCCTGCGCGGCAGCGCTCCAGCTTAAAAACAGCAAAACCATGCTGATGACGCGATAAGACATATCCCTGGTCCCGATCATGAAAAAACGCCGCGATTCTACCGGTCCGCACCCCACTCCAACATGAGCGATATTCATGCAAAACCGGGACATGCTCTAAAACCGCACAGGTTTGCTATTATCCCGCCCCTTCGTCATGGTCTTTCCGAGTAGTCCAAATGTCCGATCGCAGTGTTCGCCTTCAAGCTCTCAAGCACGCCCTCAAAGAGCGCATCCTGATTCTCGATGGCGGCATGGGCACGATGATCCAGAGCTACAAGCTTGAAGAGCAGGATTACCGCGGCAAACGCTTCGCCGACTGGCCAAGTGACGTCAAGGGCAACAACGACCTGTTGATCCTGACGCGTCCGGACGTGATTGGTGCCATCGAGAAAGCCTACCTGGATGCTGGCGCCGACATTCTGGAAACCAACACCTTCAACGCCACCCAGGTGTCCCAGGCCGACTACGGCATGCAAGGCCTAGCGTACGAGCTAAACGTAGAAGGCGCGCGTCTGGCGCGCAAGGTCGCAGACGCCAAAACCCTGGAAACCCCGGACAAGCCGCGTTTCGTCGCTGGCGTGCTCGGCCCGACCAGCCGCACCTGCTCGCTGTCGCCTGACGTGAACAACCCCGGCTATCGCAACGTGACCTTCGATGAACTGGTGGAAAACTACACCGAGGCTACCAAAGGCCTGATCGAAGGCGGCGCCGACCTGATTCTGATCGAGACCATTTTCGACACCCTGAACGCCAAAGCGGCGATCTTCGCGGTGCAAGGCGTGTACGAAGAACTCGGCGTCGAGTTGCCGATCATGATCTCCGGCACCATCACCGACGCCTCCGGCCGTACGCTCTCCGGCCAGACTACCGAAGCGTTCTGGAACTCCGTGGCCCACGCCAAGCCGATCTCGGTCGGCCTGAACTGCGCCCTCGGCGCCAGCGAATTGCGCCCGTACCTGGAAGAGCTGTCGAACAAGGCCAGCACCCACGTTTCTGCGCACCCGAACGCCGGCCTGCCGAACGAATTCGGCGAGTACGACGAACTGCCGGCGCAAACCGCAAAAGTCATCGAAGAATTCGCCCAAAGCGGCTTCCTCAACATCGTCGGCGGTTGCTGCGGCACCACGCCGGGCCACATCGAAGCCATCGCCAAGGCCGTGGCCGGTTATGCGCCGCGTGAAATTCCGGACATCCCAAAGGCCTGCCGCCTGTCGGGCCTGGAACCGTTCACCATCGATCGCAACTCGTTGTTCATCAACGTCGGCGAGCGGACCAACATCACTGGTTCAGCCAAGTTCGCCCGTCTGATCCGTGAAGATAACTACACCGAAGCCCTGGAAGTCGCCCTGCAACAGGTCGAAGCCGGCGCCCAGGTGATCGACATCAACATGGACGAAGGGATGCTCGATTCGAAGAAGGCCATGGTGACCTTCCTCAACCTGATTGCCGGTGAACCGGACATCTCCCGCGTACCGATCATGATCGACTCCTCCAAGTGGGAAGTGATCGAAGCCGGCCTCAAGTGCATCCAGGGCAAGGGCATCGTCAACTCCATCAGCATGAAGGAAGGCGTCGAGCAGTTCATTCATCACGCCAAACTGTGCAAACGCTACGGCGCCGCAGTCGTGGTGATGGCCTTCGACGAAGCCGGCCAGGCCGACACCGAAGCGCGCAAGAAAGAAATCTGCAAACGCTCCTACGACATTCTGGTCAACGAAGTCGGCTTCCCGCCGGAAGACATCATCTTCGACCCGAACATCTTCGCCATCGCCACCGGTATCGAAGAACACAACAACTACGCTGTGGATTTCATCAACGCCTGTGCCTACATCCGTGACGAACTGCCCTACGCGCTGACCTCGGGCGGCGTGTCCAACGTGTCGTTCTCGTTCCGTGGCAACAACCCGGTGCGCGAGGCGATTCACTCGGTGTTCCTGCTGTATGCAATCCGCAACGGCCTGACCATGGGTATCGTCAACGCCGGCCAGCTGGAGATCTACGACCAGATCCCGGCTGAGCTGCGTGACGCCGTTGAAGACGTAGTGCTCAATCGCACCCAGGAAGGCACTGACGCCCTGCTCGCCATTGCCGACAAGTACAAGGGCGACGGCAGCGTCAAGGAAGCCGAGACCGAAGAATGGCGCGGCTGGCCCGTCAACAAGCGTCTGGAGCATGCCCTGGTCAAGGGCATCACCACGCACATTGTTGAAGACACCGAAGAATCCCGTCAGTCGTTCGCCCGCCCGATTGAAGTGATCGAAGGCCCACTGATGTCCGGCATGAACATCGTCGGCGACCTGTTCGGCGCCGGCAAAATGTTCCTGCCGCAGGTGGTGAAGTCCGCCCG
The DNA here is from genome assembly GCF_019219045.1 of Pseudomonas sp. PDM25. Classification (NCBI taxonomy): domain Bacteria; kingdom Pseudomonadati; phylum Pseudomonadota; class Gammaproteobacteria; order Pseudomonadales; family Pseudomonadaceae; genus Pseudomonas; species Pseudomonas sp. PDM25. Next base: position 284,800 of record NZ_JAHUWL010000006.1, read on the forward strand.
CGTGATGAAGCAGGCCGTGGCCCACTTGATCCCGTTCATCGAACTGGAAAAAGGCGACAAACCGGAAGCCAAGGGCAAAATCCTGATGGCCACGGTAAAAGGCGACGTGCACGACATCGGCAAGAACATCGTTGGCGTTGTGCTGGGTTGTAACGGCTACGACATCGTCGACCTCGGCGTGATGGTCCCGGCGGAGAAAATCCTGCAAGTGGCCAAGGAGCAGAAGTGCGACATCATCGGCCTGTCCGGCCTCATCACCCCTTCGCTGGATGAAATGGTCCATGTGGCCCGCGAGATGCAGCGCCAGGACTTCCATCTGCCGCTGATGATCGGTGGCGCGACCACCTCGAAAGCGCACACGGCGGTGAAGATCGAGCCGAAATACAGCAACGATGCAGTGATCTACGTCACCGACGCTTCCCGCGCCGTGGGCGTGGCGACGCAATTGCTGTCCAAGGAATTGAAGCCGGCGTTCATCGAGAAGACCCGCCTGGAATACATCGAAGTCCGCGAGCGTACCGCCAACCGCAGCGCCCGCACCGAGCGCCTGAGCTACCCGGCGGCCATCGCCAAGAAGCCGCAGTTCGACTGGAGCACTTACGAGCCGGTCAAACCGACGTTTACCGGCGCCAAGGTGCTGGACAACATCGACCTGAAAGTCCTGGCCGAATACATCGACTGGACGCCGTTCTTTATCTCCTGGGACCTGGCCGGCAAATTCCCGCGCATCCTCACGGATGAAGTGGTCGGTGAAGCCGCCACGGCGTTGTACGCCGACGCCCGGGAAATGCTTGCCAAACTGATCGACGAGAAACTCATCAGCGCCCGTGCGGTGTTCGGTTTCTGGCCGGCCAACCAGGTGCGTGAGGATGACATTGAAGTCTACGGCGATGACGGCAAGCCGATTGCCAAGCTGCATCACTTGCGTCAGCAGATCATCAAGACCGACGGCAAACCGAACTTCTCCCTGGCTGACTTCGTTGCACCGAAGGACAGCGAAGTAACCGACTACGTGGGTGGTTTCATCACCACGGCTGGTATCGGTGCCGAAGAAGTGGCCAAGGCCTATCAGGATGCCGGCGACGACTACAACTCGATCATGGTCAAGGCACTGGCCGACCGCCTGGCCGAGGCGTGCGCCGAGTGGCTGCACCAGCAGGTCCGTAAAGACTACTGGGGTTACGCCAAGGACGAGACGCTCGACAACGAGGCGCTGATCAAAGAGCAATACACCGGTATCCGCCCTGCCCCAGGCTATCCGGCCTGCCCGGATCACACCGAGAAATCCACGCTGTTCAAGTTGCTGGACCCTGAGGCCTCGGAAATGAAAGCCGGCCGCAGCGGCGTGTTCCTTACCGAGCACTACGCCATGTTCCCGGCAGCAGCGGTCAGCGGTTGGTACTTCGCTCACCCGCAGGCGCAGTATTTTGCCGTGGGCAAGATCGACAAGGATCAGGTGCAGAGCTACACGTCGCGCAAGGGCCAGGAATTGAGCGTGACCGAGCGCTGGCTGGCGCCGAACCTGGGTTACGACAACTAGCCCCCCACTGTGGGAGCGTGGCTTGCCCGCGATGAACGATGACGCGGTTTCCCTGTGAGACCGCGGCGCTTCCATCGCGGGCAAGCCACGCTCCCACAGGTTTTTGGGGATTGTCTATGCTTAGCTCTCACACATTGGTGACGAGGGGTTTATGGACGATCCAGCCGACAACAAGCCGCCCACTTTCTGGCAGATGCTGCACAGCGTCCTGGCGGCGGCGTTCGGGGTGCAGAGCGGGAAGAACCGGGCCCGAGACTTCACTCACGGCAAGCCCAGTCATTTCGTGATTCTGGGGATTTTGTTCACCGCGGTGTTTGCGTTGACGCTGTATGGCATCGTGCAGCTGGTGGTGCATCTGGCTGGGGTTTAGCGCATCAAGGTTTGCAGACTGAACGGATAGCGATACGACGTCGACCGGCCCTTGGCTGAAAGGCGGCGGAAGTTCACACCGTAATCCGGTGATTCACCCATGGCCAGCAAACGCCTGGCCTGTGCCTTGTCGATCAGTTGCAACAACGGGATTTGCCGGTCTCGGCCGCCGTAATGGCTGAGATCCACTCCCTGATCAAGATCATGCAACGCCACCAGTGCCCAGCCGCCCAACGTGAAGTGCCCGCCCAACAGCACGCTGATGCGTCCGTCAACTGTCGCCTGTAACGCCGCCGGCGAGGTATTGACCGCACTGAACAACGCATCCTTGCCGGGTATCCCGCCCGCCTCCGAATACGCCTGCATGGCGCCAAACGCCATTTCGTCATTGGCTGACCACACCAGCGAGACCTTCGGGTAACGCCGGAACAACAGTTTGGCTTGTTCATAGGCCCGTTCCCGGGTCCAGCCGCTGTAAACCAGTTGGCGCAAGCGCACTTCAGGGTGCTCGGCCAAGGCACGCATCATGCCTTGCTCGCGCAATTGCGCCGAAGGGGTGATCTTCAGGCCGGAAAACGCCAACAACTCGATGACCTGACCGGGCGCCACGGGCGGATGTTGGCGAATCAGTTCCTTGAGCATCAGGTAGCCACCCTCCTCGTCGTTGGGCACCAGGCTGCCCAGTCGATCAGAGCGATCCCCCAGCAGACTCTGCTGATTGGCCGTCAGCGAAGCGTTGACCATAAACAGCTTCACCCCGCTGCCTTCGGCCAGGCGAATGATCTGCGGAGCGACGTACTGTTCGTTGGCGAACATCAGATAGTCCGGACGATCAGGGCCTTGCAGCGCCTGACGGGCCTGCGCCAGCGTGAGCTCCGGCATGCGCCGGGAATAGAGAATTCGCAGATCAATGCCCAGATCCGTGGCTGCCGCCTGCATGAATTGCGAATAGCTGACCCAGAAGGCTTCGTCAGTCTGTCCAGGGCTGAGGAACAATACCGATTCCGCGCGCGCAACAGGGCCGTAAACCGCGCCAAGCATCAGCAGGAATGAGTAGAAAAACTTCAACATTGATCGTCCGAGCCCCCCGGCAATTCGCCGCGCATTATAGCCAGCGAAGTCCCGGAAAACGGCGCTTATTCCGGTTATTGTCCGACAATCGTCGGAATGAGGCCCGGACGGGGTCGGTTATTGATGACTGACCCAAAATACCGCGGTGCCCACGACCAGGATGATCAGGAACAGAATGGCCCAAGCATCGACCGTGCTATCGGGTTTTGACGTTTTGGTAGGGTTGCTCATTGCATCGCCTCTTGTCGGTTTTATCGGTGATTGCATAAAGACTCGAGCACAGTTAAGACGATGATTGCCCGCACCACAAATGTGGGTTTTACGTCATTGGATCTCATTAGTCGTTTTGGTTCTTTACATATACTCAAACATCACTTTTGCGCATAACTGCAAACTGGTATCTTGCCCCGGCTCCGTTGGGAGTGCGCGGCCGTGCGCGCAGAATTGCCGAGGCAGTATCGGAGACTTCCAAGCGAAAAACGCAACTGGATCCGACCGGCCCAAGCCTGAGAACAGGACTTATATGTACGTATATGACGAGTACGATCAGCGGATCATCGAGGACCGCGTCAAGCAGTTCCGTGATCAGACCCGACGCTATCTGGCAGGCGAGCTGAGCGAAGAAGAATTCCGCCCTCTGCGCCTGCAAAATGGCCTTTACATTCAGCGCTTCGCGCCGATGTTGCGGGTGGCGGTGCCTTACGGCCAACTGACTTCGCGCCAGACGCGAATGATGGCCAAGATTGCCCGTGACTACGACAAGGGCTATGCCCACATCAGCACCCGGCAGAACGTACAGTTCAACTGGCCGGCGCTGGAAGACATCCCGGACATCCTTGCCGAACTGGCGACCGTGCAAATGCACGCGATCCAGACCAGCGGCAACTGCTTGCGCAACGTCACCACCGACCAGTTCGCCGGTGTCGCTGCCGACGAGCTGATCGATCCGCGCCCGTGGTGCGAGATCGTCCGCCAATGGACCACGTTCCACCCTGAATTCGCTTACTTGCCGCGCAAGTTCAAGATCGCCATCAACGGTTCGACTTCCGACCGTGCGGCCATCGAAGTCCATGACATCGGCCTTGAGCCGGTGCACAACGCCGCTGGCGAGCTGGGCTTCCGTGTGCTGGTGGGTGGTGGTCTGGGCCGTACCCCGGTGGTGGGCGCGTTCATCAATGAATTCCTGCCGTGGCAAGACCTGTTGAGCTACCTCGACGCCATCCTGCGGGTCTACAACCGCTACGGCCGTCGTGACAACAAGTACAAGGCGCGGATCAAGATTCTGGTCAAGGCCTTGACCCCAGAAGTCTTCGCACAAAAAGTCGACGCAGAGATGGAGCACCTTCGCGGTGGCCAGACCACGTTGACCGACGCCGAAGTGCATCGTGTGGCCAAACACTTCGTCGACCCCGAGTACAAGGTTCTGGACAACCAGGCCCAGGCGTTGGCCGAACTCGACAAAGAACACCCGGGCTTCGCGCGCTGGCGCACCCGCAATACCCTGGCCCACAAAAAGCCGGGTTATGTCGCCGTGACCCTGTCCCTGAAGCCGACCGGTGTTGCACCGGGCGACATCACCGACAAGCAGCTCGATGCCGTTGCCGACCTGGCCGATCGTTACAGCTTCGGTCAACTGCGCACGTCCCACGAGCAGAACATCATTCTGGCCGACGTTGAGCAGACTCAACTGTTCGCGATGTGGGGCGAGTTGCGCGAGCAAGGCTTCGCCACGCCGAACATCGGCTTGCTGACCGACATCATCTGCTGCCCGGGTGGCGACTTCTGCTCGCTGGCCAACGCCAAGTCGATCCCGATCGCCGAATCGATCCAGCGTCGCTTCGAAGACCTGGATTACCTGTTCGATATCGGCGAACTGGACCTGAACATCTCCGGTTGCATGAACGCCTGTGGTCATCACCACGTCGGCCACATCGGCATCCTCGGGGTGGACAAGAAAGGCGAAGAGTTCTACCAGGTGTCCCTGGGTGGCAGCGCAAGCCGCGACGCCAGCCTGGGTAAAATCCTCGGCCCGTCTTTCGCCCAGGAAGCCATGCCTGACGTGATCGAAAAGCTGATCGACGTGTACATCGAACAACGTACCGAAGACGAGCGTTTCATTGACACCTATCAGCGTATTGGCATCGACCTCTTCAAGGAGCGCGTCTATGCAGCGAATAATTAAGAACAACGAAGTCGTCGACGAAACCTGGCACTTGCTGCCCAAGGACTTCAACATCGACGAGATCAGCAACTGCGACGACTACATCGTCCCGTTGCAACTGTGGCGCGAACACAGCCGTATGCTCAAGGCCCGCGATGGCGGCCTGGGCGTGTGGCTGGATGCCGATGAAGAAGCGGAAGAAATCGGGGACGACGTGGAAAATTTCCAGGTCATCGCCCTGAACTTTCCGGCCTTCACCGACGGTCGCAACTACTCCAACGCCCGCCTGCTGCGTGACCGTTATGGTTTCAAAGGCGAATTGCGGGCAATTGGCGATGTGCTGCGCGACCAGCTGTTCTACCTGCACCGCTGCGGTTTCGACGCCTTTGCGATCCGCGCCGATAAAGACCCGTACGAAGCCTTGGAAGGTCTCAAGGACTTCTCGGTGACCTATCAGGCTGCTACCGACGAACCGCTGCCGCTGTTCCGTCGCCGCTGATCGTTCAACCTTGAACCCCTTGGCAGGGGTTCAAGGCCTCCCTCCTTGTCAGTCACGACACGAACAAATCCGTTCAAAAACCTGCGCGTTGTTCCAATGCCCTGAACGCCACCCATGGGTTTTCAAGCCGGCCAAGCACTGCGCTCAATCGACTCAATACTTCGTCTGAAGCATCTGCCGCCTCCAAAAGCCGCCAGACTCGCGCCTGAAGCGACTGATAACTGACCTGAAAGTCGGCGGTCAGGCTCAGCCTGTCGATTGCGCTTAAAAACCGCGTACCGGAGGGTTTGCCCGCCAGCCTCTGCCAAAGGGCTTGTCGGGACTGTTGCAGCGGTTCATCGCAGTCCCGAAGCCACACAATCGGCTGTCCATAGTCAGCACCTGGTGCGCTCAGCCATAAATTGATTCCGGTTTGCTCACGATGACTGATCAGTCGGCGGAGCGTGTCCTCGTCTGTCAGTGGATTGCTCCAAAGCAGCAGACGATCCACCGAGACGGCCTGATTTATCACTGCGGGCGGAACCCGGGTGATCCGGTTATGACTCAAGTCCAAAGAGGTCATATAGGGCTCATCCCTGATGCCGATCGGGCACCGGGTAATCTGGGTGTCGCAGAGGTTCAGCCGACGCAAGTCATTCATCCCGAGCAACATGGGGGGCACGCCCAAGGGGTTTTCACTCAGGTCCAGCGATTGAAGCCTGGCCATCCCGCTCAGCTGTGACGCCGTCTCTTCGGTGAAGACCAGGCCGGTAGCCTTGAGATTCAGCGACGTGAGATGAGTCAGGCTGAACATGGCCGTCGGCAGAACAGACTGCGCCTCACCCTCGAGGTCGAATTGGGTCAACTCGACACCCTCAAGATTCAGGGTCTGCAGATTCGGAAAACACTCGAGGAACCCATTCAAGGTTTCACGCTCGGTCACATGGAAGTGCGGCATCGACAACTCGACGACGTCGTGGAACCTGACGTTCATGATCGGCAATCGATGATAGTCCTCGCCCGCCATGTCGAGCTTGAACCCCACAAGCTGTTCGCCTGAATAGACGCGCTGATCTTGCGATGCCCGCTTTCGCCAGAGGGTGATCAGCTCGTCAGCCAGCTCGATCCTGGATTCACGCTCGTAGTACATGGCGCTCTGAACCAGGTTCTCGTTATGCACTTCAATCTGCTCTTCAGTCAGCCCCTGTGCCTCGTTGTCAGCTTCATTCAGGAAAGGAACGTCCATTTCCACAATGTCTTGCGCTACCTGATCGATCCAGCCGCTCAGGTCGATGTGCAATTGTTGAAACGCCTGCTTCAGCGCGTCGATATGAGCCTGGGCCCTGCCACCGGTACGCTGTAGGACTTCATCGGCCTCGGCATCCGAGAAGTCCGGATAAAGCTCCTTGAGCTGCAACCTCATCATCTCGTGCGTCAGCTCTTCGGCCTGAGGCGTACCGGGGAAGCCGCCGCCACGCAGCCCTTGCGCCTCGAAGGGCAGGCCGGAATCCATCCTGCCCAAACCAAGCACTAACTCGGATCGGGGCATTGCCCGCTCGCCGACTTTCAGCCGTAACTCGCGGGCCGGATCGAGCGTTAAAAGTTGCAGGGCCGAGCGCTCGTCTTCGGTCAAGACTTCAAGCACAGCCTCATAGAAGTCCGTTTGCACATCGCGACTCAGGTAACGACTCCCCACCTTGATCAACCGTCGAAGATGGGTGGCGTCAAACGCACCGCTACGGTCCAGAACGCGGCTTGCGACGGAACCGTCCTGGACTTCGATTCGAAGGTTTTTTGGCCATCCGGGCAGATTTTTGAGGGAATGCAGGGCCAGCGTGTCGGACTCCGGGTTGACCACCGAAGGAAGGTACACCCCCTCATACGCACGATTAAGCCGTACATGCTGTTGGTATTGCCGGGCCTTGCTGTCGAGACGATTGAACATCTGCCGGAGCTGGACCGCGTCAGAAGGGCTCTGGATATCCACGCCATAACGGTCGAGCATTTGCTCAATGGCGCTTTTGGGCAGGTCGGGGTATTGGCGTTGAAACAATCGGACCCCTGCATGTTCCGAGTGTTGAAGCGCTTCGTAACGGCTGTTGAACAGTTCGACTCGCTCGCCCTGTGCCACAGCGGCTTGCTCGAGTTCCTGATCGATCCTGAAACGGCTGATGGTATCGGCCAGCAAAGGCGTCGGCGGGCGCCCGGCCTGCATCAACCGCAGCATGTCGTCATCGACTGTACTGACCTTGGCGATCTGCGCCAGCATTTCATCGCTGAAAGACGCCACCGACGGGCCAATTCCGCGCAGAAGTTCCACGCGGGTCGGCGGCGCCAGGTTTGGTGGTCCGGGAATCGGGGCAACGGCCTGATCCGGCGTCGGCCTGGCAGACTCGTCCTTCGGTGCTGCACCAGGTTCGCGCGCACTCTCGGCAAGGGCACCGGCCTCGGCCTCGGCAGCTTCACCCTTGAGTGCCGCGCCTGCGCCTGCCAGCGGCAGCGCATTAAGCAAGCCAAACACCGTGCGTGTCACACCCGCTGCTCGATCGCTCGATGTCGCACCGTTGACAACCTGATCAAGGCCATACCCGGCATCGATGATACCGGCCAGCACCAGCAACCCTTCACCACCGGGCACGAACAACGCCAAAGGACCGAAACGGTTGATCCACTCCACAACCGGTTCGACGAAAGCACTCAAGTTATCCCGGTTGACCTGCGCATCGTCACGAATGGTGTTGACCCCGGCCAGGGAGGCCTCCTTCATGGTCAGGACCAACTGGGCAAACGGATCGGTGCCCGATGGCGAGTCATCGAAGCCGATGTATCGGGCAGGCTCCCAAAAACCGTCATCGTTGAAGAAGCCCGCCTCTTTGGTCAGCCGGTGTTCCCTCGGGTAGACCGCCATGCCGTCCAGCGCCGTCAACACACCGGCATGGAAAGTGCCGTCCTTGCGATCATCCTCGGCGAAGTGAGCGGCCAAGGCCTGTTTCGTATCATCACGCCTGCCCTGCTCTACAATCCACTGGTGCAATTTCCCGGAATCCTCAAACGCATGCAGGGGCGACGAGTTGCCGGGGATGTACAACACAATCCTGCCGCCAGGTTCACGCAAACCCCAGATGTCTTTCGAGGTGTAGCGATAAAGCTTCAAGCGTCCCGTAGCGAGCATCGCGGGCACGCTGGTGGGTGCCTGTAATTGTTCGAATGTGAGCGTTGCCCATGCCTGATCCGACGGCAGCCCTGCCGCCTGCAGGGCCAGTGCGAGCCCTTCCGGGTCCAGACTGCTCTCACCCCGCTGCAATAAAGCGGCCATGACGAAGGCGGCTTTGACCGAGGTTTTCAGTGCGTGGGGGGCAGGTGCGACGATGATTTCGTCCGATGGCCAGGCTTGATCAAGATAGGCCTGATACAGATCCTTGAGAGCCAGCTCCCAGACCCACTTTTTGAAGTCCGCCGGTCGCACGGCGATCTGGTTGGCTGGCCCGAAGACTTGCCCGGCGTCTCGGCGATAGAGGCCTTCATAGCTGTCGTGGTTACCGTCGCCACTATCGGCAAACTCATCGACGTGTTCCACGATCTGTATGGATGGCCCAATGTCAGGCGGGGTATACAACCCAAACGCTGTTTCACCGAAGCGCCCGTCACCCACGGTTTGATAGTTGGAAATCAGCACCTGCACCAGCGACATGGCACTCGCCACCCGTCCCTGGTGGATGCCGTTCTGCGCGGGATGCCCCTTGTAGTCGTAATCGAGGGTCACCAGCTGTGCGGTGGCGGGATCAATATCATGACCCCACTTTTCTTTGATCAGGTGTTCGCCAAACTGACTGGGAGTTAGCGGCAGCGCAGCATCCATGGCGGACTTCAGCACTTGGCGCATGCCGGGAGAGGTCGGTACATCGTCGGCTTTTTTAGGGTGGTCGATCATGGTGCATTCCATTGCAAGCATTTCAGGAACACCAGCCTAACTGACCACGGATCAACCGGAAGCGGGAGCGATCGACACAGATCTCAGGAAAATTCTCAAACACCGTAAGGAAAATGGATGGACTTGAAACCCGCCCAAAAAAAAATGAAACCGGGGAAGAATCCACGGTTTCATTTTTTAACGATGATGCTTGTCGAGTATTACCAGAAGCGTTGCTGGGTCAACCGGCTCCACCAGCTCAGCAGCACACGATCGACCGAACCGCTGGCCGCCATGCCGATGCGCTCCTGCAGGCTTTTGCGTTCGGCGTAGTGCAAGTGGTACAGCTCGGACTTCTTGGCACGCTCGGAGAGGTATTCATCGCTGGTCTTGAGTTCGTCCACCAGTTGCTTGTCCAGCGCAGCAACACCGAGCCAGATTTCGCCGGTGGCCACTTCGTCGATGGCCAGTTGCGGGCGATAGCGCGAAACGAAGTTCTTGAACAACTGGTGAGTGATGTCCAGGTCTTCCTGGAACTTCTCGCGGCCCTTCTCGGTGTTTTCGCCAAACACCGTCAGGGTGCGCTTGTACTCGCCCGCGGTCAGCACTTCGAAGTCGATGTCGTGCTTTTTCAGCAGGCGGTTGACGTTAGGCAACTGCGCCACGACACCGATCGAGCCAAGGATCGCGAACGGCGCGCTGATGATCTTCTCGCCGATGCAGGCCATCATGTAGCCGCCGCTGGCCGCGACCTTGTCGATGCACACGGTCAACGGCACACCGGCATCACGGATACGCGCCAGTTGCGAGGACGCCAGGCCGTAGCTATGAACCATGCCGCCGCCGCTTTCCAGACGCAGCACCACTTCATCCTTGGGCGTGGCGAGGGTCAGCAGCGCGGTGATTTCATGGCGCAGGCTTTCAGTGGCCGAGGCCTTGATGTCGCCGTCGAAATCGAGCACAAACACCCGTGGCTTGGCTTCGGTTTTCTTCTTTTGCTTTTTCTCGGATTTAGCTTCGACCTTGCGCAAGGCCTTGAGCTGGTCCTTGTCGAGCAAGGTTTGCTCCAGGCGTTCGCGCAGCCCTTTGTAGAAATCATTGAGTTTGCTGACTTGCAACTGGCCGACCGACTTGCGTCGACCTTTGCTGCGCAACGCCGCGAAACTGGCCAGGACCACCAGAATGGCGATCACCAGTGTCACGGTCTTAGCCAGAAAAACTGCGTACTCGGCAAAAAACTCCACAGGGACTCCTTTAATACGATGCGCTGCATGAACGCGCGCGGGATGCCTCCAGCATACCCATGCGCCGCCCCGGCGGCCAGCCGTGAAACCTCTGGCAACAGCCCTGTAACGGGCATTTCAAACAAGCGTATGTTTTTTCATTGACAGCTCACCGTCATCCTCATAACCTCGCCGAACCTTCAACGTACCGGGATGACGCGGACGTGGGCAGTATCTATTTGATTCGACATGGCCAGGCCTCCTTTGGTGCAGACGACTATGACGTCCTGTCGCCGACCGGTGTTCGCCAGGCAGAAGTCCTCGGCCAGCACCTCGCCGAGCTGGGCATCAGCTTCGATCGCTGCCTCTCGGGCGACCTGCGCCGCCAGCAGCACACGGCCAATAGCGCACTGCAACAGTTCGCTGCGGCAGGCCTGCCGGTTCCCGTCCTGGAAATCGATTCCGCTTTCAATGAGTTCGACGCCGACGCGGTGATCCGCGCGCTGTTGCCAGCCATGTTACCGGACGAACCCGAAGCGCTGCACATCCTGCGCAATGCCGCGCAAAACCGCGGCGAGTTCCAGCGAATCTTCGCCCTGATCATCGAACGCTGGCTCGCCGGCACCTATGACACACCGGGCCTGGAAAGCTGGCTGGGGTTTGTCGATCGGGTGCAAGCCGGTCTGCAGCGAATCCTCGAAAGCGCCGACAATTCCCAGAAAATCGCCGTGTTCACCTCCGGCGGCACTATCACGGCGCTGCTCCATCTCATTACGCAAATGCCGGCAAAGCAGGCGTTTGAACTGAACTGGCAAATCGTCAACACCTCGCTCAACCTGCTGAAGTTTCGCGGTCGCGAGGTGGCTCTGTCTTCTTTCAACAGTCATGCGCACTTGCAGCTGTTGAAGACCCCGGAACTCATCACGTTTCGCTGAGTCCGGACTGTTGTGACCCTGGCTGTATTCACCCAGCTCCAATTACCCAAGAAAGGATCGAACCATGACCTCCGTAGCTGATGCCGTACAAGCAATGAAAGCCAAGTTCAACCCAGCCGCTGCTGCCGGTCTGGACCTGGTATTCGGTTTCCGCATCGACGACACCAAAAACTTCTCGCTGATCGTCAAGGACAGCACCTGCGAGCTCCAGGAAGGCGAGAACCCGGACGCACAGGTGACTCTGGTGATGGACGGCGAAACCCTGGAAGGCATCGTCAGCGGCGAAACCGACGGCATGCAAGCCTTCATGGGCGGCAAACTGCGCGCCGAAGGCGACATGATGCTGGCCATGAAACTGTCCGAGCTGTTCCCGGCCTAAGCGCGCCGCTCCCGACCTTCGGGAGCACGCCTGGCTGCAAACGAATCCCGCCCCTCGAGGCGGGATTCGTCGTTTTTCGCCATCGGAAAACGGCCACCTGTGGATTTGCCGTCTATATTCTTTCTGGCCGCATGCGTCAGACATCGGCTGTTTGCCCTCGCTTTCTTTATCAAAAGCTTTTGCGCGGAGCACTGCCCATGAGCCCACCTGACGACCACGACGGATTTAACCGCCGCCGTGTACTGCAAGGCCTTTCGGCAGGCGCCGTCGGTGCCTGGATCAGCCCGCTAATCGCAGGGAGTAAAACCATGCCCGACGCCCCCGCCGACCTCATTCTGTACAACGGACGCCTGCACACCGTCGACCGCAAAAAACCTCAGGCCAGCGCCGTCGCGATCAAGGACGGACGCTTCGTGGTGGTCGGCAGCGATGCCCAAGCCATGGCCCTGCAAGGTCCCGGCACACAAATTATCGACCTGCACGGTCGCACGGTGATTCCCGGTCTCAACGACTCACACTTGCACCTGATCCGTGGTGGCCTCAACTACAACCTCGAACTGCGCTGGGAAGGCGTCCCTTCACTGGTCGACGCGCTGCGCATGCTCAAGGATCAGGCCGACCGCACACCCACGCCGCAATGGGTGCGGGTGGTCGGTGGCTGGACCGAGTTCCAGTTCGCCGAAAAACGCCTGCCGACGATTGATGAACTGAACAAGGCCGCGCCGGATACCCCGGTGTTCGTCCTGCACCTCTACGACCGCGCCCTGCTCAACCGCGCCGCGTTGAAGGTGGTCGGCTATACCCGCGATACGCCAAATCCGCCGGGTGGCGAAATCCAGCGCGATGCCAATGGCGACCCGACAGGCATGCTGATCGCCCGCCCCAACGCGATGATTCTCTACTCGACCCTGGCCAAGGGGCCGAAACTGCCGCTGGAATACCAGGTCAACTCCACCCGCCAATTCATGCGCGAACTCAATCGCCTCGGCGTCACCAGCGCCATCGATGCCGGCGGCGGTTATCAGAATTATCCGGACGACTATCAAGTCATCCAGCAACTGGCCAAAGACCAGCAACTCACGGTGCGCATTGCCTACAACCTGTTCACCCAGAAACCCAAGGAAGAGCTGACCGACTTCAAGAACTGGACCAGCACCTCCCACTACGGTCAGGGCGACGATTTTCTACGGCACAACGGTGCGGGGGAAATGCTGGTGTTCTCGGCGGCCGACTTCGAGGACTTTCTCGAACCCCGCCCCGACCTGCCGCAAACCATGGAGCAGGAGCTGGAACCGGTGGTCCGCCATCTGGTGGAGCAGCGCTGGCCGTTCCGTTTGCACGCCACGTACAACGAATCCATCAGCCGCATGCTCGACGTGTTCGAGAAGGTTAATCGCGACATTCCGTTCGACGGCTTGCCATGGTTCTTCGACCACGCCGAAACCATCACCCCGCAGAACATCGAACGGGTCAAAGCCTTGGGTGGCGGCATCGCGATCCAGGACCGCATGGCCTTCCAGGGCGAATACTTCGTCGACCGTTACGGCGCCAAGGCTGCCGAAGCCACGCCACCCATCACTCGCATGCTGGCCGAAGGCATTCCGGTCGGCGCCGGCACCGATGCCACGCGCGTCTCCAGTTACAACCCCTGGACTTCGCTGTACTGGCTGATCAGCGGTCGCACCGTCGGTGGTCTGGCGCTGTACCCGCAAGGCTTGAGCCGCGATACCGCGCTGGAACTCTTTACCCACGGCAGCGCCTGGTTTTCCTCCGAGCAAGGCAAAAAAGGCCAGATCAAGGTTGGGCAGCTGGCCGACTTGATTGCGTTGTCGGCGGACTATTTCCACATCGAGGATGAAGCGGTCAAATGGATCGAATCGGTACTGACCATCGTTGACGGCAAAATCGTCTACGGCAGCGTCGAGTTTGAAAAACTCGGGCCGCCTCCCGTCCCGGTGGTGCCTGAGTGGTCGCCCGTTGCCAAAGTACCCGGCCATTGGAAACCCCTGGCACCGCTGACGGCGCAGGTTCATCAATGTGTCGGGGCTTGCGCGGTGCATGCCCATAGCCACGAACGGGCACGGTTGTCCTCGGCGCCGGTCAGTGATTTCGCCGGTTTCTGGGGGGCCTTTGGTTGTTCGTGTTTCGCGTTTTGAACGAATAGCCAAGTGAAAGGGGAAACTGTGGCGAGGGAGCTTGCTCCCGTTCGGATGTGCAGCAGCCGTAAACTATCCGACGGGAGCGTATCTGGAAAATCGCGGCGACAGGTTTTGGGGCCGCTTCGCGCCCCAGCGGGAGCAAGCTCCCTCGCCACAGGTGAGCGGTGCTCTTACAATGGCGCACCTCCCGCATCGGCCTCCCCATGGACATCGATCTAGCCCGCACCTTTCTGGAAATCGTCCGCCACGGCAGCCTTGCCGCGGCGGCTGAAAAACTCCACGTTACCCAGACCGCGATCACTGCGCGGGTACAGAAACTCGAAAGCCAGCTAGGAAGTACGTTGTTCGTACGCAACCGCGCCGGTGCGCGCCTGACGCCGAATGGTGAAGCCTTCGTGGTCTACGCCAATCAACTGGTCGAAACCTGGGAAGCGGCGCGCCGGGATTTGCCGTTGCCCGAGGGTTATCGCGACGTATTGCACATCGGTGGCGAGGTCAGTCTGTGCAACCCGCTGATGCTCAGCTGGGCGGGCGCACTGCGCGAGAAGATTCCCAGCCACGCCCTGCGCATGGAAATCCGTGACGGTGAAAACCTGCTGCGCCAACTGGAACTGGGGGTTCTGGATGCGGCGCTGGTTTACCAGCCCGAGTATTGGCCACGCCTGCAAGTCGAACAGGTGCTGGAAGAAAAACTGGTCCTTATCCGCCTGGCCGCACGACCCGATCCCTACGTGTATATCGACTGGGGCCCGGACTTCCGCCGTCAGCACGATGCGGCCCTGCCGGAAAAAGCCAAAGCTGCGTTGAGCTTTAACCTCGGCCCACTGGGCTTGCAGTACATTCTGGAAAACGGCGGCAGTGGCTATTTCCGCACCCGGGTGGTCCAAAGTTATCTAGAAAGCGGTGTACTGGAGCAAGTGCCCAAAGCCCCCGAATTCAGCTACCCGACCTATCTGGTTTACTCCCGAGACCGCGACTCGGCGACCCTGCAACACGCCTTCGACCTGCTGCGCGAAGTGATCAAATCCGACGATGACTGGTCGCAACGCTGGAACCCGCTGACCTGAGCCCGGTTTGCACCGAAGCATGGCGGTTGCGTTCTCAAGGTTGGGCCAGCCAAAACGCCGGGATCGTCTAATCTGCTGGAGATAACAATAACGACAGGTGATTGCAGTGAGGCAGACCACCGAAGCATTCCGCGCCCGCTACCGCGCTGCGATTCATCCGCTCTACAACCCATGGCTGCACGGCGCTTTTGTGCTGCTGTTCGGGGTGCTGGCCATCGGCGGATTCTGGAGCACCGTGCACCGGGTACAGCCACTGGAATGGCTGGCGGTGCCGTTGACGTTGTTGTTTTTCAACTTCGGCGTGTACAGGATCCATCGGCATTTGGGGCATCACAAAAAGAGCTTCGCACGACTGTTCTACGCCCGCCATGCCGGCGACCATCACAGCTTTTTCGCCCCCGGCCACATGAGCTACGACACGGCCCGGGACTGGCGGGTGATTCTGTTTCCAGCCTGGCTGATCGTGTTGCACACGGTCGTCATCACCCTGCCCGTCTGGTGGTTGCTTGAGCAGTTCGATGCCAACGTCGCCGGGTTGTTCGGCGGCTGCCTGGTCCTCGGCTACCTGACCTATGAAGTGTTCCATGCCTGCGAGCACCTGCCACCCGAGAACCCCGTCACACGGTTGCCGTGGATCCGCCAGATGCGCCGCCTGCATGAGCTGCATCACCGTCGTGAGCTGATGCAGGAACGCAATTTCAATATCGTTTTTCCGCTGATGGACTACCTGTTCGGCACCCTCTATTGGGAACCCGAGCCGATCGACCTGCACCCGACGAGAACGCCCATGACCTGCATGCAGCATCAGATCGACATTGCTGGAGACCCGATTGACGTGCTCGCCTATGCCAGCACCGTGACCCGTTGGCCTGAGTGGCATCCTTCGTCCCTCAAGGTCGATGGCCAGAGCGGTCCGCTGCATGCCGGGGGGCGGTTCGAGGAAGACATCAAGGCGGGCGGGCGTGAGGGACACTTGCACTGGGAGGTTAACGAATACCTGCCGGGACGCCGCTGGAGTGCCTGGGCCCATGACGATCACGGGTTGTCTTTGGTGGTGACTTACGAGTGCGAGGCCCAGGGCGATGGAACACGCTTTGTCCGCACCCTGGAGTATCGGTTCAGCGGCCTTGCGATGCGCATTGCCAATCGACTGCTGCTCAAGCGCAGCATCGATCGTGAGTCGGCAGCGTCGATGCTGGCATTGCGCGAAATGGCGCAAAAACAATGGGCCCCGGCAGGAGTCAGCGCGTGAGTCGAACCGTCAAGTTTCGCCATGTGGTGTTGCTGGTGGTCGTTGCCATCGGCGCCTTTCTGCTGCTGATGCCGACCAAGGTTCAACCGGTGGCCTGGACACCGTCACCCGCGCCCTCCCTCACCAGCGGCCTCTACGCCGACAATCAGCGCCTCAAAGGCATGGAGCGCGTCGGCGCCGCGGATATCGACGGCCCGGAAGCGTTGCTGCTGGAGGAAAACGTCCTCATCACGGGTTTGCATGACGGCCGATTGATCCGTACCAGCCTCGACGGCAAGGTCACCAGGATTCTGGCTGATACGGGCGGCAGACCCTTGGGCCTGGCCCGTCATCCCAACGGTCTGCTGGTGATTGCCGATGGGGTCAAGGGCTTGCTGTCACTGGATGCCCAGGGCCGGTTGATTCCATTGACCACGGCGGCCAACGGCGTGCCCTTCGGTTTCACCGACGACGTGGCGATCGACAAATCCGGGCACTACGCCTATTTCAGTGATGCCTCCAGCCGCTTTGGCTACGGCAGTGACGGCGACGCGATTATCGAGCACGGCGGCGATGGCCGCTTGCTGCGTTATGACTTCCAGACCGGCAAGACCGAGGTCCTGCTGGATAAGCTGGAATTCGCCAACGGCGTGACCCTGGGCCCGGACGATGCCTTTGTGTTGGTCAACGAAACGGGAGCCTATCGCATCAGTCGCTACTGGCTGAGCGGGCCGAAAGCCGGCACCCGTGATCTATTCATCGACAACTTGCCAGGGTTGCCGGACAACCTCGCGTTCAATGGCCACGACCGCTTCTGGGTGGCGCTCTATGCACCGCGCAACGCATTGCTCGATGCCACCGCGCCGCATCCCTTCGTGCGCAAGATGATCGTGCGGGCCATGACTTTCCTGCCCAAACCGGTGGAGAAACGCGCCTTCGCGCTGGGCCTGGATCTAGACGGCAAAGTGATCGCCAACCTGCAGGACGGTAGCAGCGACAACTATTCGCCGATCACCACCGTTCGCGAGTATGGGGATTGGTTGTATTTCGGATCGTTGAAGGCCAGACACATGGCGCGGTTACCGTTGAGCACTGCGCTGCAAAAGTAACGCAAATCAAATGTGGGAGCGGGCTTGCTCGCGAAAGCGGAGAGTCAGGCGACCTCTTTATCGACTGGAAGATCGCTTTCGCGAGCAAGCCCGCTCCCACATTGATTGTGATCAACGCGGATCCATCTCTCTGTCGCGCACCGCATTATCCGTTTCCTCAAGCACCCTTTCCGGGTCCATGGCGGTGGAGTCATCCTCGTCCAGCGGGCGCACGCCTTCATTGTCGGGCAGTTCGTCGATGCCTGGTTCATCTTCGGGATTGAGGGTGGTGCGTCCTGGACTCAGGGGTTCGGGATGGGTCGGGATGGGATCGTAGCCGCCCTGCTCTTCGCTGGGGAATTTTGGACTCATGGGGCACCTCGCATGGAGCCGTCAATTCGGACTCTGAACATTCGAGGTGCCGGTATTTATCACCGTTCCAATTTTTCAATCACCGATCGTCGGTGACCAGACAGAACGCGTCAGGACGGCATCAGGAGCCGATCAACAATCTTTTGCTTAACCTGCACGCGCTTCTCCTTGAGTTTCTTCAATGCGTCATCGCTGGGCGCATCCGATTGGGCGGATTCAGCCTTTAAGACCTCAGCATCCGCCTGCAAATACTTGTTGATCAGTGAATCCAGTAACGGATCCTTGGTGCGTTTTTGCTGGATATCTTCCTTTGAAATTTTGAGATCCTGTAAAAGGTCGTGTATCACCGGCATGGAACACCTCCGTTTGTTGATCGGAGGCAAACGCGATCAATGGCGTTCACCAAGTACCAGAATGGCCTCGGTTAGCCCGTTCTGTCGACCGCCTATCAGACCAGCGGTGCCCGTTCGTCGCCCTGCCCCAAACGCAATAAAACCTTTGCCCGCTCGTCGGCCTCCACACGTTAACGATCACTCGATCGCCCATGAAAACCTGTGTGGAGAATAACCAATGGACGGATTTACCCTGCGCCACCTCAGTTTGGCTGTTGCCTTGAGCACCAGCATGGGCACGGCGCTCGCTGCTACTTCCAAAGACTTCGTCGACAGCGCGGCCGCGGGCGGTATCGCGGAAGTCGAAACGAGCCGATTGGCCCTGGAAAAAAGCTCATCGGCGGACATCAAGGCATTCGCCAACATGATGATCACCGACCATTCCAAGGCCAACGATGAACTGGCGGCGCTGGCGAAAAAGCATGACATCAAGGTGCCGGACAGCACGACGCTGGTCAAACAAGCGAAAGAGAAAATCCTCGACTTGCGCGATGAATCTTTCGATGCGGCCTACGCCAACAATCAGGTGAAGGCCCATGAAGACACCCTTTCGCTGTTCAAGAAAGAAGCCAACACCGTGACGGACGACAGAAGCAAAGGCGCCACGGAGCTGAAAGGTTTCGCGCAAAAAATGCTGCCGACGCTGGAGAAGCATCTGCAAATGGCGAAAAAGCTCCAGGCTGCTCACCCAGACAAATAACCTTGTCGAGTCCTTTGCGGTCCTCATCGCGGGCAAGCCCGCCCCCACAGGAACCGAGTCGTTCACAAATCATGTGGGAGCGGGCTTGCCCGCGATGAGGACCGCAAGAACACCACGAATTCAAGCCGAGCCAAGAACTCTGGCCAAAAACGGCGCCGTCCGGCTCTTTTTGCTTTTAGCCACTTTCTGCGGTGTGCCTGCAATAACAATCTTCCCGCCCTGATCCCCCGCCCCCGGGCCGATGTCGATCACCCAGTCACTCTGGGCCACCACGCGCATTTCATGTTCGACGACGATCACCGTATGCCCCGCCGTCACCAGCGTATTCAACTGTTCGAGCAAGCGATCGACATCCCTTGGGTGCAAACCGGTGGTGGGCTCGTCGAGCACATACAACGTTGCCCCGCGCTGGTTGCGTTGCAGTTCGGTGGCCAGTTTGATCCGCTGGGCTTCACCGCCCGACAGCTCGGTCGCCGGCTGGCCGAGGCGCAGGTAACCCAGGCCGATATCGCGCAGCACCTCCAGCGAGCGGCGAATACCCGGTTGCTCGGCAAACACCGTGACCGCCTCGTCCACCGTCAGTTGCAGCACCTGGGCGATGTTCAACCCTTGCCAGATGATTGCCAGCGTCTCGGGGTTGTAGCGCGCGCCGTGGCAGGTCGAGCACGGGGCATAGACGCTGGGCATGAACAGTAACTCGACGCTGACAAAGCCTTCACCTTCGCACGTCGGGCAACGGCCCTTGGCGACGTTGAAGGAAAACTGGCCTGCGTCGTAACCCTTGGCCCGGGCTTCAGGCGTGGCGGCGTACAGTTTGCGCACGTTGTCGAAAAGCCCGGTGTAGGTCGCCAGGTTCGAGCGCGGTGTGCGGCCGATGGGTTTCTGATCGACTTGCACCAGGCGCTTGATCGACGCCAGCCCCGCCGTGACCTGACCGCCGCTGACCTGCGGTGCGTCGTCCTCAAGGCTCAACTCCTCGGGCTCGCTATCACTCACCGCCCGCCCTAGATGGGCGCCTATCAGCTCGAGCAACGCCTGACTGACCAGGCTGGATTTACCGGAGCCCGAGACACCGGTCACCGAGGTGAAACAGCCCAGTGGAAACTCGGCACTGAGGTTGTTCAGGTTGTTGCGGGTGATGCCTTCGAGCCGCAACCAATCGGTCGGCTTTCGGCTGACACGCGATTGGGTGACCTGCTCGGCGAACAGATAAGCACGCGTCTGCGAGTTCGTTATCTCGGCCAGCCCTGGCGGTGGCCCGCTGTACAGAATCCGGCCACCCTGCTCGCCGGCCGCCGGGCCTACGTCGATCAACCAATCGGCGCGGCGCATGGTTTCCAGATCATGCTCGACCACAAACAGGGTGTTGCCGGCAATTTTCAAGCGTTGCAGGGCTTCGAACAGCGCTTCGCCATCCGCCGGGTGCAGGCCGGCCGACGGTTCATCCAGCACGTAAATCACCCCGAACAACTGCGAACCCAATTGCGTCGCCAGACGCAGACGCTGCAACTCGCCGGACGACAGCGTCGGCGTGCTGCGTTCCAGCGCCAGGTAACCGAGCCCCAGATCGGTCAACGTACTGACCCGCTCCAACAAATCCTGAGCTATCCGTTGCGCGGCCAGGCGTTTCTCCACCGACAGGTTCGGTGTGTGGCGTACATCCGGCGCGTTGGCGTGACCACTGGCACCGTGGGCCACTCGTTGCTCGCGGGCTTCGCGGGTCTGGTCGTGTGTCAATACCTCACCCGCCGCCTCGGCCTGTTCGAGGTAGCTGTGAGCGGCGACTGGTTTCAAGACTTCGGCCACTTGCAGCAACGGCATCTGCGACAGTTCGCCGATATCGTAACCGGCAAAGGTTACCGACAACGCCTCGCGCTTGAGCCGTTTGCCGTCGCACAACGGGCACGGGCTGCCGAGCATGAATTGCGAGACGCGCTTCTTCATCAGCGCGCTTTGGGAATGGCTGAAGGTGTGCAGGATGTAGCGCCGGGCGCCGGTGAACGTGCCCTGGTAACTCGGTTCCATTTTGCGTTTGAGCGCGACTCTGGTTTCTTCGGGGGTGAGCCCGGCATACACCGGCACCGTGGGGGTTTCTTCGGTGAAGAGAATCCAGTCACGCAGTTTTTTCGGCAGATCGCGCCAGGGTTTATCGACGTCGTAACCCATCGTCACCAGAATGTCGCGCAGGTTCTGTCCCTGCCAGGCGGTGGGCCAGGAGGCGACGGCGCGCTGGCGAATGGTCAGGCTCGGGTCCGGTACCATCAACGCTTCGGTGACTTCATACACCCGCCCCAACCCATGACATTCAGGGCACGCGCCCTGGGGCGTGTTGGGCGAAAAGTCTTCCGCATAAAGCATCGGTTGCCCCGATGGATAACTGCCGGCCCGGGAGTACAGCATGCGGATCAGGCTCGATAACGTCGTCACGCTGCCCACCGAAGAGCGCGTGCTTGGTGTGCCCCGTTGTTGCTGGAGCGCCACCGCCGGTGGCAAGCCTTCGATGGAGTCGACGTCCGGCACGCCGACCTGATCGATCAGACGCCGCGCATAAGGCGCCACGGACTCGAAATAGCGGCGTTGCGCTTCGGCGTAGAGGGTCGAGAACGCTAACGACGATTTCCCCGAACCGGACACGCCAGTGAACACCACCAAGGCATCCCGGGGGATATCGACATCGACGTTTTTGAGATTGTGTTCCCGGGCGCCGCGCACCCTGACCATGCCGGAAGGAGGATTGGAAGTGCGCTTGGACGTCATGAGCAGCCTTGATTGGAAGGTTCAAAGAAATGCGGTTCACCTGTAGGAGCTGAGCTTGCTCGCGATAGCGGTGTGTCTGACGCACCGCCATCGCGAGCAAGCTCAGCTCCTACAGGGGTTGATCGTTCAGCCGTTGAGAACGGTGCGCACCATATGGGTCAGCGCCTGGGGACCATAGGGTTTGCTCAGCAAATAAGTATCAGGGCTGAGCTGGTGATTGCGCGAGATAATGTCACGGGTGTGGCCCGAGGTGAACAGCACGGCCACCGGCGGCGTCTGCACCTTGGCCCAGGCGGCCAGGTCCGCGCTTTTGATCAGGCCGGGCATGACCACGTCGGTGAAAATCAGGTCTACCACGGCGCCCTCCAGCAACATCTGCATCGCGACGTCACCGTTAGCCGCCGTCAGCACTCGATAACCTTCTTCACTCAGCAACTCCACCGCTGAGCTGCGCACCGCCTCGTTGTCCTCGACCACCAGAATGGTTTCGTGTCCGCCTCGCTGTTGCGGGTCATGACGTGTCGTTTCGTCGAGCATCGGGCGCAGGCTGCGAGGGAAATACAGCTGCACCCGCGTGCCCTGCCCGACCACACTGGAAATCTCGATATGCCCGTCACTCTGCTTGACGAAACCGAACACCATGCTCAGGCCCAGCCCCGTGCCCTGGCCATCGGCCTTGGTGGTAAAAAACGGCTCGAAAGCCTGTGCGAGTACTTGCGGCGACATGCCGACACCCTTGTCAGCCACCGCTACACAGACATAGTCGCCGGCGACGATGCCCTTGCCTGCACAAAACTTGCTATCAAGGGCAATGTTCTTGGCGCTCAGGTCAATGGTCCCCTCGCCGTTCATGGCGTCACGGGCATTGATCGCCAGATTGAGGATGGCGTTTTCCAGTTGATTGCGGTCCACGTAGATGCGCCAAAGGGCTTCGGCCGCGCTGACGTTGATCTGGATGGTTTCCCCCAGCGCCCGCTGCAACAATTCCCCGAGCCCATCGAAGACCTGCCGCAGATCGCAGACCGCTGGCGACAAGGGCTGACGACGGGCGAACGCGAGCAATTGCGAAGACAGTTTGGCGCCACGTTCGACCGCGGCAATCGAAGCGCTGACCCGGCGCTGCACATTGGCGTTGTCCGGTTCATGCCGCGCCAGCAAGTGCAGGTTGCCAGCGATCACCTGCAGCAGGTTGTTGAAGTCATGGGCCACGCCGCCGGTGAGGCCGCCGATGGCTTCGAGTTTCTGCGATTGACGCAATTGTTCTTCAGCAGCCAGTCGCGCTTCGACTTCGTCGGCAACACGTTGCTCCAGGTTGCGGGTGAACTTGAGCAGGGATTCTTCGGCGCTCTTGCGTTCGTGGATATCGATCAACACCCCGGGAAAACGGAACGGTTCGCCCTGCTCGTTGAACTCGCAGCCACCACTCGCCAGCACCCACAGATAACTGCCATCCGGGCGCAGGACTCGATACTCGGCGTTAAACGGTTCGCCGGTTTCCACGGATTGATCGATCTGCTCCTGCACCCAGCTGCGGTCATCGGGATGGATCCGAGCTGCGGCGATGTCCATTGGCAGGTCGGCCAGGTTTTGCTCCGGCGGGTAGGAAAAGGTGCGGGCAAAACGCTCATCACCGGAGAGCACATTGTCCTTGATGTCCCAGACGAACGAGCCGAGCAAAGCCCCGGCATTGAGCGCCAGGCGCACCCGCTCGTTGTCGGCGTGATAGGCATCCTCGGCGGCCTGACGACGGCGTTCGGAAATCACATGCTCGGTGGTCTCGACCACCATCGCCATGACCCCGGCCGGTTTCCCGTCATCATCCGCCACGGGGCTGTAATAGAGGTCCAGCCAGACGTCTTCGGGTATGCCGTCCCTCAAAAGCACAAGCTCTTTGTTGCGATAGGACAAGGTGCCGCCGGCCAGGCAGGTGTCGACCACATGCCGATTGAATTCGGCGACTTCCGGCCAGCCCAGCTCCACCGGGGCACCCAACAGGTAAGGATGGCGGCCACCGGCGAATTTCGAGTACGCATCGTTATAGATCATGTAACCGGGTCGGCCCCACAGCATCACCATCGGCAATGGGGACGCGAGCATCAACTGCACCGCGCTGCACAAGCTTCTGGGCCAGGTGTCCATGTTCCCAAGCTCAGTCAGGCTCCAGTCGAACGCGCGGATGCGCCCGGCCATTTCACCGTTCCAGCCTGCACACCCATGGCTATCGTCTAAAAACTGCATCGACTGATTCTGTATCCCTGTAGATGACTGGCTTAAGGGATCGCAACGGCATGAGGACGGCGCGTGCCCGTTTGTTTCGAGCATCGCCGTCGCCAATGGTTTCATAGAGGTTAGCTGATTCACATCATCCAGGCTTTTGTGGCAATGGAGCTCTACAGACGAACCATGTAGCAGCTACCTTGTGGCGAGCATCAGACCTCGATCAGGTGCTTGAGCGGGTGGTAGCCAGTCTTCAGTGTCGCGGCGACGTCGAGAATCGCCTTCTCGATGCCATTCAAATGCATGCAGGTCAGTTCGATCGCGGCGCTCTGATTTCCCGCTTCGATGAACTCGATCAGCCGCAGGTGTTCGTCGTCGCGGCAGGCTTCGTGACTGTCGTCATCCAGCGCGGCGGCGTACAGCGAGGCGCGGGAAATCAGCTTGCGGAACCAGTCCAGCAACACCGGGTTGTTCAGGCTTTGCGCGAGTTTGATGTGGAACTCACCCAGCAGATGAATCAGCCGTTCATGGTCGCCACTGCGGTGCGCTTCATCTTCCAGCAACAGGTGATCACGCAGGTCCTGGGTGACGGCAGTATCACGACGACGACAGAGCTCGGTGACGATGCCGATCTCGATCAGGCGCCTCGTTTCAAACAACGAGCGAATCTCCTCATCACTGGGCAACGATACCGACGCCCCTTTGTTGGGCTCGGTGGTGACCAGGCCATCGGCCTCCAACTGTTTGAGCGCGGCACGAACCGACGTCCGGCTGACATTAAAAAGTTCGGCCAATGACGCTTCGCCGAGCTTCATCCCGGGACGCAATGAACGTTTGCTGATCGCCTCGTAAACCCCTTGGTAGACGCGGTCGACCGTGGTTTCGAGTTTTTTCTCGGTCATCTGAACACTCCTTTAGCGCTAAACAACCGGCCCCAGGCGATGAGCAGCCTTTGAAAAAGGGGGTTGCACGAGCAGATTAATCCGGTTATTTCTAGATTGCATCCAGATATTGCATACAATAATTAGAGGAATGCACCAATATGGGTCATCCAACAGCGATTGAAGTGCGTAACGTCTCCAAGCGGTATTCCGACGATCCTGGGCTGGCGCCAGCCCTCGACAACGTTTCAGTCGACATTGCCGACAATGAATTCTTCACCCTGCTCGGCCCTTCCGGCTGTGGCAAAACCACCCTGCTGCGCACCATCGCCGGCTTCGAACAGGTCAGCGAAGGCGAGATTCGTCTGGCGGGCGAACCGGTCAATGATTTGCCACCGTTCAAGCGCCGGGTCAACACCGTATTCCAGAGCTACGCGCTATTTCCACACATGAGCGTCGCGCAGAATATCGCCTTCGGCCTCGAGATGCAGGGCCTTGATCGCAAGCTCATCCCGCAACGTGTCGATGAAATGCTCGCGCTGGTGCAAATGCAACACCTGGCCCAGCGCAAACCGGCCGAGTTGTCCGGTGGCCAACAGCAGCGCGTGGCCCTGGCCCGGGCCCTGGCGCCGAAACCCAAAGTGCTGTTGCTCGACGAACCGCTGTCGGCGCTGGACTTGAAGCTGCGCAAGGAAATGCAGGTCGAACTCAAGCGCGTACAGAAGGAAGCCGGGATCACCTTCATTTTCGTCACCCACGATCAGGAAGAAGCCCTGACCCTGTCCGACCGAATCGCCGTGATGTCAGCCGGCAAGATCCTGCAAATCGGCACACCGAACGATATCTACGAACGACCCAAACATCAGTTTGTCGCCCAGTTTATCGGCGACATCAATTTCCTCCCCGGCCACATCAAACGCGGCCAGCAAAACGAAAAACTGTTCGTGCCGAACGGCATGCCAGTAGAAATCCCCTGCCCGGCCCAAGGCTTCGACGGTGCTGCCGTTCAATTGGCCTTCCGCCCGGAGCGTTCGCAACTGGTCGACCTGGCGCAACCGCATCACCTGCGCGGTGTGATCGAAGCGGTGTTGTATGTCGGCACTGCCACGCTCTATCAGTGCCGGTTGAACAACGACGTCAAGGTCATGCTGCGCGAGAACAACGAAGGCCTGAATCGTGGCCGGGTGGTCGGTGATCGTATCGCGGTCAACCTGCCGCCCCACGCCTGTCTGTTGATGGAGGCCTGAGATGAGCGTCAGCAGCACTTCTCCCGCCCTCAACCGAGCGCTGTTGCTCAGCCCGGTGGTTCTGACTTTGCTGGCGTTGATCGCCATTCCGCTCGGCATCATGGGCTACATCAGCCTGTTGCCGCGCAATGTGTATGGCGGCGTCGACTGGCAGGCCAACTGGCAATTGCAAAGCTACGTGCAACTGTTTTTCCAGGAAGGTTTCGACGGTGAACTGGAACTGAACTGGGTCTACGCCCAGGCGCTGTTGCGCTCGGTGTTCCAGGCCGGCGGCACCACGTTGCTGTGTTTCCTGTTCGGCTTCCCGGTGGCGTTGTGGATGTCGAGCCTGACACCGCAGCGGCGCAACCTCATGGTGTTGCTGATCACCATTCCGTTCTGGACCAACCTGCTGATCCGCAACTACGCCTGGCTGATCATCCTGCGCGAGCACGGCTGGGTCGCCCAGAGCCTCAACGCGCTGTTCCCGCAGGCCGGCGGCATCACCCTGCTCTATAACGACTTCGCCGTCAGCGTCGGGCTGGTCTACAGCTTCCTGCCGTTCATGATTTTGCCGATCTACTCGACCCTGGAAAAACTCGATTGGCGCCTGGTGGAAGCGGCTTACGACCTCGGCGCCAATCGCTGGCATGCGTTGCGGCGGATCATCCTGCCGCTGTCGATGCCCGGCGTGATTGCTGGTGCGCTGCTGGTGTTTGTGCCGAGTCTCGGTGCCTTCATCACCCCGGCAATTCTCGGCGGCGGCAAGACGCTGATGATCGGCAACCTGATCCAGCAACAGTTCGGTACCGCGCGCAACTGGCCGCTGGGCAGTTCGTTGTCGTTCCTGTTGCTGGGGATTCTGCTGCTGTCCCTGGTGCTTTACGCCCTTTATAGCCGCAGCACCGCCAAAACCCTGCGTCGGGGAGCCACCGCATGATCGCCCTGCACCTGAAAAAACTGCCCCTGACCCGCGAAGTCAGCCTGTTGATCCTGGCGTATCTGTACGTGCCGATCTTTGTGCTGATCGCCTACAGCTTCAACGCCAACCGTTCGGCCACGGTGTGGACCGAGTTCTCCTTTGCCTGGTACGGCAGGATTCTGGCCAACCCGTCGATCCAGACGGCGGCGCTGAACTCGATCATCGTCGCCAGCATCGCCACGGTGTGTGCCACGGCCATTGCGTTGCTCGCAGCGCTGGCGACTTACCGGCCGTTCTATGGACAGAAAATGGTCGAGGGCGGGATCAACCTGCCGCTGATCCTGCCGGAGATCGTCACCGCCGTGGCCACGCTGCTGCTGTTCATGGCGCTGGGGATCAAGCTCGGTTTACTGACGGTGATCGTCGCGCACATCGGCTTCTGCATTCCGTTCGCGTACCTGCCGATCCGTGCCCGGCTCAATGACCTGGACAAGAGTTTGCTGGAGGCGGCGAACGATTTGTACGCCAACCCGTGGCAGGTATTTCGTCGAGTGACGCTGCCGCTGCTGTGGCCGGCGGTGTTGTCAGGCTCGGTGCTGGCATTCGTGGTCAGCCTCGACGACTTCATCATGACCTTCTTCGTGGCCGGCCCCGGTTCGACGACGTTGCCGGTGTACATCTTCTCGGCGATCAAGTCCGGCGTCACGCCGGAGATCAACGCGATCTCGACCCTGATGCTGGTGATTTCCATCGTGCTGGTGGTGCTGGCCTTCTGGCTGGGACAGCGCGGCAAAAACCAATGAGCCTGGAGCCTGCTGTTATGAATAAAAAGCCAATGAAAACAAAAAGCATGCGTTTCGCTGTCGCCGGTCTGGCCCTGAGTTGCTTCGCGGCGTTCAGCGCCCAGGCCGCCGAACCCAAAGAACTATTCTTCTACAACTGGACCGACTACTACCCGGTCGATCTGCTGGCCAAGTTCGAAAAGGAGACCGGGATCAAAGTCACCATGGACGGCTACGACAGCAACGAAACCCTGCTGGCCAAGTTGCAGGCCGGTGGCGCGGCGTATGACGTGATCGTGCCGTCGCAGTCGATCATGCGCACGTTGATCAACCAGGACTTGCTGCTGAAAATCGACGCGTCGACCCTGCCCAACTTCCAATACGTCAAACCGGCGTTCCGCGACCCGAGTTTCGACCCCGGCCGCAAGTTCTCCGCCCCGTACCTGTGGGGCACCACCGGGTTTTCCTATGACAGCGCACGGGTGCCCGGCGGCAAACTGGACGATTCGTGGAAAGAGTTCTTCGAACCGCGCAAGGAACTCGAAGGCCAACTCGCCGCCCTCGACACTTCCAGCAGTGTGATCAACGCCGCCAGCCATTACCTGAACGTCGACGAATGCAGCGAAAACCCGCAGGACGCCAAGCGCATTCTGGAGCTGCTGCAAAAACAGAAACCGCACTTGAAGATGTACAGCTCGGACAACACCGTCGACCGCATGGCCTCCGGTGAAGTGATCATGATGCAAAACTGGAACGGCTCCACCGCCCGGGCCACGTTGCAAAAAAGCACCATCAAGTACGTGTACCCGCGCGAAGGCCTGGCGATGTTCCAGGACAACTTCGCCGTACCGAAAAGCGCCCCGCACCCTGGCAACGCGAAGATCTTCATCGACTGGATGATGAAGCCGGAAAACGCTGCCGCCGTGTCCAACGCCATCGCCTACGCCAACGGCATCCAGAGCGACAAGCTGATCGACGCCAAATGGCGGGTGATGGACGCGATCAACATGCCCGACGAGTTCGCCTCGCGCCTGCGCCCGGAAAAAGAGTGCAGCAACAAGGCGCGGGAGCTGCAGGACCGGATCTGGTCGAAGCTCAAGGGTTGATCCAAGACCGAGGTGCCGCCTTCGCGAGCAAGCCCGCTCCCACATTTGATCTTCAGTGGTCACGCGGACAATGTGGGAGCGGGCTTGCTCGCGATGAGGCCCGCCCAAACACCACAAAATTTGAGGTATGCAATGACCCAACCCCGCTGGCTACGTAATGTGCGGCCTTATGGTGGCGCCGCCGAAGACCTGCTTCTTGAAAACGGCCTGTTTAAAGATCGACGCCCCGCGTCCAACGCGCCGTTGGACGCCACCGACATCGACGGCCAAAACCAGCTCCTCACCCCCGCCCTGGTCGAAAGCCACGTCCACCTCGACAAAACCCTCTGGGGTCAACCCTGGCGCCCGAACAGCGCCGGCCCGACGCTCAAGGACTACATCGCCAACGAGCGCCGCGTGCTGCGTGACGTCCAGGCACCGATTGCCCAGCGTGCCGGCGCCCTGCTGGAAAACTGCATCGCCCGTGGCTCGCTGACGATGCGTTGTCACGTCGACATTGACCCGGAATTCGGCCTGCGCCACGTCGAGGCCATGCAGCAACTGCGCGAAGGCTACCGCGACCTGATCGACCTGCAACTGGTGGTGTTCCCGCAAACCGGCCTGATCAGCCGCCCCGGCACCGCCGAACTGATGCGCGAAGCCATGGCCCTGGGCGTGGAAAACGTCGGCGGCCTCGACCCCTGCGGCATCGACAACGACCCCATCGCCCAACTCGACTTCGTGTTTAAGCTGGCCAGTGAATTCGAGCGAGGCGTCGACATTCACCTGCACGACAAGGGCGAACTGGGCCTGTGGCAGATCGCGCTGATCGCCGACTACACCGAGCGCTTCGGGTGTCAGGGTCGGGTGATGATCAGCCACGCGTACTGCCTTGGGATGTTGCCGTGGAGCCAGGTCAAACCGGTGGCCGAACGCCTCGCGGCGCTGGGCATTTCCCTGATGAGTTCGGCACCGGCCGATTGCGCGGTGCCGCCGTTCCTCGCGTTGCGCGAGACCGGGGTGAACGTGTGCCTGGGTTCGGACGGCATTCGCGACGCCTGGTCGCCCATGGGCAACGGCGACATGCTCGAACGGGCGATGCTGCTGGCGTTTCGTTTCGACTTGAACAAGGACGATGAACTGGCAGCGGCGTTCGAAGCCGCCACGGTGAATGGCGCTCGGGCGTTGGGCTGTGAAGGTTATGGAGTGGAGATCGGTGCACCGGCGGACTTTTTGCTGATGCCGGTGCAGACGCTGGGTGAGGCGGTGGTGTCGCGTCCAGTGCGGCAGGTTTATCGCGGCGGTGAGTTGATCGCCTCCGGTGGCCGACTGCTGGAAAGTCGTTTGTGAAAAGGATCGGATTGAAAGCCAGTTGCGTGGTCGGGTTCGACGGTACGCAGCATGTGCTGTGGCGCGACGGCGAAGTGGTGTTCGAAGGTTCGCGCATTGTGTTTGTCGGGCGGGGTTATTCGGGGCCGGTGGATCAGTGGATTGATTATGGCAACGCGTTGATCGGTCCGGGCTTTATCGATCTGGATGCACTCGGAGACCTTGATTCGACGGTGCTGACGCTGGACAACGGCGATGAGCGCGACATGGGTCGGATGTGGTCCGAGGACTACCTGGCGAGCGGTCCGCGGGAGAGTTACAGCCCGGATGAACAAGTCTTCAAATACCGCTACGCCTTCACTCAGCTGATCCGCAACGGCATCACCACCGCCATGCCGATCACCTCGATGTACTACCGCGAATGGGCCGAGACGTACGACGAGTTTTCTGCGGTAGCCGGTGTCGCTGCCGAGTTGGGGCTGCGGACTTACCTCGGCCCCTGCTACATGAGCGGCATGAGTTATTGGCGCGCCGATGGAAGCCTCGGGCATCACTGGGATGAAGCCCGGGGCATGGCCGGGCTCGATGCGGCTGTGCGGTTTTTCCATGATTTCGACGGTGCGCACGAGGGTTTGATTCGCGGCGCGCTGCTGCCGGACCGCATCCAGACCTGCACCCCGGCCCTGCTGCAACGCACTGCCGCGCTGAGTCAGGAACTGAACGCGCCGATGCGTTTGCATTGCTGCCAAGGGCTCGGTGAGGTGGCGATGGTCGAACAACTGCGCGGCACTTCGCCGCTGGGTTGGTTGCAGCAATTGAATCTGCTGACCCCACGCAGTCTGCTGCCCCACGGCATCTACACCTGCGGCGATGACGATCTGCAACGCGTGGTGGATGGCGGCGCGAGTCTGGTGCATTGCC
Source organism: Pseudomonas sp. PDM25 (assembly GCF_019219045.1). NCBI lineage: Bacteria > Pseudomonadati > Pseudomonadota > Gammaproteobacteria > Pseudomonadales > Pseudomonadaceae > Pseudomonas > Pseudomonas sp. PDM25. The sequence continues at coordinate 315,995 of NZ_JAHUWL010000006.1, forward strand.
CGGTGGTGTTTGCCCGTGACGGTGAGGCGCTGAACTCCTTCGGTCGCTATCGGGCCAAGGGCATTAACTTCGCCTTGGGCACCGACACCTGGCCGGCGGATTTGCTGGAAAACATGCGCCACGGTCTGAACATCGCGCGATTGATGGAGGGTGGAAACTTGCTCACCAGCACCCTGGATTTGTACAACGCCGCCACCCTCGGCGGCGCCAAGGCCTTGGGTCGCGATGATCTGGGCCGCTTGGCACCGGGCGCAAAGGCTGACATCACGGTGTTCAGCCTTCGCGGCCTGCACCTGGGACCGCTGTTCGATCCACTGAAAAACCTGATGCTGGCCGGGCGCGGTGACGACTGCATCGCCAGTTACATCGACGGCCGCTGCGTGATGCAGGACGGTCAGGTTCAAGGTGTCGACTACCCCGCCCTGCAACGCCAGGCCCAACAACAATTCGAAAAACTGATGCGCAGCCACAGCGACCGGGCCTTCGGCCAACCGGACTGGAAAGACCTGTTCAAACCGGCCATCCCGTTCGCTGACGACTACAGCGCAGACGCGCCGCTGAGCACGATTGATCCCCTTCGTTAGAGAATTCTGCCCATGCAAAGCTTCGACTTCAGCCAATTGAGCCCGCGAGACAAGTACAAGATTCTGATCGGCAGCGTGGTGCCACGGCCGATTGCCCTGGTCACTACCATCGACGGCGAAGGTCGGATCAATGCCGCGCCCTTCAGCTTCTTCAACGCCCTCTCGGCCGACCCGCCGATCCTCGCGTTGGGCGTGGAAAACTACGGTGACCAAAGCCCCAAGGACACCACGCGCAATATCCAGTTCAACCAGGAATTCACCGTGAACATCGTCAGCGATGCCCTGGTGGAAGCCATGAACGTCTGCGCCGTGCCGTTCGCCCCCGGTTTCGACGAACTGACTGCTGCGGGCCTCACTGCCATTCCCGGCACCACGGTCAAATGCCCACGAATCGGCGAAGCCCCGGTGGCGCTGGAATGTCGACGGATGATGGCGCTGTCCATCGGTCAGTCACGGGAGATCATCTTTGGCGAAGTGTTGATGGCGCATGTACGGGATGAATTGATCGACCCGAAAACCTTGTATATCGATCAACTCGGGCTCGATGCGATTGGGCGGATGGGTGGGCATGGGTATGCACGTACGCGCGATTATTTTGACTTGCCGACACGCTCGCTGCAGGCGTGGACGGATGCGCCGGGGGGTGGCGAAAGGTTTTGGCCTGTCACCAAATAGAGCAAGCTTACACATAACCTGTGGGAGCGGGCTTGCTCGCGAAAGCGGTGTATCAGGCAACATAAAGTTGAATGATGAACCGCTTTCGCGAGCAAGCCCGCTCCCACATGAGATCTGTGACAGCCATAAGTTTCGAGGTCAACGGAAATCCCGGCTGCGTACGCTGATGCCGTCGAGCAATGGGCTCAGGTCGCTCAACCGTCCGGCAATCAAATGCCGCACTTCGCCTTCCTTTTCCCAGCGCCCGTCGACCTTGAGCAATTGCGAGCCCACCAACACCTGGCGCTGCCGGTCGGCCAGGTCGCGCCAGACAATGACGTTGACGTTGCCGAACTCATCTTCAAGGGTGACAAAAGTCACACCACTGGCGGTGCCCGGGCGTTGTCGGCCGGTCACCAGCCCGGCGACGCTGACCGGTCGTCCATGCTCGACCTCCATCAGTTCCTTCGAACTGCGGCAGCGCCGGGCTTTCAATTCACCCCGCAATAGAGCCAGCGGATGCGGCCCGAGCGTGGTGCCGACACTGTTGTAATCGGCCAGCAGGTCCTCGCCGACGGTGGGTTTTGGCAACGACACCGCGCCCTCCTCCTGACTCGGCAGACCGGCAAACAAGCCGAGCTGTTTCTGCACTCCCGCCACTTCCCAGCGCGCCCGATGACGGTCACCCGCCAAGCCACGCAGCGCACCGGCATCGGCCAGTTGCTCCTGGGCGCGGGCGTCGAGTCGCGCCCGTTCGCCGAGGTCGGCAATATCGATAAACGCCCCCTTCGACCGTGCGGCTTCGATGCGTCGGGCATCGTCCTCGCGAAAGCCTTTGATCATCCGCAACCCCATGCGAATCGCCGGCTGGGCACCGGTGATCGGTTCGAGGCTGCAATCCCAGTCACTGGCGCGCACGTCCACCGGGCGAATCTGCAAATGATGCCGGCGCGCGTCCTGCAGAATCTGGTCCGGGCTGTAGAAACCCATGGGCCAGCTGTTGATCAGCGCACAGGCGAAGGCCGCCGGCTCGTGGCATTTCAACCAGCAACTGGCGTAGGTCAACAAGGCGAAACTGGCGGCGTGGGACTCGGGAAAACCATAACTGCCAAAGCCTTTGATCTGCTCGAAGATTTGCGCGGCAAACTCGGCCGTGTAGCCGTTTTTCTTCATCCCGGCGGCCAGGCGATCCTTGTGCGGCTCCAGCCCGCCGTGGCGTTTCCAGGCGGCCATGGAGCGGCGCAACTGATCGGCCTCGCCGGGGCTGTAGTCGGCGGCGACGATGGCAATCTGCATCACCTGCTCCTGGAACAGCGGCACGCCCAACGTACGCTTGAGCACGGTTTCCAGTGCCGGGGACGGATAGACCTCGGGTTCTTCCTTGTTTCGGCGTCGCAGGTACGGATGCACCATCCCGCCCTGAATCGGCCCCGGACGGACAATCGCCACCTCGATCACCAGGTCATAGAAGGTCCGGGGTTTGAGCCTCGGCAGCATCGACATCTGCGCCCGGGACTCGATCTGGAACACGCCGATGGTGTCGGCACGACCGATCATGTCGTAGGTCTGCGAGTCTTCGGCCGGGATCGTCGCCAGGCTCAGGTCCCGATGGCGATGACGGCGCAACAGATCGAAACAGCGGCGGATCGCACTGAGCATGCCCAACGCCAGGATATCGACCTTGAGCAGCCCGACGGCATCGAGGTCGTCCTTGTCCCACTGGATGATGGTGCGCTCGGCCATGGCGGCGTTTTCCACCGGGACCAGGCTGTCCAGAGGCTGCTCGGAAATCACGAAACCACCGGGGTGCTGGGACAGGTGTCGGGGGAAACCGATCAGTTGCCCCGTCAGACTCAGCACCCGGCGCAGCACCGGGCTCTCGGGATCGAACCCGCCTTCAAGCAGGCGTTCCACGGGCGGTGTTTCATCACTCCAGTGGCCACAGCAATCGGCCAGGGCGTTGATCTGATCCGGCGGCAAACCCAAGGCCTTGGCCACATCACGCACCGCGCCAGCCGCGTGATACGTGCTGACCACCGCCGTCAACGCCGCGCGGCTCCGGCCATAACGCTGGAACACGTACTGCAAGACTTCTTCGCGGCGTTCATGCTCGAAATCGACGTCGATATCCGGCGGTTCGTTGCGCTCTTTGGAGAGAAAGCGCTCGAACAACAGCGTGGTGCGATCCGGATCGATTTCCGTGATGCCCAAGGCAAAGCACACCGCCGAGTTGGCCGCCGAACCACGGCCCTGACACAGGATTTTTTGCTCACGGGCGAATCGCACAATGTCGTGAACCGTCAGGAAATAGCTTTCGTAGCCCAGCTCGGCGATCAGCTCCAGCTCCTTGTCGATCTGCGTCAGCACCTGGGCTTGCGGGCCTTTTGGCCAGCGCCACGCGATGCCCTCCTCGGTCAAATGACGCAGCCAGGACGTGGCTGTCTGGCCTTCAGGGACCAACTCCCGGGGATATTGATAACGCAACTGACCAAGGTCGAAGGTGCAGCGCCGGGCGATGTTCAGCGTTTCGTCGAGCAGTGTTTGCGGGTAGATCGATTGCAGAGCCTCGAGACTGCGCACATGCCGCTCGCCATTGGGATGAAGACGCAACCCGGCCTCCGCCACCGGCACGTGATGACGGATCGCTGTCATGGTGTCCTGCAAAGCGCGTCGCCCACGAGCGTGCATGTGCACATCACCGCTGGCCACTGCCGGGATTCGCAGTTCGCCCGCCAGGGTCAGCAGCGCAGCCAGCCGTCGGGTATCGTCCTGGCCGCGATGCAGCTGGACGGCCAGCCACAGGCAATCGACGAAGGTCTGTTTCAGCCAGTGGCCCTGTTCGACGTCATCGACCGCGTCCGGTACCCACAACGCCAACAGCCCCGGTAAGGGTTCACTGAAGTCCTCGCGCAGGACTTGATACTGGCCTTTCTGCGTGCGGCGCCGCGCTCGGGTAATCAGTCGGCACAGGGTCTGGTAACCCTCGAGGTTTTCCACCAGCAACACCAGTTTCGGACCGTTCTCGATGCGCACTTCGCTGCCGATAATCAGCGGAAGCTCCACGGATTTGGCCGCTTGCCAGGCGCGGACGATACCGGCCAGCGTGCATTCATCGGTGATCGCCAAGGCCTGATAGCCCTGCTTTTTCGCCCGCTCAAAGAGTTCGAGGGCACTGGAAGCACCGCGCTGGAAACTGAAGTTCGACAGGCAGTGCAGCTCGACATAGTCGACACTCATGCGAACCAGCCTTGCAGCCACAACGGGCCGTCCTCGCCGACCGCACGATAGGCCCAGCCCTGCTGGCCGGAACGGGTTTCGATCAGGAAGTAATCGCGGCGCACATCGGCACCGTCCCACCAACCGGACTCAATGCGTTCCGGCCCCATCAGGATGCGCGCCGAACCTTCATGCACCGCCAGCGGTTCAGTCAGCAGCCAACCCGGACGTTGCACCGCAGGCAGCCCTGCACAGCGCTGACTGTCGACACTGGCCTGCCACGCGCATTCCGGCCGGTGATCGGCCTGGAACCGCAAGCCCTGCACCGCGTCATCCCCCAACCGCGCACGCAAGCGTTCGCGCAGTTGCTCCCAGGGCAAGGACTGCTGCGGGCGGTCGTCGAACAGTTCCTGATACTGGGGAACGAAGGCCGGCAAGTCTTCGGCGCGCAGGCGAAAACCGCGCACCGGGGCCTCGACCTGGACTTGCTCCAACCGGCCCCGGGCCAGTTCAAAGAGCATCGCCGGATCACGTTCGGCGCTGAGCAGGCCGACCTTGATGACGGTGTCCGGCAAGCCGGCGTGCTCCAGGTGCAGGTCGAAACGCTGCACGCCGCTGTCCCGACCGCAAAGAAACGCCGACAGGTCACCGGTCAACCGGCGTAACGGAAACAGCAGCGCCTGATGGGACTGCACGTCGAAGTTGAGCTCGATGCGCACATCGAACCGGTCCGGCGGCAAGTAGAACGCCAGCGCCAGCCGCCGTAACCCGAGCAAGGCGTCCAGATGCTTGAGCACCTGGGCCTCGAAACGCCGGGCCAGACTATGGCGAGGCAACGCCTGAACCTGGCTCAAGGTGCGCAACCCCATGCGCGACAATGCGCTGGCAACGCTGGTTTCCAGCCCGATCCGGTCGATGGGCAACTGCCCTAGGTGATGTTGCAAGGCTTGATCGTCGGGTACCACCAGACCGTCATAAGCGTTGGCCAGCACCCGTGCCGCCACCGGGTTGGGCGCGGCAACAATCCGATGGCGAAACCCCAACTCGCCGAGCTCGGCCCGTAACCGCGCCTCGAATTGTGGCCAGGCGCCGAACAACCCCAGGCTGGACTCGATTTCAAACACCACCGCACGCGGGTAATGCACGCTGACTTGTGAACTGAATCGATAAGCCCAGGCGGCCAGAAACTGCTGCCAGTGCTCGATCTCGGCAGCGTCGTATTCAGCCGTGACAAAACCTTTGCTCAAGGCTTGGGCGGCGGTCATCGACTGGCCCGGACGCAAGCCCAGCGCCCGGGCCGAAGCGTTGACCGCTTGCAATACCCGACGCTGGGCCGGGCCGGTCAGCAGCGCCAGCGGCTCATCGGGATCGGCGCGCTGACGCAGTACCGCGTCCAGCGCCAATTGCGGGAAGAGAATGCACACCCAGCGCATGGCAACCTCAATGTCCCACGGGGAAGGCAATCGGCGCCGAACGCGCCAACCCGCCCCGGCACTTGAGCACGCGCAATTGCGCAGGCCTGGCATCGATGGCGATGCGCAGTGCCGCGGGCGAAGGGTTGATCGCCTCATTGATCGAGCGGTAGGCAAACGCCAGGGTCGAGCCGGTTTCCGCCGCCACCTGCAAACGCCGCAACGCCCGGTCATCGGCCTTGTGCGGCCAGCACAGCACTGCGCCGCAACTGCCCGAACGCAGGCATTGTTCCGCTGCCCACAAGGCATCGCGCTCGCTGGCCTGGATGATCGACAATTGACGCAGATCGACTCCGGCGTTCTGCCAGGCCTGGGGATAGGGCACGTAAGGCGGCGCCACCAGCACGATGCGCTCGCCCGCGGCGGACAACCGCGCCAGCGCTGGCCACACCAGTTGCAACTCGCCAACACCCTGCCCGGCCAAAAGGATTTCGGTCAGCGCCGCTTCCGGCCAGCCACCGGTGGGCAACGCCGCATCCAGCGCGGCATGCCCGGTGGGTTGCGGGCTGACAGCCGGTGGCGCAGGCCGGCCCTTCCAGACCTGGCCGCCATTGAACAGCGTATCCAGCGCAACGACGGCGCCCATCACCCTTGCCTCACCAGACCGCAGAACACCCCTTCGATGGCCAGGTCCTGACTGGCTTCGACGATGATCGGCTGGTAGGCCGGATTGCGTGGCAGCAATCGGACACTCTCCCCGACCCGCTCGAAACGTTTGATGGTGACTTCCCCGTCGAGTCGCGCAACGACGATCTGGCCGTTGACCGCCTCGGGATTGCGGTGCACGCCCACCAGGTCGCCGTCGAGAATGCCGTCCTCGATCATCGAGTCACCCTGGACCCGCAGCATGTAATCCGGCACCCGCGAGAAGATCGACGGGTCGAGCAGCAAGCGGCTGTGAACCTCGGCATCGGCACCGATCGGCGCCCCCGCCGCCACCCGACCGAGTACCGGAATGTCCAGCAATTCGGGCCGCGCCGGTTGCCCGAGCAAACGAATGCCCCGGGCCTGATGCGCATTGACCTCGATAAAACCGGCCTCGGTCAGCGCCAGCACATGCTTGCGCGCCACGCTGCGGGAGGCGAAACCGAACGCCTCGCTGATTTCAGCGAGGCTCGGGGACTGGCCCTGCTCGGCGATTCGATCGCGGATAAAGGTCAGGATGGCGGTACGGCGGGGAGTTAAAGTCGTCATGGAGTACATTTGTACTCTTTTGGCTTTTTTCTGGCAAGGACTAGCTGACGAGTGAAACGAGGCTGCGATCTTTTGATCTTTTATCAACCGCGCTTGAGGATCTGGTCCATCACCCAATCGGTTTTCAGCGCCTGTTCGGCAACCGCTGGATGCTGCGCTTCTCCACGGATATGGGCGTTCATACCCAGTACGTGATGCCATTGAATGTGGTCGTGATTATCAATGTGCAGGCTGAGGCTTTCATCGGCTTCAAGCTGAACCGGATGCTCATCGAATACGGAAAAGCTGATCCGGCCTTTGCTACCGATCAGTTCGACCCGGTCCTCGCGACGATCCGCCACAAAGTTCCAGCAGCCCATGCCCAAGGCGCCCGAAGCAAACCGCCAACTGGCGCTGACGGCATCCTCGGCGGCATATAAACCGGCCTGGTGCGCGGTAAACCCGGCGACTTCGACGATGTCACCCAGCAGGTACTGGAACAGGTCGAAGCCATGACTGGCCAGGTCGGCGAAATAACCACCGCCAGCAATAGCCGGGTCGGTGCGCCAGTTATCTGTACCGCCAAGATCGGTCGGAGATGGCGCTTTGGTCAGGGTCCAGGTCAGGTGCCGGACCTCGCCGATCCGCCCTTCCTCCAGCCATTGCCGCACTTGCTGGAAGCGCGGCAGCGAACGTCGGTAGTAGGAAACAAACAGGTGCAGCCCGGCGTCGGCAAAGACCTTTTGCATCTCACGGCTTTGCCCGGCATTCAGCGACATGGGTTTTTCGACGCAGCAATGTTTGCCGGCGGCGGCCACCCTCAAGGCGTAAGCGTGATGACTGTCAGGTGGCGTGGCGATGTACACCGCGTCGACCTCGGGATCATTGATCAACGCTTCCACGTCGGTGTAGACCCGAGCGATGCCGTGGCGCGCCGCGTAATCCGTCACCGCTTCCAGACGCCGGCCCATCACCGCCACCAGCGCCGAGCCGGGCGCCTTGTAGAAGGCCGGCCCGCTCTTGCGTTCAGCGACGCTGCCACACCCGATCATGCCCCAGCGCACCACGTTCATACTCACTCCCTGATGTTTAGCCGACGCGCAGTGCGCGCAGGTCCAGATGACCGTCCTTGAGCGGCGGGCACCAGTAATAGCCGCCGGTGATCGGCCGGCTGATGCGGTACAAACCGTCGGTGATGCCGTCTTCCAGACCGCTCATGCGGCGCAGTTGGGCTTCGAAAGCGTCGAGGGAGAAACCGAAGGCCAGGAACATCAGGCCGGCGCGATCGCCTTCGATCCAGGGCATGGAGCGGCGCACCACAAAAGCCTCGGGGGCGAAGCTCTCCTGGGCGGTGCGTTTGACGTGAGCGGAGATCGGCGCGTCGTCGAGTTCTTCGTTGTCGCTCAAACGACGGCCCATGATGTTGTCCTTCTCATGGGACGGCATCGCGTGAAAGCCTTTCAGATCATGCTGCCACTGCTGGATCGCGGCGAAACTGCCGCCGACCATTCCGTCAGCGCCGTCACTCACCAGCGCAGCAGCAACGGCGGCTTCGTCGTGAGGGTTTTCGGTGCCGTCTTCGTAACCGGTCAGATCGTGGCCGGAGAGGTGGCGGAAGGTTTCGTTCATCTGCACCAGGCGCAGGGCCGGGGCCAGCGCGGCTTCAATGGCGTTGCTGCGGTTGAGCAATTCGCCACGGTCGACACCGTGCAGCCAGCACCAGAGCGCGTGCTGGGTCGACGGGTTATCGACGCCGACACCGGTCAACGCTGGAAAGGTGCGCAGGCCATCGATTTGCCCCTTGAGCGCCTTGACCAGGGACTCACCGAAACCGACCACGGCCGACTTCCCGTCCACCAGTCCCTTGAGATTCTCCAGCGCGGCCGGCAAGGCAGCGGCGGATTCGAGTGCGAAGAACATATGACGAGCTTGAGGCGGAACTGGGGTGGCGAGAATGCCCGGCTGGTAGTAACTCATATGAACTCCTTCAGAAAGAGCGCGAAGTTTAACCGCAGGATCGGCACTTGTGTGTTTTCAGGGCAAAAGGTCGCAGCCCCGTAACCCTATAGCCGCTACGACGATCCGCAACGTCAAGCCAAAAGAATCCTAAGATGAGCCATGACAAGCGAGTCCGAGGTCTGCTAAAACGATTCATCAATTGCATCACCCAATCCAGACGGGGTAGCGACATGACCACAGCACACATCCTTGGCAACCTGTTTCCCGACGCCAGCGACATCCCGGAAAAATATCGCCTCGATGGCCAGACCGAGCAGCGTGAATACCTGGTCGACGGCGAGCTGAAAACCTGGTCCGGGCCCCTCGCCCAAGTCCGCAGCCCGGTGTACCTGACGGGTGAAAATGGCGATGAACAAGTGATCCTCGGCAGCACGCCACTGCTCGATGCCGACACCGCATTGACCGCCCTCGACGCCGCCGTCCGCGCCTATGACCGGGGCCAGGGTCTGTGGCCGACAATGCGTGTGGCCGAACGCATCCAGCACGTCGAAACCTTTCTCGGACGCATGCGCGAACAGCGCGAGGCCGTGGTCAAGTTGCTGATGTGGGAAATCGGCAAGAACCTCAAGGACTCGGAGAAAGAGTTCGACCGCACCTGCGATTACATCGTCGACACGATCAATGCGCTCAAGGAACTCGACCGTCGCTCCAGCCGCTTCGAACTGGAACAGGACACCCTTGGCCAGATCCGCCGCGTCCCGCTGGGTGTGGCGTTGTGCATGGGGCCTTACAACTACCCGCTGAACGAAACCTTCACCACGCTGATTCCGGCGCTGATCATGGGCAACACCGTGGTGTTCAAACCGGCCAAGCTCGGCGTACTGCTGATTCGTCCGTTGCTGGAAGCATTCCGCGACAGCTTCCCGGCCGGGGTGATCAACGTGATCTACGGCAGCGGCCGCGAGACCGTCAGCGCGCTGATGGCCAGCGGCAAGATCGACATCTTCGCGTTTATCGGCACCAACAAAGCCGCCAGCGACCTGAAAAAACTCCATCCAAAACCGCACCGCTTGCGTGCGGCGTTGGGCCTGGACGCGAAAAACCCCGGCATCGTGCTGCCCGAGGTGGATCTGGATAACGCAGTCAGCGAAGCGCTCACCGGCTCTCTGTCATTCAATGGTCAGCGCTGCACCGCGTTGAAAATCCTCTTCGTCCATGAAGACGTGGTCGACTCTTTCATCGAGAAATTCAACGCCAAACTTGCCAGCCTCAAACCCGGCATGCCGTGGGACAGCGGCGTGGCACTGACGCCGTTGCCGGAAGCGAGCAAGGTCGATTACCTGCATTCGCTGGTGGCGGATGCCGTCGGCAAAGGCGCCACCGTGGTCAACCCCAACGGCGGTGAAGCCCGCGCTTCGTTCTTCTACCCCGCCGTGCTGTACCCGGTGACGCCACAGATGCGCGTCTATCAGGAAGAACAGTTCGGCCCGGTCGTGCCAATCGTGCCTTACCGGCATCTGGACACAGTGATCGATTACGTTCTGGAATCGGACTTCGGCCAGCAGCTGAGTATTTTCGGCACCAACCCGGTGGCGGTCGGCCGGCTGGTCGACACCTTCGCCAACCAGGTCGGCCGGATCAACCTCAACGCCCAGTGCCAGCGCGGCCCGGACACCTTCCCGTTCAACGGCCGCAAGAACTCCGCCGAAGGCACGCTGTCGGTGCATGATGCGTTGCGGGTGTTTTCGATTCGCACCCTGGTGGCGACCAAGTTCCAGGAAACCAACAAAGAACTCATCAGCGAAATCATCAGCGGACGCAGTTCGAGTTTCCTGACCACCGATTACATCTTCTGAGGAGACCGAGCCTGAGCACATTCAGAGACAGCCGACTGCCACTGCTACTGCGCCGACTGCTGCGTCCGTTGCTGGACCCGTATCGGCGCTATCGCCACGCCAGGGTGATCCACGCGGTGCGCGTGTCGCTGGGGTTGCTGGCAACGATCCTGCTGACCACCGGCATCCATCTGCCCCACGGTGAGTGGGCGTCGGTGACGATGCTGGTGGTGATCGGCGGCTTGCAGCATCACGGCAACATCGGCAAAAAAGCCGCCGAACGCGCCATCGGCACCTTGATCGGTGCCGGCGTCGGCTTGCTGCTGGTGGCGCAACAGGCGTGGCTCGGGATGCCGTGGCTGACCTATTTCGCGATGGCCGTGGTTTGTGGGTTCTTCTCGTACCACGCCATCGGCAAGGGCGGTTACACCGCGTTGCTCTCGGCGATAACCGTGTTTATCGTCGCGGGGCATGGCGACAATCCGATCACCGACGGGTTGTGGCGTGGGGTGGACATCCTGATCGGCATCGCCCTGGCCCTGGCATTTTCTTTCGCCTTGCCGCTCTACGCGGTTTATTCCTGGCGCTACAACCTGGCCGATGCCTTGCGCGACTGCGCGACGATCTACGGACGCATCATCAATGGCCAATCGGTCACCGATGACGAACACCATAAACTCGTGGGGCGCCTGAACACGGTGATGGTGCAACTGCGCTCGTTGATGCCGTCGGTGTCCAAGGAAGTACGGATCTCCATGACCGAACTCGATGCCATTCAGCGCCACTTGCGGATGTGTGTCAGCACCCTGGAAATTCTCGGCAACACCCGACCTGACGCCAGTGACCCCGATGCCATGGCCCATCTGCAATCGTCCTTGAAAGCCGAGCATCGACTGATTCGGGTGCAACTGATCGGTATGGCCCGGGCGCTGAAATCCGGTGCGTCCCAGCGGCTCAACCGGCCCGTCGAATTGCCGTCGGATTCAAGCCTGACCGCGCCGGTTTACAATCCGCTGGACGGCTACCGGTTATTGGTCCGGCAATTAGCCGCCAACATCGGCGAGATGCGCCAGCGCCTGGCCAAGACGGCACCGCGCTGGAACATCTGACGTTTCTTTACGGCTTACTGCGTCGTCACCGTCCGACGAAACTTCAGGGTCCAGCCCTGTTGCATGCCGGCAGCGGCCAACAGAATCGCGGCAACACCGATCCATTGCAGCGGCTCCAGGCGATGGCCGAAGGCAAACCAGTCAACGAAAATCGCCGCAATCGGGTAGATGAAAGACAGCGCACCGGTCAGCGCCGTCGGCAGTTTTTGAATGGCGCCGTAGAGCAGCACGTACATCACGCCGGTGTGGACAATGCCCAGGGTTACCAGACTGGCCCATGCGCTCGGCGCTTGCGGCAGTGCCGAAAAGTGCGCGAATGGCGCGAGTAACAACACGCCGGTGGTGACCTGAACCAAGGCGATCAGATGCGGCGGTGTGCCGGTCAGGCGCTTGATGATCAACGCAGCAATCGCGTAAAGAAATGCCGCCCCCAGCGCCAGCGCGATACCCATCAGGTAATCATTACCGCTCTCGCCCTGCCCGCCATGTGCGCTGACAATCGCCAGCATCCCGAGAAACGAAATGCCCAGCCAGAATAGTTTCTGCAGGGTAATTTTCTCGTTGAGGAACAACGCGGCCAACCCCACCAGCATGAACGGCTGAACGTTGTATACCGCGGTACCGATGGCAATCGAGGCGCGGGAGTAAGAAGCAAACAACAGCACCCAGTTGCCGACAATCGCCACGCCGCTGAGCACGGCCAGCAGGAACGTGGTGCGGGTCAGAATGCCGGGGCGCAGGAAGCCGAATGCCGCGCAGATCAGCAACAACGTGCCGGCGCCGAACACACAACGCCAGAACACTACGTCCAGCACCGGTTGCCCGGACACCAGCACGAACCAGCCGATGGTCCCGGAAATCAGCATGGCGGCGGTCATTTCAAATGACCCGTGACGTATTGATTTGTCCATCATCAGACTCCTGTGTTTGAGCCCAAAGTATGCCAATCCGCTGGGGGGCTTCTCCAGCGCAAAAAGCAGGCTAAACTCGGAATCTGCCTTTTTTATCAAGGCGGTTTGAGTTAATTGCCTAATAGGGGTTTCGCCATGACCGACGATATCGACCAAGTGCTGATCACGGCATTGATGGAAGACTCACGCCGCTCGCTCAAGGCGCTGGCGCAAATCAGCGGCCTGTCTTCGCCCAGCGTCGCCGAGCGTTTGCGTCGTCTCGAAGAGCGTGGCGTGCTCAAGGGGTACACCGTCGAGATCGACCCCAAATGCTTTGGCTATCAACTCCAGGCCATCGTCCGTATTCGTCCGCTGCCGGGCCAGTTGCAGGAAGTGGAACGGCAGATCCAGGCCATTCCCGAATTTACCGAGTGCGACAAAGTCACCGGCGACGACTGTTTCATCGCACGCCTGCATGTGCGTTCGATGGAACAACTGGACACCCTGCTCGACCGCCTCAACACCCACGCCGAAACCAACACTGCAATCGTCAAGAAAACCCCGGTCAAACGCCGTTTGCCACCGATGGCGTGACCCTTCACTCAAATCCCAGGCAAGAAAAAACCCGCCGAAGCGGGTTTTTTCCTCAAGGCTGACGATTAGTCATCGCGGCTCATGATGCCGAAGATCTGCAACAAGCTGATGAACAGGTTGTAGATCGATACATACAGGCTGATGGTCGCCATGATGTAGTTGCGCTCGCCGCCGTGAATGATGGCGCTGGTCTGGAACAGAATGCAGACCGAGGAGAACAGCACGAAACCTGCGCTGATCGCCAGTTGCAGACCGCTGATCTGGAAGAACAGGCTCGCCAGCGTCGCACCCAGCAGCACGAAGAAGCCTGCGGTGATGAAACCACCCAGGAAGCTCATGTCCTTGCGGGTAATCAGCACGTAGGCCGACAGACCGCCGAATACCAGCGCAGTCATCGCGAAGGCCGAACTGACCACCTCGGCGCCGCCCTGCATACCCAGGTAACGGTTGAGGATCGGGCCGAGCAGGAAACCCATGAAACCGGTCAGGGCAAATGCCGACACCAGGCCCCAGGCCGAATCACGGAGTTTGTTGGTAAGGAAGAAAAGGCCGTAGAAACCGATCAGCACCACGAAAACGTTCGGGTAGCCGACACGCATCTGCTGAGCGACAAACGCCATCACGCCGCTGAATGCGAGGGTGAGAGCGAGTAAGCCGTAAGTGTTGCGCAGGACGCGGCTAACCTCTAGCTGCTCAGCCTGCACGCTGTTATTAACTGCGTAATCCTGTTCGCGCATGGCGACACTCCTGTTGGTTTGAAACGTTCAGTCGCAAAGATCATAACAGACGCTCTGTAACAAGCTATGCAGAGAGTTTGACAGTGTGTTTCATTCAGGTATTATGGCGCCCGCAACGCAAACGGAGGTGTGGCCGAGTGGTTTAAGGCAACGGTCTTGAAAACCGTCGACTGTAACAGGTCCATGAGTTCGAATCCCATCGCCTCCGCCATCTATATACGACAAAGCCCTGATTATTCAGGGCTTTGTCGTTTCTGGCTTTTGGAAAAATCGTCGAGCCCACACCTCAGCCCACACCCTGGATGAAGTATTGCTTTTCGACCAGCGGCTAATTTTTCGAATGGTCTCTTGCCTTTATCTGCAGCCGTGAAGAACGGGGTTTGAATCAGCGTCCGCAGGAAGCGCCGGAACGAAAACAGAGGTTGTGATCTCTTTTCGACACAGGCTGAAGGCGATCAAGCGCGGCGCGTCCGAGATTACCAACCCCCATGACACCAACACGCCGCTGTGAAGCGTGCACGATTGGTCGAGGTTGCCAGCGACCCCTGCGCTGATCCTCTTGGTAAGCGAGGATGTCTCGATGCAAGGCAAGAACACCAAACAGAACATACTCAGCCATGATGTCCGCCATCGAGCTATCTACCAGCCGTATGAGCGACACGTGAGCAGGCAAACGGGCCAAATCGAACTGATCAACTCCAGCCCCCGCAGCGTAGAGGAGCCGAAGATTACCAAACTGCTCCGCAAGGCTGGCAAGAGGCTCCCAAGCCAGGATGTAGTGCACCTCTGCCGGGTTACCGATATCAGGCCATTGGCGGAACTCTAGTTGAGGAGCGAGCGTTGACAGGCCATCTCGCCATTTCTGCGCATCGGCGGGATTGGCCATGTATAGGATGCACATTGCCCCCCTATTCGCCTTTCAAATGCGCATAGCTATCAACGAATCGCTTAAATTTGTGTTGGCCACACGTGTACGCTTCATACTTCGCGGGTAGAGCCTCACTCACGCAGGTTGGCACAGGTTCAACCACCGCATCGAAATCCAAATCAATAAAGAAAGGTATTGAATAGCGTTCTAGACCGCTGGCATTTATGACGCGATGCATTGTCGAGGTGTAGCGATCATTGGTGAGGGTTTGAACCAGATCACCAATATTGACGATAAAAGTGCCTTCAACTGGAGGGGCAGTAACCCACTCCCCTGCACGGTTCCTGACTTGCAAACCGCCAACTGCATCTTGGGATAGGACCGTCAAGAAACCATAGTCCGTGTGCGCCCCAATACCAATCTCCTCTTGGGAAATTCTTCCGATCTGGGGCGGGTAACGCAAAATCCGCTGAATCGTGATGGGCTTACGCTGAAGGTGTTCAAAGTAATTTTGTGGTAGACCCAAGCTCAGCGCGATCCCACCAATAAGCATTCGCGCGAGTGCCAATACAGAGGAATGGTAATCTTCGGCGACCTTCTCAAATTGCGGCAGTGCCGACGGCATTTGATTAGGACCAAAAAATGGAGAGACCTCATCGTAATGAGCTCCGCAATCAAAACATTCTTTGAAATCGCGGGTATTAGCAGGATCGACGTTTTCCGCGTACATCGGTATATAACCACGTAGCGTGGGCCCGGAATTTACGACATTGAGCTTGTTCTTCTCATCAAAAGGAAGCTTGAAAAAGCTTTTGGTAAGCGCATACATCTCATCTATTAACTGCTGGTCAATACCATGATTTTTTATATAAAAAAAACCCACCTTTTCGCATGCGTCACCTATTTGGCTTGCCACCTCCAGTGGATTTTCGCCGTTTATGAGCGACGATATATCTATGACTGGAATTTCAGTGAAAGCTGTTTGCTTGCTAGCCAGACGAATATCAAATAACTCTGTCATGCATGTTCTCCTTTCAAGAATGTCAATTAGGCAGAAGATTTAGAAAGCACGGCGACGCCCTCTTCAATCTCACTGAGTCACATGATTCAACAGCGTGCCCGTATGCTACTGCTCGTTTATTTTTCTCAAACTAATGTTCAAGAACCACTCATCATATAACGCCGCAAGGCAATACAATGGCCTGTGTCCGGCATTTATAAAAATCCGATCCAAAGATAAACACTCAATACCCTTCACTCACTGCAAAGGGCATCGAACTGCAAAATAGTGACAAGACAGTGTCTGTCGTCACTGGCCCGCTGTTGTTGCAGCAGTCGTGCCGTCAAACATTGCTGCAAAGCGGGGCTTGTTGGCTGAGTAGTATTCTGCAACTACCTTATCTGCCGAGCTATCACGCGCAGTAGCCATCATTTTCTCAAGGTCAGCTTTAGGGATTTTGAAGTTGGCGAAGAATCGAGCAACATCGGGGTGTTCTGCGCTAAAACCTTTGCGTGCGACCGCGTGGATTTGCTCAGAGCCTCCGAAAATCTGCTTCGGATCATCCAAATATCGCAGTGACCACTTGGAGAACATCCAGTGCGGGCTCCATGCGTTAATCAAAGACCACTTGTCACGTTTCAGATTACGATCCAACTCGCTCAACATTCCAGACTCTGAAGAAGCGACCATCTTATAACCATCAAGACGATATTCTTTAATGGCCTTTTCGGTAAGTTTGTACTGACCATTACCCACTTCGGAAGTCAAAATCTTGCCGCCGAGTTTTTCCCTTACCTCTGGCTTGTTAAGGTCTTCGACACTGGCGATTTCACTGACAGGAATAGAAGTGGGTACCGCCATGCCAATCCGCCCCTCATAAAGCACCCCCAAGTCTTCGAGCTTGTCGCGGTATTTGTCATAAAAGGACTTGTGAGTGCTTGGCAGCCAAACCATAGGAATCAGGTCGATATTACCGTTAGCCAGCGCCTGGAACTGAATACCAATATCGGCCAGAACCAATTTAACCGGTTGCTTCAGGTGATCTCGCAACGCTGTGTCTGCCAGCTTTACAGCGATCTCCGTATCCGACCAATTCACCCAACCAATACGGATAGGCGCGGGCTCCTCGGCTTGAGCTATCAGGCTGCTGGAGATCATAACCAAACCTGCAAGCCAGCCGGTACAAGTTTTACTGGATAACGTAATCATGTGCATCTCCGCGTGCTGTATTAATAGTTATTGGCAGGACAGCAGAAGCATCAACTTCCCTCATAAAAATGCGAAGCTAATATTAAACTTTCAAATATAAAATTTCGCACATTGTTCTGCCATGGAATCATTATCAACTCACTCACAATGCCTGTTCGAGCGCCGGTAATGCCTCAAACAAATCCGCAACCAACATGTAATCTGCAACTTGGGCGATCGGCGCCTCAGCGTCCTGGTTGATCGCGACGATTACCTTTGATCCACTCATACCGGCCAGGTGTTGAATGGCGCCACTGATACCTGCGGCGATGTAGAGATCCGGTGCCACTATTTTCCCCGTCTGCCCGACTTGCAAGTCGTTGGGGGCAAAACCTGCGTCCACTGCAGCGCGTGATGCACCTACGGCGCCACCGAGCTTGTCTGCAACACGTTCGATCAATGCAAAATTCGCTTTGCTCTGCATCCCGCGACCACCGGAAACGACGACACGAGCACTCGACAGGTCAGGCCTTTCGCTCACCGTCAGCTGTTCGCTTACAAAGCTGACAGTGCTTGCACTGC
This sequence comes from Pseudomonas sp. PDM25, assembly GCF_019219045.1. NCBI lineage: Bacteria > Pseudomonadati > Pseudomonadota > Gammaproteobacteria > Pseudomonadales > Pseudomonadaceae > Pseudomonas > Pseudomonas sp. PDM25. The sequence continues at coordinate 333,856 of NZ_JAHUWL010000006.1, forward strand.
GCCCCCCATTAACGGCCATGACTTCGCAGCGATCCTGATGGGACGAGGCTTGGGCAAAAGCCGAGGCACGGAGGGTCAACAACTTGACTGAATCGATGGACTGAACGGTGGCGATCGCATTACCCGCATAAATGGGTCGCTCGAAAGTGTCTGCCGACACAATTTTGATGACGTCCGAAAGCATTCCGACATCCAGGCTGGCCGCTACCCGTGGCAACACATTGCGACCCATGCTGCTCGCATCGGCCATTACATGGGTATAAGTGTCGCCCACTAGCGAAGTGATCAGTGGCTGGACATTTTCGGCCAGCGTCTTCTCGAACATCTCATCCTGCGCGAGCAGCACTCGATGCAGGCCCTTGGTAAGCGCGGCCTGTTCCGCAACGTCTGATGCCTCCGCCCCCCCCATCACAAGCAAATCCGTTTCGAAGCCCAGATCGATAGCAGCAGTAATTGCACTCAACGTGCCTGCCGTGAGTTGACTACCTGTGTGCTCGGCTATAACCAATGTGCGCATCAAACTAACCCCGCCACGTTTCTCAGTTTTTCCACCAGTTCAGATACCGAACTGACGTTGATACCTGCTTTTCGCACTGGAGGTGGCGTCACCTTGAGCAGCCGGGTGTGCTCCCTCACGCTCGCGCCCAAGCCATCAGCGGCAATCACCTCGAGCGGTTTTTTCTTGGCCTTCATGATGTTCGGTAACGAGGCGTAGCGCGGTTCATTAAGGCGCAGATCACAGGTAACAACTGCGGGTGCCGTAAGGGCCACAACCTGGCTGCCACCATCGACTTCACGCTCAACAACCCATCGGCCATCGGCATAGCTGATGGCTGAGGCAAAGGTGGCCTGACCACTACCTATTAATTGCGCAACCATCTGCCCGGTCTGGTTGTTCTCCTGGTCGATAGCCTGTTTACCAAAAAGGATCAATTGCGGCTTTTCGGTATCGATCACTTGGCTTAGGTATTTGGCCACGTTGAGCGGCTCGAGCATCGCGTTCGTTTCAACCAGGAGTGCTCGATCTGCGCCAAGCGCTAATGCCGTGCGTAATTGTTCTTGCGCAGCAGAAGTGCCAACTGAAACGACCACCACCTCGCAAACCACGCCTTTTTCCTTAAGGCGAATAGCTTCTTCCACTGCGATCTCGCAGAAAGGATTCAAGGCCATTTTTACGCCATTCAGGTCGACGCCTGAACCATCACCTTTAACACGAACTTTCACGTTCGGGTCGATGGCGCGTTTTACCGCTACGAGCACTTTCATAATTTCCTCGGGCACTCATCAATCGATGCAATGGATGACAGGCGTGGATGAGCCAGTTCAGTCCTTGTTTTGACGGATGTTAATCCTGGATTTTTTGTTGCGCAAGCAAAATGTACACTTGTGTCACCAACCATTGACACAGGTGTACATTTATCCTAATTTCAAGTCACCAAGCCTGATGAAGCCCACTTTGGAGCGCACCACGATGTCCAGCGATCCCTTGCTGCAACCCTATAAAATCAAGAATCTGACCCTCAGAAACCGGATCATGACCACCTCCCATGAACCGGCCTACCCTGTGGATGGCATGCCCAAGGATCTCTATCGCGCCTACCACGTGGAGCGCGCAAAGGCCGGTGTCGCCCTGACCATGACTGCCGGTTCCGCAGCCGTCTCCCGAGACAGCCCGCCGGTATTCAACAATGTGCTCGCCTACAAGGATGAAGTGGTCGGATGGTTGAAGGACCTGACCGATGAATGCCACGAACACGGTGCGGCAGTGATGATCCAGTTGACTCACCTGGGCCGCCGCACCCGCTGGGACAAGGCCGACTGGTTGCCGGTGGTGTCGCCGTCACACCGTCGCGAGGCTTCACACCGCTCCTTCCCGAAGAAAATGGAAGAATGGGACATCGAGCGGATCATCAAGGACTATGTAGACGCGGCGGAGCGCATGAAGGCGGCAGGTCTCGATGGTCTGGAGCTTCAGGCTTACGGGCATTTGATGGACCAGTTCTGGTCGCCGTTGACCAATGACCTCGACGGCCCTTATGGCGGCTCGCTGGAAAACCGCATGCGCTTTACCTTCGACATCCTGCGTGGCATCCGCCAACGGGTCGGCGAAGACTTTCTGCTCGGGGTTCGCTACACCGGTGATGAAGAACTGCCCGGTGGCTTCAATGCCAGCGAGGGCATGCAGATATCCCACATGCTCAAGGACAGCGGACTGGTCGATTTCCTGAACGTGGTACGCGGCCACATCGATACGGACGCCGGCCTGACCGATGTCATCCCGATTCAGGGTATGCGCAACTCACCCCACCTCGACTTCGCTGGCGAGATCCGTTCGGCAACAGGCTTCCCGACCTTCCACGCGGCGAAGATTCCCGATGTTGCCACGGCGCGCTACGCGATCGCTTCGGGCAAAGTGGACATGGTGGGCATGACCCGCGCGCACATGACCGATCCGCACATCGTGCGCAAAATCATCGAGAAGCGCGAAGAAGATATTCGCCCGTGCGTCGGCGCCAACTATTGTCTGGATCGCATCTATCAGGGTGGCGCGGCCTACTGCATCCACAACGCAGCGACGGGGCGGGAAACCACTATGCCTCATGACATTCCCAAAGCCGCGGTCAAGCGCAAGGTGCTGGTGGTCGGTACGGGCCCTGCCGGGCTGGAAGCGGCGCGGGTCGCCGGTGAGCGCGGCCATGATGTAACGGTACTTGAGGCGGCTGACCAACCTGGCGGGCAGATTCGTCTGACGGCATTGAGCGAGCGTCGTCGCGAGATGATCAGCATCATTGATTGGCGCATGGCGCAATGCGAACGACTGGGGGTGAAGTTTCATTTCAACACCTGGGCCGAAGCCGACGCCGTGCAAGCCTTCGAGCCTGACGTGGTCATCGTCGCGACCGGCGGTCTACCGGATACCGAGGTGCTCCGCAAAGGCAACGAACTCGTGGTTTCAACCTGGGACATCATTTCCGGTGACATCAAGCCCGGTCGCAACGTACTGATCTTCGACGATGCCGGGGATCATGCTGCTCTACAGGCAGCCGAAGTCATCGCCAATAGCGGCGCGAAAGTAGAAATCGTGACCCCTGACCGCTCGTTTGCACCTGAAGTCATGGCCATGAACCTGGTGCCCTACATGCGCAGCCTGCAGGACCTGGACGTCACCTTCACCGTCACCTATCGGGTCGACACAGTGGAAAAACGTGATGACGGGCTCGTTGCAACCTTTGGCAGCGATTACGGGCAGGTCCACAAGCAGCGCGTGGTCGATCAGGTGGTCGTCAACCACGGCACTCTTCCTCTGGACGACTTGTACTTCGACCTGCGTCCTCTCTCCACCAATGGCGGCGCGGTAGAGCAGCATGACCTGATAGCCGGCACGGCACAGAACATCGTCACCAATCCCGAAGGACGTTTCCAGCTGTTCCGGATCGGCGACGCCGTGTCTGCTCGCAACACCCACGCGGCCATCTACGACGCGTTGCGCCTGGTGAAAGAAATCTGAATCCGAACCTCCATTCCTGTTGGAACGGAGGCTCGCCATGAACAAGAGGGAAACCATGTCAGCAGTGACCATTAAATCGAAGGCGGCAGTCGCTTTTGGCCCAGGACAGCCGTTGCAGCTGGTGGACATCGATGTCGCACCACCCAAGGCTGGCGAAGTAAGGGTACGAATCGTGGCAACCGGTGTCTGCCACACGGATGCGTTTACCCTGTCGGGCGACGATCCCGAGGGGATCTTTCCTGCCGTGTTGGGTCATGAGGGCGGTGGGATCGTCGAGTCGATCGGCGAAGGCGTTACGTCATTGTCGGTCGGCGACCATGTGATTCCGCTGTACACGGCCGAGTGCCGACAATGCAAATTCTGTCTGTCGGGCAAGACCAACTTGTGCCAGGCAGTCAGAGTGACGCAGGGCAAGGGCCTGATGCCTGACGGAACATCGCGTTTCTCCTTTCAGGGCCAGCCAGTGTTCCACTACATGGGCTGCTCGACCTTCTCCGAGTACACGGTATTGCCGGAGATCTCCCTGGCCAAAATCCCCAAGGATGCGCCTCTAGAGCAGGTGTGCCTGCTGGGCTGTGGCGTGACCACAGGCATAGGTGCCGTACTCAACACTGCCAAGGTCGAGGCCGGGGCATGCGTTGCGATATTCGGGCTCGGCGGGATCGGGCTGGCAGCCATCATCGGCGCGAAAATGGCCAACGCCGGGCGAGTCATCGCCATTGATATCAACCCGGCCAAGCGGGACGTCGCCCTATCGCTTGGCGCCACCGATTTCATAAACCCCATGGACTATGACAAGCCCATCCAGGACGTGATTGTCGAGCTCACCGACGGTGGCGTGGACTATTCGTTTGAATGTGTCGGCAACGTCAAATTGATGCGAGCTGCTCTGGAGTGCTGCCACAAGGGCTGGGGTGAATCGATCATTATCGGTGTTGCCGGTGCGGGCCAGGAAATCAGTACCCGCCCTTTTCAACTGGTAACCGGGCGCGTCTGGCGTGGCAGCGCGTTTGGTGGAGTCAAGGGCCGCACGGAGCTTCCCAGCTACGTCGAGAAAGCGAGCACCGGCGAAATTCCGCTGGAAACCTTCATCACTCATAACCTTGGCCTTTCAGACATCAACAAGGCTTTCGAATTGATGCATGCAGGTCAAAGCATTCGCACCGTCATTCATTTCTGACCAAGGCACTGCCGTGATACCGGCCAGCGCTCACACCCGCATCACAACCCAAAGGAAATCAAAATGTCTGTTTTTACCCATGTCTCTGTCGGTACCAATGACCTTGCCAAAGCACGGACCTTCTATGATGGTGTTCTCAAAGAAATTGGTCTTAACCGTGTTGCCGACCTTGATGAATCCGGCTCCATTTGGGGCGTGGATAAACCGTCGTTCTTCGTGCTAAAACCCGCCAATGGCAATCCTGCCAACGTTGGCAATGGCGTGACTGTGAGCTTCGAAGCGCCGAATCGCGCTGCAGTACATGCATTCCACGAAACCGCACTCGCTGCTGGTGGCACCTGTGAAGGCCAACCGGGTTCGCGTAGCTGGGCTGAAAATGCCTATGCCGCTTACGCTCGGGACCTTGATGGCAACAAACTGGCTGTCTATTGCTTCAAGGCCGAATAATCGCAATCGGTTGACGCTTTCTACAGTGAAGGCCCTTCAGCGGGCCTTCACTGTCTATCCCCTGCCCTGGCTACATTCCCCGACGCGCAACTTCAGCGCCGGCCTTTACCGCCGCCCCCACAATGGACTCGATGTTCTGATCGGCCATCGACTGCAGTGCTGCCGCCGTCACGCCACGGTAAGCCATCAACGACTCAATCATTTGCCGCGGATCGCGGCTGGCTAGCATCTGGCCGCCCCCCACCACCACGCCTTGTGCAGCGCGCTGCGCGATGGCTAGGGGAATTCCTGCAGCCACCGCCTGATTAGTCAGCGCCATTTGCAACATCGCCGGGAAGGCCGGCCCAGTCCCGGACAATGCACTGAGATAATCAATACAGTCTTCCTCAGGCACTTCGTCCGCCGAACCTACGCACTCGAACAGTCGCTGCACCCACTGGCGGTCGCGCTCAACAAGGTTTCCGGCACAGTACCAGGGCGTGAACGACTGCCTGATTTCCACGGCCGCATTCGGCATGGCCCGCACGATTACATCCGCACCGGTTGCCGCGCTGATGGCTGCCGCCGGAACTCCGGCCATCAGAGAAATCACTACCTTGCCGCGGGCGTTGATCCGCAGTTCGCGAAACTGCTCCGGCCGGATGGACAGCACGACAATATCGCTGAGATCCACTAACTGCTGGTTGTCGGCCAGCAGCCTCACGCCTGGCTCGAAAGTACTGACGCCGGAGCGGTTCGAGATCAACAAATGGTCAGGCTTGATGAAGCCGCTTTCAAGGAGCGCCTGCGCGATTGCGCGGCCGAGCCAGCCGGTGCCCCCAATGATGCCCAGGGTTCTATTCTCCATCGGCAGGAGACTCCTCGAATGTATCGACCAAGGGAACGAAAACACCGGGCTCTTTTTCTGCGTAGCCGAACTTTCCATAAAAGCGGTCCAGCTCGCGCCTCTTCGGTACTTTGCCGGTAAACACGCTCACGTACTGAGGAATCCGTCGAAATCGCACGACAATATCTTCATCGGTTTTCATCGAGATGTAGCCGATCTGTGTGAGGTAGATCGTCCTGGCCCGAACGTCAGCCCCCTCGACGTCGTAACCAAACCGTCGGAACATCGCGGCCAGGGCATTCATCCGCGCTTCATCGGCTAAAGCGATTTCAGCTTTGACCTCGTCCGATTGCAGCGCCCAACTGCGCACGGCAAATTCAAACTGCGAATCGAACAGCTCAGGGTTCAGCCAGCACTCGAAGACGTTGAGAATCGCTTCGGAAATACTTTCTGCATAACTCTCACATTGGCTGACCATACCGCCGGTGTTCTTGTCCCGCCATCGAGCCAGGAGCGCCGCTAGCAGCTGTTCCCGATCTTCATAGAACCAGTAGAAGCTGGTACGAGACAAATTCAAACGCTTGGCCAGCGGCATCACCCGCACAGCATCCACACCCGACTCTTTAAGAGCATCGTAGGCGGCATCCAGCCAACCATCGACGGAGCCTCGCCAACCTGCGTCCTGCGCTTTGGTTTTCGCCCTTCCTGTCTGTGACATTCGGGTTGACCTTTCTTTGAAAATTCCTCGTCACTGTACACCCCAGAATCTGTGGCGTACACGGCATGTACATCGGCGTACATTTTTTAGACATATGTTCGCCATGCCAAGAGGATGTTGCGCGCGCGATTTTTTGGATAACGCCACGTCATCCTTTGGCCCAGTAAAAAAGTTGTTGGACGCTGCGATCCATTGAAACCAAATAATGGCTGCGCCAAAAACTTCAGGCAGGTTGCCCTATGAAATTCAATAATAAAGTGGTGGTCATTACCGGCGCTGCCGGCGGTGTCGGACAGGCGTTAGCATTATTGTTCGCCCGAGAAGGCGCAAAGCTTGTTTTGTCTGATCTTGATGAAGCCGGTTGCAAATCAATTTCCGCAAAAGTCCGTGATCTGGGAGCCGAAGTGCACTACGTGGCAGGCGATTTACGCCGAAAAGAATATTGCGAAGCGATTGTCCAAACGGCTATCGATGTTTTTTCGGGGATCGACATCGTATTGAACAATGCGGGCATCATTCCCCGCGGCACGATTGAGGAAACCACTGACGACATGTGGTTCGACGCCATGGGCGTAAACCTGAATGCGGTGTTCTTCATTTGCCGTGCCGCGATACCGCACATGAAAAATCGCCCGGGCGCCGCAATCGTCAACACATCATCTGTCTGGGGCATTTATCCCGGCCCCGCCCACGTGGCGTATTGCACAAGCAAAGGGGCCGTCGCGGCGTTAACCAAGAACCTGGGCCGCGATTGCGCCCCTTTGGGCATCCGCGTCAACGCCGTGTGCCCGCACGAAATCAATACCCCAATGATACGCAGCGGCTTTGAGCGTCGTGGCCTGGATCCGGATAAGGCCGTGCAAGAACTGAACAAAAGCGTGCCATTAGGCCGTATCGCCGAGCCTGAAGACATTGCGGATGTCATCGCATTTCTGGCGTCCGACGAGGCCAGGTACATCGCCGGTGAAACGGTGGAAGTCACAGGCGCTAAGCCGGTATCCGGCTAAGGAGAGGTAGCGATGCTCAATGGTAAGAATGTAGTGGTGACCGGGGGCGGCAGAGGGATTGGCCGAGGCATCACCGAACAATTGCTTGAGGCGGGAGCTTCTGTGTTGATCGCTCAGCGTCAGGCACTGGACGCCGACTTGCAAAATCACCCTCAAGTCTATTTCGTCGAAGCTGATCTCGCCTCGATGGAGTCACCCAATTTGATTGCCCAGTTCGCCCAGGAGCAGCTTGGCGGAATCGATGTCCTGGTTAACAACGCCGGGTTCATGTTCGAGAAATCCATTGATGATATGACCGAGCAGGACTGGGATCGCATGATGGCAGTCAATCTGCGGGCGCCAGCATTCTTGTGCAAGGCGTTGGTGCCACAGATGCGTCTGCGAGGCGGCGGCAGCATTATCAATATCGGGTCGATCGAAGGGATAGGCGCCAACCCTGAACATGCCGCGTACTGTGCCTCCAAGGCCGGCATCCATGGGCTGACCCGAGCCTTGGCAATCGATCTCGGCCGGGACGGGATCCGCTGCAATGCCATTGCTCCAGGGTGGATCAATTCCGAGTTGAGTGATGCGTACCTCGCCGCTCAAACTGATCCGCGTGCGGCGCGCCAGGCACTCCTGCGCCTTCATCCGGTCGGGCGTACCGGATTGCCGGCGGATGTTGGCGGGACAGTCGTTTTCCTGGCCTCCGAATCATCGGCCTTTATCACCGGGCAAGTGCTTGTGGTGGATGGGGGGCGCACGGCGAAACTGCCACTGCCGTTTTGATCGAATTCGCCCAACTCGGTCGGAACTGACGATGCCGCGAGAGTTCGCGTATGCACAGTTGAGAGTCCTGAAACTGGTGGTGATTGGGTGCTAAATGCTCTCGCCGGGTACTGATACCAGGCGTAGGATCGATATGATGACGGCTAATCACGCGTCGTTGGAAGGTGACTTCCAACCAATCTGCATTCACGCGCAAACGCAAGACATATACCGCCGCACTGTAAGGCCACGCGACCCTTCCTAGTACAAGGGCCGTGTTCTCACAACAACAAAAGCGAGGTGAAATCATGTCTGGTAATCGTGGTGTCGTGTATCTCGGCGCAGGCAAGGTCGAGGTGCAGACCATCCCCTATCCGAAAATGCAAGACCCGCGCGGCAAGCGCGTTGACCATGGCGTGATCCTGCGCGTGGTCTCGACCAATATCTGCGGCTCCGACCAGCATATGGTGCGTGGCCGGACCACGGCTCAGGTCGGGCTGGTGCTTGGCCATGAAATTACTGGTGAGGTGATCGAGAAGGGCCGCGACGTTGAAAACGTGCAAATCGGTGACTTGGTCTCGGTGCCGTTCAATGTCGCCTGCGGCCGTTGTCGCAGTTGCAAGGAGCAGCACACCGGCGTCTGCCTGACGGTCAACCCGGCGCGCCCCGGCGGTGCCTATGGCTATGTGGACATGGGCGACTGGGTTGGCGGCCAGGCCGAATACGTGCTGGTGCCGTATGCCGACTTCAACCTGCTGAAGCTGCCCGACCGCGACAAGGCAATGGAGAAAATCCGCGACCTGACCTGCCTCTCCGATATCCTGCCGACCGGCTACCACGGCGCGGTGACCGCCGGTGTCGGCCCTGGCAGCACGGTGTATATCGCCGGCGCCGGTCCGGTCGGACTGGCTGCCGCCGCCTCCGCCCGTCTGCTGGGTGCGGCGGTAGTGATCGTCGGCGACGTCAATCCGCTGCGTCTGGCGCATGCCAAGGCTCAGGGCTTTGAGATCGCCGACCTGACCAAGGACACTCCACTGCACGAGCAAATCGCCGACCTGCTCGGTGAGCCGGAAGTCGATTGTGCGGTCGATGCGGTCGGCTTCGAAGCCCGTGGCCACGGCCATGACGGCGCACAGCACGAGGCCCCGGCCGAAGTGCTCAACGCGCTGATGGGCGTGGTGCGGGTCGCCGGCAATATCGGTATCCCCGGTCTGTATGTCACCGAAGACCCGGGTGCGGTCAACAAAGCCGCCAAGCATGGCAGCCTGAACATCCGTTTCGGCCTCGGCTGGGCCAAGTCCCACAGCTTTCACACCGGCCAGACCCCGACGATGAAGTACAACCGCCAGCTGATGCAGGCGATCATGTGGGACCGCATTCACATTGCCGAGGTCGTCGGCGTGCAGGTGATCAGCCTGGACGACGCGCCGCGCGGTTACCACGAGTTCGATGCCGGAGTGCCGAAGAAATTTGTCATGGATCCGCACAAGCTGTTTAGCGCGGCCTAAGGAGTAGGTTGGGGAAAGGGCAGCTTTGAGCTGCCCTTTTTTATCGCCGTGTCTCGCCCTGAAAACCAACCACGCATTGATTACTTCATACACTCAGGTACGTTCACGCCTTTGCCTTAATCGCATACAGCCCCCCAATAATCACCAACGCTGCACCGACAACCACCCAGGTGTCCGGGCGCTCGGCAAACACGATCACACCAATCAACGTGGCGAACACCAGAAGCGCATAGTTGAACGGCTGCAGAGAAGAAGCGGTCGCGTATTTCAGTGCTTGAATGAAGAGAATCTGTGCGACTACTCCGGTCAATGCCAGGATCCCCATCAAGAGGCCCTGGACTGGAGTCGGAGTCACCCATGCAGGCAGCCCCGCAAATGTGACCGTCAGGGCACCCACACTTGCCATGTAGAGCATGTTCGTAGCAAAGGAGTCGTGTTGGCTAATCCGGCGCGTCAGTACGTTGAACACCGCGAACGCCAAAGCAGCCAGCAGGGGGATCAGCGCCGCGAGTTCAAAGACGCCCGCGCCTGGTCGGAGAATGATCAGTGTGCCGGTGAACCCTATCGCCGCAGCAACCCAGCGCCGCAGCCCTATGAACTCCCCAAGCACCGACCCCGCCAATGCCAATGTCATCAGCGGAAATACGGCATAGAGTGCATGCATTTCGGCCAGGCCCAAATATCGTAGCCCCACTGCAAACAGTACGGTTTCACCCACAGCCAGCAACGCTCGAATGATTTGCAGCCAGGGGTGCTTACTGCGAAACGACGCTTTTGCCCTACCGTGGCAGGCGGCATATCCGAGTACAAAAACGACAAACACCCAATAACGCATCATGACCAGTTGGGCAACCGGGAAGTCTTTGACAAGCACCTTGGTTATTCCGTCCTGGCTCGCAAAGATAAGCATTGAAAGCAAGCATAGAAAGATCCCGAATTGGGGCTTCGCGACCCCAGGATTAGCGGCAACAGTGGGCGCAGTATTTCTTGTTCGGTCGCTCTTCAATTGCACTTCGGTCATGCCCTTCCCCTTTGCAGGATGCCTTCCAGATATTTCTCATGGATTATTCCGTTCTTATTAGTGACTTGTTAAACGGCCTTTATTGGAAAAGCCGACAACTTAAATTTGTTAACCTTCTCGCCCGGCCCAAAACTCATGCCAGCGAATAACCGAACTGACGCCCAGTTTCGTTATTATCTTGGGGGGTAGCTTGCTGGGGCCTGGCGCGTGACTGAAGCTATCGAGAAACTCCGAACGCGTACCCGATGCCAATTCCGCAACCATCACACCTGCCAGGGTGCTTTTCACAGTACCCAGTCCATTTTCGCAGCAAGCCGAGTACAGGTTTTCTTCAATCTCGCCAAATGCCGCAGCACTGTTACGACTTAGGCACAGGCGGCCGGCCCAACTGAATTCCAGCGCCGTGGATTTCAGCTCGGGAAAGCGCGCATCCAGGGAGTGACGCTGCTCCTTAGCCACCGCAGCTACCTGCTCTGGAGTGACTTGGATGCTTGGTTCATAGGTGAACTTTGTCCGAATGACAATTCGCGAGAGACCGTCTGAACAGATCTTGCGAACGGTCGCGCCCATTGGATCCGCTGGCAGTAAGGCCCACTTGGCTTTACCCGGCACCTCTTTCCTGAATTCATCATCACTGTACGCCGCCGTCATGGACGCGTAAGTGAAGACGTGCAGTAGGCGTCCTTGATAATGGCCGAAGTTTTCAATGTGCCCGTTAACCCCCAGGATGACCTTGGGTGCGTGCACCGTACCGTTATGAGATCGAGCGCTCCAACCGCTTCCCTGTTTGGTCAACTCAATAATCGGAGAGCGCTCGAACAGCGTGATTTTCCCGTCGAGCCCTGCTGCCAGGTCTCTAATGTATTGCGCGGGTTGAATCATCACCGCGCCGGGAGTGTAGATCCCACCGTGGTAATAGGTGGACCCGGTGATTTCACGCATTTGCGCGGCATCAAACATCTCGAACTTTTCGCCAATGCGCTCAAGGGATTGAGCGTAATTGACGTTCAGCTTCAATCCCCGCTCAGTGGCGGCCGCGTTGATCTTCCCTGAAGGGTCGAAGGTGTCGGCGGACATGCCGTACTCCCGCGCAGCTTCAGCAGCAAATGCAATCGCAAAACGATTTTGCGTGATTTCCAGGGCCGTTGCAGACTCACTCGCCACGGAATATTCCCCGGACGACAGACTGTGCGGCACATCGATCATGAAACCAGAGTTTCTGCCCGCAGGCCCCTTGGCGACTTCATGAGCATCGACCACAACAATGCTGTCACCCGGGTGTAACTGTGAAAGTCTGCGAGCGGCGGACAGGCCGGCAAAACCGGCACCGATAATCAGCCAATCCGCCGTCACGTTTCCATCAAGCATGCGGACAGGCGCAGTGCGTGCGGAAATCGCCTCCCAACCTGAAACCCCGGTGTCTACCGGCAGGCGCTTGATGGTATGGCTGCTCATTTTTCGGTCTCTTCGTCCGACCGATCAGACACATCGATCCAGATGGTTTTGATTTCGGTGTACTGGTCATGGGCGAAAATGGATTTGTCCCGACCACCGAAGCCTGACTCCTTGTAGCCACCGAATGGTGTCGATGCGTCACCCTCGCCAAAGCAGTTGACGGTGACGATGCCGGCACGAATTTCCCGCGACAACTTGATCGCCCGGCGCAAGCTGGCGGTGTAAACCGAGGCCGCCAAGCCGTACACCGTGTCATTGGCCAGGGCAATGGCTTCGGAGATCGTGTTGAACGTGGTGACTGAAAGAATCGGGCCGAAGATCTCTTCCTGGAACAGCCGGTCGTCTCGACCAACACCGTCAATCACCGTCGGTTCTACGAAGGCACCGTCTTTGGTCGCGCCACCGTAAACAACTTGAAGCTTTCCGGCGGTGGCGTGCTCAAGGTACGACTTCACTTTTGCGAAATGCTCTGGGCTGACCAGCGACCCTACGCGGTTCTGCGGATCGAGTGGGTCACCCATCTTCCATTCGCGGATGTAGGCGCCCATGCGCTCCAGCAGTTCGTCTTTAACCGACGCATGGACGATCAGACGTGAAGTCGCGGAGCAGTTTTCGCCCATGTTCCAGAACGCGCCGTTGACGACATGCTGAGCCACGAGATCCAGGTCCTGGGCATCGTCCATCACCACGGCCGGATTTTTTCCGCCGCACTCAAGAACGATGCGTTTCAGGTTCGAATCGGCGGCGTAATGCAGGAAGCGGCGGCCGGTCGCGGTGGAGCCCGTGAAGCTCACCATGTCGACATCGTTGTGCAAACCAATGGGCTCACCGACGTCTTTGCCCGTGCCGGTCACAATGTTGAGTACACCAGCGGGTATACCGGCTTCAAACGCCAGCTGAGCGACACGCAACGTGGTCAGCGAGGTTTGTTCAGCAGGTTTGACGATGACCGAGCAGCCCGCAGCGAGCGCCGGGCCGATTTTCCAGGCCAGCATCAGCAGTGGAAAGTTCCAGGGCAATACGCAGCCCACCACGCCGATCGGCTCCCGGACCACCATAGTCAGCGCGTCGCTGCCAACCGGTGCTGTGTTGTCATAAATCTTGTCAATCAGTTCTGCGTGCCAGCGGATCGTGTGGATGGTGTCCGGGATGTCGACCAACTGACATTCACTGACCGGTTTGCCGCTATCGAGGCTTTCGAGGACGGCCAGTTCGTATTGATGGCTTTCAAGCAGGTTTGCAAACTTCAACAGAACCGCTTTGCGCTCCCGAGGAGAAATAGATCTCCAGCGTCCATCCTCAAAGGCCTCCTTGGCATTGCTCACCGCGAAGTCCACATCTTCGGACGAACACGCAGCGACGTCAGTCAGAAACTCCCCCGTCGCCGGATTATTCGTGGCGAAGGTTTTGCCAGAGATCGCGGGTTTAAACGCGCCATTGATGAACGCCTTGGATGGCAACGAAATGTCTTTGGCCAGAGCGGCATAGTCGGCCTTGCTCAGAAGATCACCCATGGCTGGCTCCCGAAGAAATGTTGGCTACGTTACGTTTGAGTTCAGTAATGACCGACGCGAAACTCTGCTTTTCGTCCGCTTCAAGTGGCTGCAATGGCAGGCGCACGTTACCGACGTTCAATCCGGCAATTTCGCAGCCGTACTTGATCGACTGCACGAACTTGCCGCCGTCCAAAGCATTCATCAGCGGCATCATCGCTGACATTATTTGACGGCCTTTGTCGAAGTTCTTTTCGATCACGCAGGCTTCATAAAGCGCAACGTGTTCCTTGGGCAGGAAGTTGGAACCTGCGCACACCCAACTGCGAGCGCCCCAGGCAAAAAACTCGAGGGCCTGGTCGTCCCATCCGCAGGACAAGGCGATGTTGGGGAACTGCAGGGCCAGCCTATGCACCTGGCCCATGTCGCCGGAACTTTCCTTGATGGCGACAACGTTTTTCGATTGGCTGACACGGGTGAAATACTCTTCATCCATCGAAACGCACATGCGCCCCGGATAGTTGTAAAGCATGATCGGCAAGTCCGCTGCGCGATCGATAGTGAGCGCGTGAATCGCGTTTTCCTGTGAGGTTGGCAACGCGTAAGGCGGGGACGTAACAAGAATGGCGTCCGCTTTGATCGATTTGGCATCCTTGGCGTACTGAACCGCATCTTCGGTACGAATCGCCCCGGTACTGACGATTAGTTGCACCCGAGTGCCGATCACATCTTTGGCGTAGGCCGCCAACTCGGTGCGTTCTTCAAAGGTCTGCGCATAATACTCGCCGGTCGACCCGCCGATAATAATGCCGTGCACCTTCGCCTCAATCAGCGACTCCAAAACTTGCGAGTACACATTCCAGTCAATCTCCCCGTCCGAGTTATAAGGAGTTACTGCTGGCGTATAAATACCTTCAAATTTCAAGATAAATGCTCCGAATGCGAGTCAGGTGGAAGATAAACGAGCGCGTCAGCGTTGATGCCTTGAGGCGCAATAAAAAACTCCATGTTTCACGGGACACAGGCCCTGACGTTTAAAGTCTCTGTAAAGAGCAGATTTCTGCTTTCACAAATGACCTGCAGAGGCTGTGTTACCAACTAGTGCGGTGGACTGCTGAATCCAGACTCGCATGCGCCAAGAAGGTGGTCAATAGAGTGTATTGCTGCCGCATACCTTTCTGAAAGGGTAAATTCTTCAGCCAATAAAATTAATTCTTCTTAACAATCAACAACATAAAAAATCATCACCGAAGCGGCGGCATCAATCGATAACATTTGTTTATGCATTGATAAGAGTAAATGTTTCTTGTTGACGCACGATTACCGTCGTAGCCTTACAACAGCGATATTCTACCGACACATTGGATAAACGTTTTTCTCGTACAGTCGTCTCATTAATTAAGATCTGGTTTCCCAGGCTCGAATTAAGGTGATGTAGAAATATAGCTATTGATGCAAACATTGGCATTCCAGAAATGTCTGCATGAGTAAGGACTTGAACGAAATGAGTGCACGGATGGCCCCCCCATCCAAGAAGGCACATTTTTCGTAAGGCGCTTTCTGGACGTCGCAAAACGTACCGGTTCGCGGATAGAAGCAGCACAGTTTGATGGGCTTGCATCCTCAGGCGGTACTGCGAACTCAAGACCGTTTGGCCTCACCTCGCTGAGCAGGCTGAACGTTTCGCCCCCTTGGTATTTTGGAGTGTGTTGACCGTGAGCACTAAATCGGCAGTTTCAAATCTTATCGCGCAGCGCAAGCCTGACCACGCGCTGCCAGGTGCCCTTTATAGCGATCCAGACGTTTACAGGCAGGATCTGCAACAGATCTGGCACAAAAGCTGGATCTTCGCAGGGCACACATTTGAGCTGGAGAAGTCAGGTCAGTACCTGTCGCTGCAAATCGGCGACTACCCTGTCGCTATCGTGCGCGGCGCAGACAAGCAGATTCGTGCATTCCACAACGCCTGCCGCCATCGCGGCTCCAAGGTGTGCCCGGAAGCCAGCGGCAAAGTTGCCAAACTGGTGTGCCCTTACCACAAATGGACATTCGAGCTGGACGGCAAACTGCTTTTCGCCGGGAACATGGGGGATGATTTCGACAAGTCTCAGCATGGGTTGAAGTCGGTGCATTGTGAGGTCGTCGAAACGTACATCTATGTGTGCGTTGCAGAGGTCGCCCCAGACTTTTCGTCGTTCAGAAAATCCGTCACCCCTTTCGTTGCGCCTCATAACCTGGAGGACTGCAAAGTCGCGTTTGAGTCGAACATCATTGAGAAAGGCAACTGGAAACTGGTTTTCGAGAACAACCGTGAGTGCTACCACTGCGATTGTACTCACCCGGAATTGATGCACTCATTCGTGGACAACCCATCGGTGGGTGGCGCCGGCGGCGATGAAGATCCCGAACTCAAAGAGCACTGGGATCGCTGCGAGGCGGCAGGTCTGCCTAGCCGATTGGTCATGGATGATAAAGGTCGTTTCCGAATGACGCGCATCCCCCTGTTTTCCGGGGCCGTCAGCTACACAATGGATGGCAAGCCTGCGGTCGCTGGCCGGTTGGACACCACCGGAGAAGCCAACATCGGTGCGCTGCTGTATTTCAACTACCCATCAACCTGGAACCACTTTCTGGGCGATCACGCGCTGAGCTTCCGCGTACTGCCCATTGGTCCGGGCGAGACGTTGGTCACCACAAAATGGATCGTCAAGAAGGACGCGCAGGAAGGTGTCGACTACGACATCGATCGCCTGACCAAGGTTTGGCTTGCAACCAATGACCAGGATCGCACCTTGGTTGAAGGGGCACAGGTCGGGGTCAGCTCCCCTGCTTACGAGCCAGGCCCGTTGTCGGTGGCCAGCGAAATTGGTGTGTGTCAATTTGATGATTGGTACTGCAAAACGATGCTTGATCAGCTCAATGACACCATCCCGTTAAGATCTGTCGGCTAAGTGCAACACTGCCGGTGGTGAGAATCATGAATGATCACCACCGGCATCCCCTTCAGTTCTGCCTTGAGCAATACCTGTTGGCGGTGGAGCTCCCCCGCACCTCGAGTGATTGCTCAATCACGGCCGCCTTCCTTTCCTCTAAACGGCTCTGGAAAACTGGGCCAGAATCCAGTCGCGTAGCCGACAACAGGCGTCGTCATTGATCCGGTCTTCACGAAATGTCAGATAGTGCTGGCTTTCATGGAGAACCACTTCCTCGTCGATCGGCCGAATCAGCGTGCCGTTTTCGATCAGGTTTTCGACCAGGTGATTCCAGCCCAGCGCTACACCTTGGTGGGTCAACACCATGCTAATCACCAGGTTGTAGTCATTCGCGTTGAAAACGTGAGGACTGTCGTGGGGGCGTTTCTCGATATCAACATCGTGATAAGCCAGCCAAACGCCCCAGTCAACATGCTCCGCTACTTGGGATCTGCCATAGGGGCTGAGGTTTAGCAAAACCCCGTCGCGTAATCCTTCCAGGCTGGATAGCTCAGGGTGCTCCGCTTTGTAACGAGGCGTGCACACCGGGTAGATGACGTCATGGAACAACGGATAGCTACGATACCCATCCTGAATCCTGGCCATCTTGGTGATGAAGATGTCCGGAGTTACACCCGGCTCCATCGACAAAAAGTTTTGAGTGGTTACCAGATTGAGGTCGATGTCTGCGTTCTTGGTAAAAAACCCCGGCAGCTTCGCTGCGAGCCAGAGGGCTGAAAACGCGGGAGAACAGCAAAGCGTCAGCGTGCGTTTGCCTGCATTGTTGGTGCGAATGCGCTCCGCCGCTTGGGAAATATTGACGAAAGATAGCTGTGCCGCATCAAAAAAGATGGACCCGGCTTCCGTCAACTCGACCGCTCGCCCCACCCTCTTGAAAAGATCCACCCCAAGGTACGCCTCAAGCTCCCGAATCTGACGGCTGATTGCCGCTTGGGTAACGCACAGCGCTTCAGCCGCACGCGTAAAGCTCTGATATTTGGCGGCGGCTACGAATGACTTCACTGCTTTCAGAGACGGCATTTTCAGCAGCGTCATGTCTGGATCGATGTGCTTAACCATAACCTAGAGTATTGAATATCCGGTTTGGGGCCTTTCGGAGGGCCGTTAGGGATGAGATCGGCCGAAGGGTTCCACCTAGAGCCTACACTGGAGCGTAGCTGAAACAGTGGGTCTAAGACAGGCCCAGCGGCAGTCGTCTTCGCAACTAGCACTGCCGCAGTCGCAAATTGACCTATTTAAATGATTGATAACATCACGTTATTGATTGGCGGGAAGAAATGTTGTTAGACGCTGACCCTATTAGGTAATAACTTGGTTCTCAAGGAACTGCTTAATTCAGCGCCGATAAAACAAAAATAATAAACATCACATAATAAAGAGGATGGTCACAATGACTAATTCCCAATCTGTCTCCCATTTTGACTGCCCCCACAAGCACCGTCTTAACTGATCAAGACACGTACACCTAAGTTTTTGATCTTATGTCGTAATTGCAGCAGGAGGGGTTATGAGTCTTGGTGACGAGATACTCTCGGTAAAAAACATTTACAAAGTCTTTGGTGCTCAGCCAAAGCTCGCGATGGAGATGCTGGCTCGCGGTGCTGACAAGAATGAAATTTTCAGCAAAACCGGTCAAGTCGTTGGCGTTTTTGATGCCAGTTTCTCCGTAAAACGCGGTGAGATTTTCGTCATCATGGGACTTTCCGGCTCTGGAAAGTCGACGATGGTTCGGTTGTTCAACCGACTGATCGAACCGACCTCGGGCACCATCCATCTCAACGGCCAGGAAATCACCGGTCTGTCAGATGCTGATCTCCTCAGCGTTCGTCGCAAAGACATGAGCATGGTGTTTCAGTCATTCGCCCTGATGCCCCACATGAGTGTGATCGACAACGTCGCTTTCGGCCTGGAAATCTCGGGTGTCGAGGAAAGTGAACGGCATAAACGTGCAATCGAGGCACTCAAACAGGTGGGGCTCGATGGCCACGCCTACAGCTATCCGCATCAACTGTCCGGCGGCATGCAACAGCGGGTAGGCCTGGCCCGAGCGCTGGCCAACGACCCTGCCATCCTGCTGATGGACGAAGCCTTCTCGGCACTCGACCCGTTGATTCGCCACGAAATGCAGGGCGAGCTGATCCGCCTGCAGGCAGAACAGCATCGCACCATCATCTTCATCTCCCATGACATTGACGAGGCTATTCGCATCGGCCATCGCATCGCGATCATGGAGGGTGGTCAGGTCGTTCAGATCGGTACCCCGCAAGAGCTGCTTTGCAACCCAGCGAACGATTACGTCAGAGCTTTCTTCAAAGGCTTTGATGCCTCGAAGATCCTCAAGGCGGGTGATGTCGCCAAAATTTGCGCAGAGCATCCGTACGCCATGGATCACTCCACTCCTACGCTGCGCGACGATGTACTTCTGCAGGACGTCTTTCACATCGTTGCTGATGCCGTTAATCCAGTTGCCGTGCTCGATCGCCAGGGTGTGTTCAAAGGCACGATCTCCAAGAGCCTACTGCTTCAAACAATGAGCCGACACTAACAGGCTCTATTTGCTGGCTTGCCAGGCTCGGACATTCAGGTGATGACATGAACGAATTCAATTTCCTAGACCCCTTTCAATCCATCAACGTCCCTTTGGGCCAATGGGTAGAAGTTGCCCTGAACTTTCTGGTTCATAATTTCCGCGAGGTTTTCCGATCGATAAGATGGCCAATCGACCAAGTACTTAATGGTATTCAGTTCGGATTACTGGCTATTCCTCCGTCAATATTCATTATTATTGCAACGCTCTTCGGCTGGCAGATAGGAGGGAAAAAGATAGGCATACTTTGTTTCGTCACCCTCACCCTCTTAGGAGTGATCGGCGTATGGAATGACGCCATGATCACCCTTGCCCTGGTGCTCACTTCACTGTTTTTCTGTGCAGTTATTGGCATTCCGCTGGGCGTCCTGTGTGCCCGAAGTGACCGACTGGAGATGCTTCTGCGCCCGGTACTCGATGCAATGCAAACACTGCCTGCATTTGTTTATCTGGTGCCCGTGGTGATGCTGTTTGGCATCGGTAACGTACCGGGAGTACTGGTCACGATCATCTTTTCGGTCGCACCACTGGTCAGGCTCACCAATCTGGGCATTCGCCAGGTACCGGAAGACAAGGTTGAAGCTGCACGGGCTTTCGGATGCACCCCACGCCAGATGCTGAGGCGGGTTCAACTTCCCTTAGCTGCACCGACGATCATGGCGGGTCTGAATCAGGCATTGATGTTGTCACTGTCCATGGTGGTGATCGCTTCAATGATATCGGTTGGTGGACTGGGGATGATGGTACTTCGAGGGATTGGCCGCCTCGATATGGGCTTGGCAACCGTCGGTGGATTGGGTCTGGTATTGCTGGCGATTTTCCTCGACCGACTGACCCAGGCAATGGGCGAACGCAGTAACAGGGCAACCAAAGGTGAACACTGGTACCAGACAGGACCGGCGGGCGTCATTTATCGCCTGAAAAGAAAAAACACTGTCATGAAAATAGAAATCAGTCCTAAACAAAGCTAACTCCGCTAAGCGGCGCGTCGTGAACCAAAAGAAATGCCAACTTCTTTAATCCAGCCAAGGCAAACGATAATGAACTTCACAACCTTCGGAATAAAACAGAAATTCATTCACTCTGTGGCGCTTTTAGTACTAGCGGTCGCCCCTGTTTTCGCATCAGCCGCCACGGCGCAGGAGCCCGGAAAAGGGGTATCAATCACCCCGATTTTCCCGTCAATTGCCGAAGAGCGATTTCGCGGAGAGATCGCAATGGCGGGGCTCAAGGAATTGGGCTACGACGTTCAGACGCCTAAGGAAACCGAATACTCCACCATGATGATTGCACTTGCCAATGGTGACGCTGATTTCTCGGTACATCTGTGGGAGGAACTGCACAAATCGTTCTACGCGAAGGCCGGCGGCGATGAAGCGATGGTGAAAACCGGCAATATTATGCCGGGCGTACTGCAGGGCTACATGATCGATAAGAAAACGGCTGACCAGTATCACATCACCTCTCTCGATGATTTGAAAAAGCCAGAGATTGCCAAGCTGTTCGATAGTAACGGCGACGGTAAAGCGGACATGACTGGTTGCAACCCCGGCTGGGGCTGTGAGCTGATCATTGCCCACCATATGAAAGCCTATGGCCTGGATAAGACTGTCACAAATAACCAGGGCTCCTATTTTGCCCTGATGGCCGACACCATTGCTCGTTACAAAGAAGGCAAGCCGATTCTCTATTACACCTGGGTACCTCAGTGGATCTCCGGTGTTCTGATCGAAGGTAAAGATGTTGTTTGGTTAACCGTGCCACGTACGGATCTTCCAGGTGGTAAAAACGATGTCAACACTACCTTCAATGGTAAAAACCTTGGTTTCGCGGTCGACAGTGTCAGAGCGGTCATCAACAAAGAGTTCGCCGAGAAAAATCCGGCTGCCGTGAAGTTCCTGTCTGAAATGCAGATCTCTACTGACGATGAAAGCGCGCAAAATCTCAAAATGCACAATGGTGAAAAAAGTGCAGCTGACATTACTCGTCACGCCAAAGAATGGATCGCGGCCCATCACGCGAAATACGACAGCTGGCTGGTAGACGCACGAGCCGCGGCTAATACCGCCACCGCAAAAAATTAATCCCTTCATTTAAATCTGCATAAAAGGTTGCTCTTCCCCGGGCAACTTTTTATCCGTTTCGGCGTTCATCATTCAGGAATCATGAAATGCAGTTGTATTCATTCGTCCAGAATTTCAGTTACAAGGACGCGCCCCTGCATACACGCGAGTTGGTTAAAACTTGCCTGCTCGACATCATTGGTGTGGCCGCCGGTGCTCGCGACAATCAAACCAGCGTGATGCTCAAAACCTACGCTGACACCCACTACTCTGCCAACAAGCTGTCCAGCCGCCTTTGGTTCGACGGCAGAGCCGTGCATCCATTGGGCGCTGCGTATGCAGGCGGTTTCTGCGTTGATAGCCTGGATGCACATGAAGGTCACTTCACCTCCAAGGGACATGCGGGTGCAACCGTTGTCCCGGCCCTTGTTGCATTGGTTGACGCGTATCGCAGCCAGGGCAAAGACATCAGCGGCGAGGAATTCCTCAGCGCACTGTGCATCGGTTATGAGACCGCCCTGCGTGCGGGCCAGGCATTGATGGCCACTGCTCCTGAATATCATGCCTCAGGCGCCTTTTCCGGAATCGGGGTCGTTTGCGCCGGTGCCCGTCTGCTGAAGCTTGATGAAGCGACATTCCGTCATGCGTTGGGTATCGCAGAATACTTCGGCCCGAGATGCCCGATGATGCGCCTGGTGAGCTTTCCGACAATGTTGCGTGATGCCCACGGCGCCGGGGCGTATGCCGGACTGAACGCACTACTGATGGCGCAGCTCGGTGTCACTGGCGCCCCAGCCGCCACCGTTGAACCGTTGGAGATTTCCACTTTCTGGCAGGACATCGGAACCCGTTGGGAGATCGACGAGCAATATTTCAAGCCTTGGCCGGTATGTCGCTGGGCGCAACCGGCACTCACCGCCATGACCGATTTGATGCGAGCACATCCGGTCATCACTGCAGAGTTGATCGAGACTATAGATGTCGAAACATTCCATGAGTCTGTGTGCTTGCAGGGGCATTTTCCGAAGAACGCGGACGAGGCCCAGTATGCGCTGGCGTTCCCGCTGGCGGCCTTGATCGTTCGCGGGAAGCTGGGGCCAAAAGAGGTCACCGGTGATTCCATTCATGCACCAGACATCTTGAGCATCAGCGAGAAAATCACCCTTCATGAGGCGCCTGACCTGTCGGCCAGGTTCCCGGAGGAAATACTGTCCCGCGTCACGGTTACCCTGAAAGACGGCACGCGTCTTACGAGCCCTACCGCGACGGCCAAGGGCGACCCCGGCAACCCTATGTCGAGTGACGAATTCGCTGCTAAATACCATTTACTGGCAAATGACAGTTTGGGAACCACCCTCAGCAATGCCATCAAGAACAGTGTTGAAGCATTGCCCGGTAGTGAAGACTGCCAATCATTCTTTGATTTGTTGCTGTCTGCTCCAAAAACCGCTGCGTAGATCCGCAACGGTTTCTTGGCTATTCGTTCAGGTGTCCATGAGGATTTATGCCATTCGTATTCGAGAGCGTGCTCAAAGACAAGAACATGGGGTACTCCTATACGGCGCAGAAACCAGTAAGGCCGCAGGCAGTGACTCGTGTGGCTTTCGTGCTTTTGAACAATTTCTCGATGATGTCGTTCACTGGCGCTATCGATGCGCTGGTGACCGCCAACCTGATTAGCGAGACACCGGCGTTCGATGTGTTGACTGTCGGCATCAAAAACCGTCTGGTAATGAGCGATTTGGGCATTGCGATTTCAGCAGACCTGGAGCTGTCACAACTACCGGATCGTATCGACGTTCTCATTGTCGCCGGTGGTTTACGAGTGAAGCTGGTCAGCGATCCACTATTACGACGCAAGCTGCGTAACGTCGCCTCTCTTGGCGCGACGATGGGAGGTTTGTGGAACGGTGCATTTTTCCTGGCGGAAGCTCAGCTAATGGACGGTGTCGAGTGCGCCTTCCATCCCGATGGACGAGCGATGATGGAGGATGTTTTCCCCAAAGTCCTGGTCTCTTGTCGAACTCACGTAATAGACAAAAACCGTATCACGTGCGCTGGCGCCAGCAGCTCGTTACGCATGATGCTCGAGCTCATCACTACTAAACAAAGCGTCTCGCTGACCCATGCTGTCGAGGAAATACTCAGTTGTGATCAAACCGCTGAAGTGTCTGGGATATCGACGGTCATCGTTGACTCTGACCCCACCTTGCCTCAAACCCTGAAGCTTGCTTTAGAACTGATGCAAAAGAACATTGAAGAGCCGTTATCCATCGACGAAGTCGCTGAGTGTGTGAACATTTCCCGACGACAATTAGAGCGTCGCTTCTGCCGTTTCGTGGGCGCCACGCCCACGCGTTACTACCTTGAGCTGCGCTTGACACGAGCGCGGCAGCTTATTCTGCAGAGCAATCGGCCCATCACCGATATCGCGATTGCGACCGGCTTCTGTAGTTTCGCCAATTTCCATATGCGTTTTCGTGACTTCTTTGGCGTCGCGCCAAGCAGTTATAGAGCAACGTATGAGCGCAGGCGCTAGGTTTTCCGAAACCTCGGCGCGCCAAACACACACAAGAAACCCGTACTGTCTAAGCCGAACAAACGATGGCTAGCATCATCGATAAGGATTACCGAGAACTATGAATGCTCCATCGCCCGTGTTGGTACCCACGGCTAACCACAGCGAGCGGATGTCTACACGCATCGCCTTCCTTATCGCGGGTTTACTCATGTCCGCATGGGCGCCTCTGGTCCCATTGGTTAAAGCCCGCGCTGGCCTGGACGATGGTGGCCTGGGGTTGTTGCTGCTTGGCCTGGGCGGTGGATCTATCGTGGCCATGCCCTTCGCTGGTTATCTCACTGCACACTATGGATGCCGACCGGTCGTAATCTGGGCGACGATTGTCTTGTGTGCCCTTCTTCCGCTATTAAGCACCGTGGCGTGGTTGCCGGGCCTGGTGATCGCGGTCATTCTCTTCGGCGCCAGCATGGGCATGCTGGATTGCGCCATGAACATTCAGTCCGTCATTGTCGAAAAAAACAGCGGCCAGGCACTTCAGTCCGGCTTCCATGGCCTGTACAGCGTCGGAGGCATAGTGGGCGCCGGGGCGATGACTGCTTTATTGACCTTCGGGCTGGATCCATTGGTTGCGGCGCTTTGTATCGTTGCCGCCGTTCTGGGATCGCTTTACAAGGCAGCGCCGGCTTTGCTGGCTTACGGCACTGAACGGGGTGGACCCATGTTCGCGGTGCCCAGGGGTATCGTGCTGTTTTTAGGGGCGCTCTGTTTCATCGTCTTCCTCACTGAAGGTGCAATCCTCGACTGGAGCGCGGTTTTCCTTGTCTCGAACCGAGGGTTAGAGCCAAGCATCGCCGGCTTGGGCTACGCATCCTTCGCCGCAGCGATGACGGTGGGCCGCCTGACAGGCGATGCCATCGTCAGCAAACTAGGCGGCGTGCGCGTCGTTGCGCTTGGCGGACTCTGCGCAGCCGCTGGCATGATCGTGTCGCTTGGAATCGACGGCTGGGCCGCATCCTTGATTGGCTACGCTCTGGTCGGTGCCGGCTGCTCAAACATTGTCCCGGTGCTCTTTACTGCCGTAGGCCGTCAGCAACGTATGCCACAGGCCGTCGCTATCCCCGCTGTCATCTCGATGGGCTACACGGGGATTCTGATAGGACCCGTATTTATCGGGGCGGTCGCCCATCTGAGTACCTTGTCATTTGCTCTGGGCTGCGTGAGTGTTTTGCTGGTTTTTGTCAGTGCGACAGCTCGATTACTTCGCAATTAACCGGATCTTTTCAGAGGTAAAGGTCATGCTGTCACCCCGAACAGAACGGGACTTCAAGATTCTCGGACACGCTGCCAGACATCAATAGAACTCGAAATACGTCAAATTAGCGGACATTGCCTCCGCCATATTTGTACCGATAGAGCCCTGATTATTCGGGGCTTTGTCGTTTCTGGGGTTTGGCGAAATATCCGCCGATCTGTATGTATTCCATAGCTTTTCTGGAAGCGTTCCATAACTCGGCCCGTTTTCGACCTCTTCCGGCGCCCTGCCGATCGAACACCCTCCAAGATCCCACAGCTCGTCGTCGCACCCTCGCCCGACCGTCTCGCCTCGATTGCTGCCTATATAAACAGTCCCAACAAGACATGACCGTGGCCCCTCTCGACATCGAAGACACCAGTGACTGGCTTGGATGCCCGACTGAACCTGAAGCCTGCCGCCATTACCTGCGCATGCTGGAGAATGAAGTGCAGGAACTGACCCTGCAATTACACCAGGCCCGGGGCGGATCGAAGTACGAAGATCTATTCCGAAGTGATCGATTTCCTCGAACGACTCGACAAGCTTCCAGATCGCTCATTGGTGGCGCGGCGCAATAAGGAAACATTGTAATCGTAGGTCGATATCAACGGCATTGGCCCCTCGTTCCGAGCCATCTCAAGCCATTGCCTTGTTCGCTCAACATCAAAGAATTCGTTCTTGAACTTCATCTTCGCGACAAGGTTCGCTGAGACCCTGAAGTGTCCACATCCAGCCGAGCATTTGACCTCCGACCAGCATCCTGTCGCGTGAACAATTTTAGCCGCAGCCTGGCAAATCAAGCATTGCATGTCCGATCTCCATTTCGATGACTTACCTACTGTAGCCGAACATCGGCCAAGGCTCTCCCCATTCTCACTGGAACAGTTTTAACTGGTGATCAGACAGGCTGGACTCCTGCAGATTGGGTTACGCAGAAGATGCGAAACTTTCCCCGCCTTCGCACTTCGGTGCGCGCAAGTTCTCGAAAAAAGACGGCTCGCCGTCAGCAACCGACTGTTGGTCGGTCTGGCGGTCGCAGGAATACTAACCTTTTAAGGTAAGGCCTGAATTTGTCGTGGTGGACCGGCCTCCGAGTTGTTCCCGGCCCACCGCAGTACTCGAGAGGAGGTATGAAAAATGGCCAATTTCGAGAAGAAAATGCCGGTGCAGACCGACGATGAAAAAACCAATCAGCAACCGACGGCTACATCAGACCCTTGGCGTCCTCTGGAAAAACTGCGCCAGCAGGTCGATCACCTGTTCGAAGACTTCAATCGTGGCTCGGGTCTAACGCCTTTCCGGCGAGGACTGTTCGATGTCGAACCGTTCTGGAGTCGGGAATTTATCGGGCGCAGCCTGCCTGCGGTGGACATTACCGAGAAAGATGAAAGCTTCGAAATCACCGCCGAATTGCCAGGCATGGATCAGGAGAATATCGACATCCAATTGTCTAACGGCAATTTGATCATCAAGGGTGAAAAGAAAGAGGACAAGGAAGAAAAAAGAAAAGGCTATCACGTGTCAGAGCGTCATTATGGCGCCTTCGAGCGGGCGTTCAGCCTGCCAAAAGGTGTCGATACCGACAAGATCGAAGCAAATTTCAGCAAAGGCGTGCTGAGTATTTCACTGCCGAAAAAACCCGAAGCCATGAAAGCGGACAAAAAGGTGCAAATCAAATCCAGCTGAATCCAAGACAGCCCTTCACGCCAGAAAAGCCCTTTGTCGGGAAGCCGGCACGGGGCTTTTTTGGCGTAGTCTAAAAGTAACCGGGCGGGCGCGGTTAATGCCAGGCGGCGCGGCTCGTTTTGAACGACCTGCGTTCTCATGCTGATGCTGAGCCAAGGCCATGAAAAAGAATGACCAGTGGAATCTGTCCTACTTCGCGATCGTTTTTATCGTGCTGAGTCTCATGCAGATATTCTTTGGCGAGCGCCAGACGGTGCAGCCCCTCCCGTACAGCCAGTTTCTGCAATTGTTGAACGAGCAGAAAGTCAGTGATTTGCAGGTCGATAAGGACCAGATCAGCGGCAAGTTGCAAGAGCCCATCAACGGACACGATCGATTCTCCACCGTGCGGGTCGATCCGGCGCTGGCGACAGAACTCTCTCAATCGGGCGCCAGTTTTACCGGAGTTACCGAAAACACTTTTATGAACAGCCTGTTGGGCTGGCTATTGCCGTTTGTCCTGATTATGGCCTTCTGGAATTTCCTGTTTCGCAGGATGGCGGACAAACAAGGCCTTGGCGGTTTGATGAATGTCGGCAAATCCCGGGCCAGGGTGTTTGTCGAACGCGACACCGGAGTGACCTTCGCCGATGTCGCCGGCATCGACGAAGCCAAGGCCGAGCTGGTGGAAATCGTCTCGTTTCTCAAAGACAAGGAACGATACGCACGCTTGGGTGCGCACATTCCCAAGGGCACCTTGCTGGTCGGCCCGCCCGGCACCGGCAAGACGCTGGTGGCCAAAGCCATCGCCGGTGAAGCCGGTGTGCCGTTTTTCTCGATCTCCGGCTCCGAGTTCGTCGAGATGTTCGTCGGGGTCGGTGCAGCACGGGTCCGCGACCTCTTCGAACAGGCACGGCAGGCAGCACCCTGCATCATCTTCATCGATGAACTCGATGCGCTGGGCAAGATGCGCGGCGTCGGAACGTTGGGCGGCAATGACGAAAAAGAACAGACCCTCAACCAGCTACTGGCCGATCTGGATGGCTTCGATCCCCGCGAGGGCGTGGTGTTGCTGGCCGCGACCAACCGCCCGGAGGTCCTTGACCCGGCGTTGTTGCGGGCCG
Source organism: Pseudomonas sp. PDM25 (assembly GCF_019219045.1). NCBI lineage: Bacteria > Pseudomonadati > Pseudomonadota > Gammaproteobacteria > Pseudomonadales > Pseudomonadaceae > Pseudomonas > Pseudomonas sp. PDM25. The sequence continues at coordinate 362,013 of NZ_JAHUWL010000006.1, forward strand.
GGCGCTTTGATCGGCAGATTCTGATCGACCGCCCCGACCGCAAAGGTCGGGAAGCAATCCTCAGCGTTCATCTCAAGAAAGTCACCGTGGAGCCAGGGCTTGATGGCGCACGTATCGCCGAGATCACCACCGGTTTCACCGGCGCCGACCTGGCCAATCTGGTTAACGAAGCGGCCATCGTCGCCACCCGACGCGGCGCCGAGGCGGTCGGTCTGAATGATTTCACCGCAGCGGTAGAGCGCCTCATCGCGGGGCTCGAGCGCAAGAGCAGCCTGCTCGATCCTGACGAGCGTCGGGTGGTGGCCTATCACGAGATGGGGCATGCCCTGGCCGCCAGCACGCTGCCGGCGATGGACCCGGTGCATAAAGTGTCGATCGTGCCCCGCGCCATCGGCTCGCTCGGCTATACCCTGCAACGACCGACCGAGGATCACTTCCTGATCAGTTGCCAGACGCTCAAGGACCGGATTGTCGTGCTAATGGCCGGGCGTGCCGCCGAAGACCTGATCTATGGCCAGATCTCCACCGGTGCCGCCGATGATCTTGTCCGCGCGACCGATATCGCCCGGCAACTGATCACCCGGTTCGGCATGAGCGCCGAACTCGGACAATCAGTGCTGGAGCGGCAAAACGCAACGTACCTGGGAGACCGCATGGCCACGGTGGGCGAGAAGGATTACTCGGAGCAGACCGCCCGCGAAATCGACCTGGGTATCCGCGCCCTGCTCGATGAAGCCTACCAACGGGCCAAGGCATTGCTGGAGAGTCGTCGGGCCGACCTGGATGAGGGGGCCCGCCTGTTGCTGGAAAAGGAAACCCTCACACCGGAGGAATTCCCGCCTCTGCTACCCGCTGCAGCAAAGCGCGACGGGCCTGATTGATGCGATAGCGGCGCTGATAGCGCATTCGGTGTTTTTTTCAACGGTGTCCGCCAACAACGCTAGGCTTACAAACAATGTGGTGATGATCGCCATTTTGCAGGGAGCGCAAAAATGGAAATTATTAACCGTCGGCAAATCCTCTCTCTCAAGATGGCCCAGGGAGGAATGCCGCAATGACGCTTTCCAATCATTACAAATGGACGGCCTTGGGCGCCATTGCGCTGACCCTTTTCAGCGTACTTGTATTTTTGCTGATCAAATCCTATTCCTATGACACATCGACCTACTTCGAGTCGCGCGACTTCGTTCGCCAACTCAAGCAGTTCGATGCCAATTGGAACGTGAAAATTCTTAGAGCAAAAATCGGTATAAACAACAATCTGCTTCTGGTGCCACATCCTGAAGCAGAGCAACGATGGCAGCATCTCGATGACCTTAACGCTGCCGGCCCGCTTTCGACACTTTGGCAATCCCGGCGCCAGGGTTATCTGGATGCGGTGGAAAACAAAACCCGATTGGTCGAGCAATTCAAACAGCACAACACGGCATTGCGAACCTCACTGGATGCCCTGCCTGAACAAGAAAATGACATTCAGGCATTACTGGACAATAACAACAATCAGGATTTAACCACCGCCTCAAACGTATTCAATCTCATGCTGGCAACCGTCGAGTACGCCCTCTATGTATCCCATGACAAAGCCGACGAGATCGCCCATCAACTGAACAAGCTCAACGAACACATCGATCAAATGCCATTGGATCGGCGCCAGCCTTTTACTGCATTTGTCGAGCATGTAAACGCCATCGTTCGAGAGCAGCCCATTGTCAATGACCTGCTTGATCGCATCAGTGTGATTCCGGTCGCACAGCAACTGGACAGCCTCAACGAATTATTGAACGAGACACAACGGCGCACTGGCGCAACAGACCACCAATATCACCTTTATCTCGGAATATGCGCCGGCATCATGGCGTTGCTGTTGTTGTACCTGGCGGCCCGGCTGGTTCGCAGTTATGCCGTGATCAACAAGATGAACAACGAGTTACAGACGGCAAACGAGCGGTTGGAGCAACGCGTCGAGGAACGCACCCGCGAGTTGATCGAAGCCGAGCGCGAACTGGTCGATGCCGCGCGAATGGCCGGCATGGCAGAGATCGCAACCAATGTGTTGCATAACGTCGGCAATGTGCTGAACAGCGTTAATGTCTCGGCAGATTTGATCACGCGCAAATTAGCGGTCAGCAAAACCCTGGGCCTGGGTAAAGCGGTAAACATGATGAACGAGCATGCCGAAGACCTGGGGCAGTTCATGACCTTCGATGAAAAAGGCAAACTGCTGCGCGGTTACCTCAATCAACTGGTCGATTCCATTGCGGCTGAGCAATCGAGCATCGTTGAGGAACTGTCACAACTCAGCAAAAGCATCGATCACATCAAGGACATCGTTTCCACTCAGCAGGCTTATGCCGGCGCCGCCAGGCTGGTCGAGCCGTTGAACGTCGTCGATCTGTTCGAGGATGCGTTACGCATGAATTCCGGTGCGCTGAGTCGCCACCATGTCGTCGTCACCAAGGACTACCAGGACACGCCGACGATCATCGGCGACAAACACCGACTGCTGTTGATCCTGATCAACCTGATCAGCAATGCCAAATATGCAATGTCCAAGGTCAGCGATCATCAGCGCCATATGACGCTGGGCGTCAAGATTGTCGATAACGCAACACTGCGCCTCAGCGTAGAAGATCAGGGCGAAGGGATCGCTGCCGAGAACATCACCCGCATCTTTAATCACGGTTTCACCACGCGCAAGGAAGGCCACGGTTTTGGCCTGCACAGTTGTGCACTCGCAGCGGTAGAGATGAACGGGCATCTTTGCGTGCATAGCGACGGACCAGGCCACGGAGCGGTTTTTACGCTGGAGATTCCGCTGGAGACGGCGCATGCATTGCCGACCGCCGGAATGCCAGTCAGTTAAGCGCAGTACTTGTGGGAGCGGGCTTGCTCGCGAAGAGGGTGTGTCAGCCGACATCAATGTTGCCTGATACACCGCCTTCGCGAGCAAGCCCGCTCCCACAGGGATTAAGCGTCTGAAAGACGAAGGCCAGGGTCAGCATGCCAACGGCCGTGATTGCCCAGCCGATCAATATCGCGCCAGCATCGGCTTTCTCGGCCATATTCTGCGGCAAGGAAAAGATCCCACCGCCAATCATCGACCCCACCACTAAGGCAATCAGCGCATTCAAACGAAGTTTTTGCGTCGGCTGGGACATTTTTTGCGCCTCACTTCAATTCATAGTCGATATTAACCGACCAACAAAGCGTAATAGCGGTTACCCATTAACACCAGGCAGTGTCTTTTTTATAACTTATCGCGATGAAAACGAGTGACAACATAGTAATTTCATCCTTAATTGTTAACACTTAATCTGCCTCTCCCAAAACATAAAATTAAATTTGCCAAAACCCTGAAACCAACTAGCGTCAAGTCACCAATTATTTTTTTCTGCCTGATTTAAAACGCTTATAGCAACAACATCGAGCACAGCCTTACAACCATAAGTCTTTAAATAACAACAAACTATGAGAATGCATTACACCCACGTAAACATTGGCTAACAAAACTAAGTGTTGTCTCTCCCTCGAAATGGAGTCATGCAATGTCTGAATCCCCCGGAAAACTGAAACTCGGCGCTCTGGTTGCTTTGGTCGTCGGCTCAATGATCGGTGGCGGGATCTTTTCCCTGCCGCAGAACATGGCCGCCAGTGCTGACGTCGGCGCCGTTCTGATCGGTTGGGCCATTACGGCCGTCGGCATGCTGACCCTGGCCTTTGTCTTCCAGACCCTGGCCAACCGCAAGCCGGATCTGGACGGCGGTGTTTACGCCTACGCCAAGGCGGGTTTCGGCGACTACATGGGTTTCTCGTCTGCCTGGGGATACTGGATCAGTGCCTGGCTGGGAAACGTCGGCTACTTTGTTTTGCTGTTCAGCACCCTCGGTTACTTCTTCCCGATCTTCGGTGAAGGCAACACGGTGGCGGCGATAATCGGTGCGTCGGTGCTGCTCTGGGCCGTGCACTTTCTCGTGCTGCGTGGAATCAAGGAAGCCGCATTCATCAACCTGGTGACCACGGTCGCCAAAATCGTACCGCTGCTGCTGTTTGTCCTGATCGCGATTTTCGCCTTCAAGCTGGATATCTTCACCGCCGATATCTGGGGCCTCAAAAACCCGGACCTGGGCAGCGTGATGAACCAAGTGCGCAAGATGATGCTGGTCACCGTCTGGGTATTCATCGGCATTGAAGGCGCGAGTATCTTCTCGGCCCGGGCGGAAACACGCAGCGACGTCGGTAAAGCCACCGTGATCGGTTTCATCACTGTGCTGCTGTTTCTGGTGCTGGTGAACGTGCTGTCGCTGGGCATCATGACCCAGCCGGAACTGGCCAAACTGCAGAACCCGTCGATGGCCGCGGTGCTGGAACATGTGGTCGGGCCGTGGGGGGCAGTGCTGATCAGCGTCGGTCTGATCATCTCCTTGCTGGGGGCCCTGCTGTCCTGGGTGCTGCTGTGTGCGGAAATCATGTTCGCTGCCGCCAGGGACCACACCATGCCGGCGTTTTTGCGCAAGGAAAATGCCAACCAGGTGCCAGTCAATGCCTTGTGGCTGACCAACGCGATGGTGCAGCTGTTCCTGATCATCACCCTGTTCTCGGCCAGCACTTACCTGTCGCTGATCTACCTCGCCACCTCGATGATTCTGGTGCCGTATCTGTGGTCCGCGGCTTATGCCTTTCTGCTGGCAGTGCGCGGCGAAACCTATGAAAAAGCCGTGGCAGAACGCAAGAAAGACCTGTTCATCGGCGCCGTTGCATTGATTTACGCGGTTTGGCTGATCTATGCCGGCGGCGTCAAATATTTGCTGCTCTCCGCCCTGCTCTATGCCCCCGGCGCGATTCTTTTTGCCAAGGCTAAACTTGAAGTCAATAAACCGGTTTTCACCAACGTCGAGAAGTTGATTTTCGCAGCAGTCGTCGTGGGTGCCCTGGTCGCAGCCTACGGACTGTATGACGGCTTCCTGACCCTGTAACACCTGAGTGTTTTGTCATCTGGAGGATCACTGTAATGACCACCGAAAAAGTTAAGTACGGCGTCCATTCCGAAGCCGGCAAACTGCGTAAAGTCATGGTTTGCTCTCCAGGCCTGGCTCACCAGCGGCTGACCCCGAACAACTGTGACGAACTGCTGTTCGACGATGTGTTGTGGGTCGCCCAAGCCAAGCGCGACCATTTCGACTTCGTCACCAAAATGCGCGAGCGCAACGTCGACGTGCTGGAAATGCACAACCTGCTGACCGATATCGTCGCCATCCCGGAAGCGTTGGACTGGATTCTGGAACGCAAGATCACCGCCGACTCGGTTGGGTTGGGATTGATCAACGAAACCGGTTCCTGGCTGCGCAGCCTCGAGCCGCGCAAGATTGCCGAGTTCCTGATTGGCGGGGTGTCTGCTGACGACCTGCCGGACAGCTTCGGCGGCAAGACCATCCAGATGTTCCGCGATTTTCTCGGGCACTCCAGCTTCATCCTCCCGCCGCTGCCCAACACCCAGTTCACCCGCGATACCACGTGCTGGATTTACGGCGGTGTGACGCTGAACCCGATGTACTGGCCGGCCCGCCGTCAGGAAACCCTGCTGGCGACGGCCATCTACAAGTTCCATCCGCAGTTCACCAACGCCGACTTCCAGATCTGGTATGGCGATCCGGACAAGGAGCACGGCAGTTCCACCCTGGAAGGGGGTGATGTCATGCCGATTGGTAACGGGGTGGTTTTGATCGGTATGGGCGAACGCTCGTCTCGTCAGGCTATCGGCCAACTGGCAGTCAATTTGTTCAAGAACAAAGCCGTCGAGAAAGTGATTGTCGCCGGCCTGCCGAAATCCCGGGCTGCGATGCACCTGGACACGGTGTTCAGTTTCTGCGACCGCGATGTGGTGACCATCTTCCCGGAAGTGGTGAACCAGATTGTGGCCTTCACCCTTCGCCCTGACGAAAGCAAACCGGGGAACATCGACATCCGTCGCGAAGAGACCAACTTCCTCGACACCGTGGCCAAGGCCCTTAACCTCAAAGCATTGCGCGTGGTGGAAACCGGCGGCAACAGCTTCGCCGCCGAACGCGAGCAGTGGGATGACGGCAACAACGTGGTGGCCGTGGAACCAGGCGTGGTCATCGGTTATGACCGCAACACCTACACCAACACCCTGCTGCGCAAGGCCGGTGTGGAAGTCATCACCATCAGCGCCGGCGAATTGGGCCGCGGCCGTGGCGGCGGCCACTGCATGACGTGCCCGATCATTCGTGACCCTATCGACTATTAAAATGGCCCACCTCGACTCGCGCTGCCTTCTACACCAAGGCATGCGCGGCCAAGGGGATAACCGACACCTAAGGAGATCCAAAATGGCTTTCAACATGCGCAACCGTAGCCTGCTCTCGCTGATGCACCATACGACTCGCGAGCTGCACTATTTGCTGGACCTTTCCCGCGACCTCAAACGCGCCAAGTACACCGGCACCGAGCGTCCGCACCTGCAAGGCAAGAACATTGCACTGATCTTCGAGAAAACCTCGACGCGCACCCGTTGTGCCTTCGAAGTCGCGGCCCATGATCAGGGTGCCCACGTCACCTACATCGACCCCGTGTCGTCGCAGATCGGCCACAAGGAAAGCATGAAAGACACCGCCCGCGTGCTGGGGCGTATGTTCGATGCCATCGAGTACCGTGGCTTTGAACAGGAAATCGTCGAGGAGTTGGCCAAGTTTGCCGGCGTGCCGGTGTTCAACGGCCTGACCGCTGAATTCCACCCGACCCAAATGATCGCCGACACCCTGACCATGCGCGAACACAGCGACAAACCGCTGCACGACATCAGCTACGCTTACCTCGGTGACGCCCGCTACAACATGGGCAACTCGCTGCTGATGATCGGCGCCAAACTCGGCATGGACGTGCGAATCGGCGCGCCGAAAGCCCTGTGGCCACACGCTGACTTCATTGCCCAGTGCAAAGCCTTCGCCAAAGAAAGCGGCGCGCGCATTACCATCACCGAAGACCCGAAAGAAGCGGTCAAGGGCGTGGACTTCATCCACACCGACATTTGGGTGTCGATGGGTGAGCCGGTGGAGGCATGGGACGAACGCATCGAGCAACTGTTGCCGTACCAGGTCAACGCCGAGATGATGAAGGCCGCCGGCAACCCGCGCGTGAAATTCATGCATTGTTTGCCGGCGTTCCACAACAGCGAAACCAAGGTCGGCAAGGACATCGCCGCGCGCTATCCGCACCTGGCCAATGGCGTCGAGGTGACCGAAGAAGTCTTCGAATCGCCGGCCAACATCGCCTTCGAGCAAGCGGAAAATCGCATGCACACTATTAAGGCGATCCTGGTGTCGGCGTTGGCGGATATCTAAGGACCCATGCGGCTCCTCCTGCAGGAATACAAACCTTGTGGGAGCGAGCCTGCTCGCGAAGACGGACTTACATTCACCATTAATGTCGACTGATACACCGCTTTCGCGAGCAGGCTCGCTCCCACATTGACCGGGTTTCGACAGGGAGACCGAGTCACCTCATTTAGAAGGACTGCATTATGCGTATCGTCGTTGCTCTGGGCGGTAACGCCCTGCTCCGCCGTGGTGAGCCCATGACCGCGGATAACCAGCGCGCCAACATCCGCGTCGCCACCGAACAGATCGCCAAGATTTATGCCGGCAATGAACTGGTCATCGCCCACGGTAATGGCCCGCAAGTGGGCCTGTTGTCGCTGCAAGCCGCCGCCTACACCTCGGTTTCGCCGTACCCGCTGGACGTACTCGGCGCCGAAACCGAAGGCATGATCGGCTACATCATTGAACAGGAACTGGGCAATCTGCTGGACTTCGAAGTGCCCTTCGCCACCCTGCTCACTCAAGTCGAAGTCGATGCCAATGACCCGGCCTTCCAGAACCCCACCAAACCCATCGGCCCGGTCTACGCTAAAGCAGAGGCAGAAAAACTCGCGGCAGAGAAAGGCTGGGCGATTGCCCCGGATGGTGACAAGTTCCGCCGCGTAGTCGCCAGCCCGAGACCGAAACGCATCTTCGAAATACGCCCGATCAAATGGCTGCTGGAAAAAGGCAGCATCGTGATTTGCGCCGGCGGTGGCGGCATCCCGACGATGTACGGCGCCAGCGGCAAACTGCAGGGCGTGGAAGCGGTGATCGATAAAGACCTGTGCTCGGCGCTGCTGGCCGAACAGCTGGAAAGCGATCTGTTGGTGATCGCCACCGACGTCAACGCCGCCTACATCGACTTCGGCAAACCGACCCAAAAGGCCATCGCTCAGGCACACCCCGACGAAATGGAAAAACTCGGCTTCGCAGCAGGCTCCATGGGACCGAAGGTTCAGGCCGCCTGCGAGTTCGCCCGCCATACCGGAAAAGTCGCGGTGATCGGCTCACTCTCGGACATCGAGGCCATCGTTCAGGGCACGGCCGGCACCCGCATCAGCACAGCGAAACCTGGCATTAGCTACCAATAAAAGAACTCCGGGGACGGCCTGAAACCCGCCCTGATTCAATGCCTTTTTGAAGGAGAGACAACAATGGCTACCTTTGAGCCCGGTCATCTGCACATCGAGCGCCACGCGCTGAACAAGGACGATGTCAGTTACAACATATGCATCGACTATGAAGTCCACCAGGATCCCAAGGAAGGTAAAGGCATGCTGTTCACGATGCACGGCAGTATCCAGGGCCGGGAGATGGAAGAAAAATTCTTCCTGCCCAAGGACCAGGCCTACAACTTTGGTCGCAACGTCACGCAAATTGCAGAGAAGTACGGCATACCCAAGATGTACAGCGCCATCGGTTCAATGCATAAAAACTACGACTTGATGTTCGAAGATGTCAGGGTGCAGCTGGATATGAAGTCGGGGGACACGGTCAAACCCGAGCATCTGGAATAACCTGACTTTTCTGCGTTTTAAGCGCCGAGTCAGAAGGGCAATGATGCCATTGCCGTAGCATCAACCTGGACAAGCAGGTCATCGATGTATCAGAACTTAGCCCTGCTTGCCGCTTTCCTCCTGACCTACAGCCTATTTGCGGGGCGTTTCGAGTCACGTCTGCTCAATGGTCCGCTCATGTTCATGCTTGCCGGTCTGATTCTCGGCCCGGCGTTTCTGGGGATTCTCCAACCCCGGATTGACAAGGACGGCCTCAAGATCCTCGCAGAACTGACATTGGCGATTGTTCTCTTCAGCGATGCAGCCAACGCCGACCTCAAGGTTCTAAGAGCGCACGAAGGATTGCCGCTGCGCTTATTGATGATAGGGCTGCCACTGACCATGCTAAGTGGTTGGTTGGTCGGCATTTGGCTGTTCCCGCAGGTGCCCCTGGTGGAATTGGCAATACTGGCGACCCTTCTGGCGCCCACCGATGCTGCGCTGGGTAAGGCCGTTGTGAGCAATCCCAAGGTTTCGGCGTCCGTGCGTGAAGGGTTAAACGTGGAGAGCGGTTTGAATGATGGCATCTGCGTTCCAGTACTGTTGATGTTCCTGGCCCTGCTGGTCGAACAGCAGACGCAGTCACCCCTCTCGCTGGCCGTGGAGTTGATTGTCGAGGAGTTGGGCATCGGTGCAGTCATCGGTATCGCCCTTACGCTTATCGCCTGGCTGTTGCAGCGTCACTCCGAAAAACACCATTGGCAAACTCCCATGTGGTCACAACTGACACTGCCCGGGTTAGCCATTCTTTGCTTCGCCACAGCGCAAGCATTAGGCGGTAGCGGGTTTATCGCCGCGTTCGTCGGCGGGTTGTTCGCAAGCTATTTGTTTACCGAGCAAAAACATCACCTGCTTAAGGCCAGCGAAGAATTCGCCAGCCTGTTATCGGTCATTACCTGGGTCGTATTTGGCGCGCTGGTCATCCCTCGGGCCTGGAGCAGTCTTACCCTGAACATCTGGCTCTACGCAGTGCTCAGTCTGACCGTGATTCGCATACTGCCTGTGCTCATCAGCCTGGCAGGGACTCGTTTCGATTTCGAAACCCGCCTGTTCATCGGTTGGTTTGGCCCGCGAGGTCTGGCAAGTATCGTCTTTGCCGTGATGATATTGGACTTCCCTCTACAAGCCAGTCGTACCTTGGTGGCTACCGCTGTCTGTACCGTTTTACTCAGCGTGCTACTACATGGTTTGAGTGCCAATCCATGGGTTGCTCGGCTGGCTCGTCGTGATCATTGATTTCAGTGAAATTTTCCTCGGTTTATTAGTTCGCATTGTGAAGACATAGTGGCTACGCTTTTGTTCGAGTGACCTTTATGGAGTATGGGCATGGGCGCAAACATGAACGTTGTCAGACAGCTCGTCGGTTTGCCCATCGCCATTATGGTAGGGGTCTTAAGCCTGGTTGCAGGTTGCGGCAAAGAGCCCACTACGCTTGCCCGTCAAGCCCCCGATGTAACGGTCATGACGGTCACCGCGCGCAACACCCCGGTGACGTTCGAATTCGTTGCCCAAACACAGAGTTCCCGAGAGGTGGAGATCCGCGCCCGGGTTGCCGGCTTCCTGGAAAAGCGGCTGTACACCGAAGGCGATTTGGTGAAAAGCGGGCAAACGCTGTTCCAGATGGACCGTAAACCTTTTGAAGCCTCGTTGCTGTCGGCGCAGGGCCAATTGGCGCAACAACAGGCACGCTGGGAAGTGGCCAAGGCCACACTGGCCCGTGTCCGTCCCTTGGCGGCGCAGAATGCGGTCAGCAAGATGGATCTGGACAATGCGGTCGGCGATGAGCGTCAGACCCGGGCCGCCGTGCTTGCCGCCGAGGGCACGGTTCGAACCGAGCAGTTGAACCTCAGTTACACCACCATCGCCTCTCCCCTCACCGGCCTTTCAAGCTTTGCCAAAAAGCAGGAAGGCAGTTACGTCACACCAGGTGAGTCCGGGCTGCTGACCACCGTCTCACAGATGGACCCGATCTACGTCAACTTCAGTCTTTCGGAAAACGAGACGCTCAAGTACCGCGACGAGATTGCCTCTGGGCACCTCATATTCCCTTTGCGCAGTGAGTTTGTCGTTGAAGTGGTGCTGGCCGACGGGTCAGTGGTACCTGACCGTGGTCGCCTGAATTTTGCCGCACCCTCTTATAGCCAGGACACTGGCACCTTTCTGGTCCGCGCCGTGGTGGCCAACCCCAACGGCCAACTGCGTCCCGGCCAATTCGTACGGGCGCGGGCAATCGGAGCTTCCAGGCCGAACGCCATTGTGGTGCCGCAAAAGGCAGTTCTGGAGGGTTCCAAGAGCCACTTCGTCTGGGTGATCAATGCAGAGGGCAAGCCCGAACAACGCGTTGTCGAAGTGGGTGACTGGCATGGCGATGACTGGTTCATTACCCAAGGCTTGCAAGCGGGCGAACGCATAGTGGTCGACGGAGCGATCAGAGTGACGCCCGGAGGGCCGCTGAATATCATCGCCCCCGCTCCCCCCGCGCAGGCAGGCGAGACAACGGCGAAACCGACAGCTGCCAAATCGGCGCAAGACACTGGGCGCAGCCCATGAGCATTTCACACTATTGCATTGATCGCCCCATCTTCGCGTCGGTGATCTCGATCATCATCACCTTGGCTGGCGCAGTGGCGATGGCTAAATTGCCGGTCGCCCAGTACCCGGATATTACGCCACCGCAAATTACGGTTTCAGCAACCTACCCGGGGGCAGATGCACAGGTCGTGGCCAATAACGTGGCAGCGCCAATCGAGCAGCAGGTCAACGGCGCCGACAACATGATCTACATGAACTCGTCGAGCTCCGCGACGGGCAACATGACCCTCAACGTCTTCTTCGAGATTGGCACCGACCCTTCTCTTGCCCAGGTGGACGTGCAAAACCGGGTCAATCTGGCCCTGCCGCAATTGCCCTCCGCGGTTCAGAGCCAGGGTATTCAGGTACAGAAAAAATCCTCGGCGTTCATGATGGTTCTTGCCGTGTATTCTGCCGGCGACCGCTATGACAGCACCTATGTCGCCAACTACGCCAACCTCTACATTCTGGATGCGATCAAGCGTATTCCGGGCGCCAACCAAGCCAGTATTTTTGGCACACCGGACTACGCCATGCGGATCTGGCTCAAACCCGATCGAATGGCCCAGTTGGGGATTACTGCCGCTGACGTGCAGAAAGCGGTCACCAACCAGAACCAGCAATTCGCCGTAGGCCGTGTGGGTCAATCCCCGACGGGCCAGGCCGTGGAACAGTCTTTTGCCGTGACCACCAAGGGACGCCTGACTGAACCTGCGGAGTTCGAGAACATCATCTTGCGCGCGAGCAATGACGGGGCTGCCATTGTTCGTCTGAAGGACATTGGTCGAGCCGAGCTCGGGCAAAAAGACTACTCCCTGCGCAGCACCTATCAGGGACGTCCCGCCACATTGATCGCGGTGTACCAACAACCGGGGGCAAACGCGCTGGACGTCTCGGCGGCCGTGACGTCAACCCTGGCGCAAATGAAGACGACCTTTCCCGAAGGGATCGAATACAAAATCGTGATGGACACCACCGCGTTTACCCGCGCGTCGATTTCCGAGGTGATACACACCTTTTTCGAAGCGTTGGTGTTGGTGGTCGTGGTGGTTTTCATCTTCCTGCAGAGCCTGCGCGCCACACTGATCCCGGTGCTCGCCGTGCCGGTGTCGATTGTTGGCACCTTTATCGGCATGTCGGCCCTTGGGTTTTCGGTGAACATGCTGACGCTGTTTGGCATGGTGCTGGCCATCGGCATCGTGGTGGACGACGCCATCGTGGTGATTGAAAACGTCGAACGCAATATGCACGTGCACAAGATGAACCCCAAGGAGGCGGCCAAACGCGCCATGGATGAAGTGGCCGGTCCCGTGGTGGCCATCGTGCTGGTGCTGTGCGCGGTGTTCATCCCGGTGGCATTCATGGGGGGAATCACCGGCCAACTCTACAAACAGTTTGCGATTACCATCGCCATCTCCGTGGTGATCTCCGGCCTCGTGGCCTTGACACTTTCGCCGGCCTTGGCGGCCCTGCTGCTCAAGCCCCAACACGGCGAAAAAAACGCTTTTTTCCGCTGGTTCGAGCGCAGCTTCGAACGCATGACCGAGGGCTACTCACGCTCGGTGGCGTTTATGATCAAGCGCTTTGTCCTGGCGTTGTTACTCTTTGCCGGCATGATCGCTCTGATTCTGGTGATGGCGCAGCGCATTCCCAGTGCCTTCCTGCCACCGGAAGACCAGGGTTATCTGCTGGGGGCCGTGATCATGCCTGATGCCGCGAGTCTGGATCGCACCGGCGAGGTGGGCAAAGTAGCCAGTGACTTCTTCATGAACGATGAGGCCGTCGAGGGCGTCGCCATCGTTAACGGCTACAGCCTGCTCGACGGCCAGAACAAGAACAATGCCGGCGCCTTTTTCGTCGGGTTCAAGGATTTCGAGGAGCGCTACAAGGACTCGGAAACAATCAAGGCACAAAGTGCCCCTGCGGTGATTCAGAAAGCTGCCCGCGCCTTTTCCACGGTACAGGGCGGGATCATTCTTCCGGTCAATCCGCCATCCATTCCCGGCCTGGGCACTACAGGCGGCATGGAGGTATGGGTTCAAAGCAAGGGGGACGCCACCGTCGACCAATTGGCTGAGATGGTCGGCACCCTTGTCGCAAAAGCCAAACAGCGCCCGGAACTCGGCGCGATCACCTCCACCTTCAACGTGTTTTCCCGGCAATTGCTGGTCGACGTAGACCGAGAAAAGGCAGAGACGCTGGGGGTACCGGTGGAAGACGTCTACAGCACCATGCAAACCATGTTCGGCTCTCTCTATGTGTCTCAATTCAATAAATTCAGCCGCCTGTGGCAGGTGATTCTGCAGGCTGAACCGAGCTATCGGCTCAAGGCCGAAGACTTGCAGCAGATTTTCGTGCGCAGCAAAAACCTTGGGATGGTGCCGCTCAAGGCCCTGCTGACCACCCGCTACGTCACCGGTCCCGACCTGCTGACCCGTTTCAACAACTTCCCGGCGGTCAAACTCACTGCCAACGCGGCACCCGGCTACAGTTCCGGCCAAGCGCTCAAGGCCCTGGAAGAAATCAGCGCTGAAATCATGACCAACGACTACGCCCTGGCCTTGAGTGGCGAAGCCTTCGAGGAGAAAAAAAGCGGGGGAGCCTCCTCTCAGGTGTTCATCTTCGGCCTGATCATGGTGTTCCTGATCCTGGCGGCTCAGTACGAGAAATGGTCCCTGCCCGTCGGCGTATTGCTGGCGGTGCCCTTCGCATTGTTCGGTGCACTGCTTGCCGTTCTGATCCGGGGGTTAAGCAATGACGTTTACTTCCAGATCGGCTTGACCATGCTGGTGGCCCTGGCCGCCAAGAACGCCATCCTTATTTTCGAGTTCGCGGTACTGAACCGTGAAAACGGCATGTCCGCCTATGATGCTGCAATGACTGCCGCCAAGGAGCGCTTGCGGCCTATCGTGATGACGTCCCTGGCGTTCATTTTGGGTTGCGTTCCGCTGGCCATTGCCGTCGGGGCCTCCGAAAACAGTCGACACTCCATCGGTACAGGTGTGATCGGCGGGATGCTGGCGGCGACCGTCATCGCCATCTTCTTTATCCCTCTCTTCTACTACCTCGTTGAACGTTTGACTGAGAAAAAAGGCGCGGTCAAACAGACAACCCCGCCGCCTTCGTTAACGTCGCCCGGGGAGATTCCCGGCGGCGCCCCCCTGCACAGACATGAGGGGGATTGAGATGCGCACACGCCATCTCCCGTTGTTGATTTGCCTGGGCCTGACGGGCTGTATGCTCGGCCCGGATTATCAGCGCCCTGCCACAGACAGCCCTGCTGCCTATCGCTATGCGGAGCAGGAGGCCAACAATCTGTCCAACACCCTGTGGTGGGAACAGTTCAAGGATCCGGTCCTGAATGACTTGATCCGCAGTGCGCTGGTCGAGAATAAAGACATCAAGATTGCCGCCGCCCGGGTCGAGGAATTCCAGGGTCGTTACGGTGTGGTGCGCTCGCAGATGTTTCCGCAAATCGGCGCCGCCGCGCAAGGCAGTCGCGCCAGGGCACCGCGCGACAACGGCCCGGTGCCATTGGATTCCAGCGTCGACCCGATTTACAAAAACTACCAGACGACCCTCAATGTGAGCTGGGAGTTGGACGTCTGGGGTCGTTTACGGCGGCTCAATGAGTCGGCGCGGGCTGACTTGCTGGCCTCGGAGGAAGGTCGGCGTTCGGTCATTCTGAGCCTGGTATCGTCGGTGGCATCCAGCTACATAGCGCTACGCGATCTTGACCGGCAGCTGGAAATCGCCCGCACCACCGCCAAGGCCCGTGGCGACTCCTACGGAATTTTTAAACTGCGCTTTGGCGCCGGCACCATTTCCGAAATGGAACTGGCGCAAAACCTCTCCGAATTCCAGCGCACCCAAGCGTCTGTATCGCTACTCGAGTACCAGGTGGCGCAACAGGAAAACAATTTGGCGGTGCTGCTTGGACGCAATCCGGGCCCCATCATCAGAGGCCGTGATCTGACGCAACTGACCCTGCCATCGGTCCCCGCCGGGTTGCCTTCGGACTTGCTGGAGCGACGCCCCGATCTACGTCAAGCCGAACTGGACCTGATCTCCGCCAATGCCCGTATCGGTGCCGCCAAGGCGCTGTACTTCCCGACGATATCCCTGACCGGGCTGTTGGGCTCAGTCAGTAACCAACTCTCGGGTTTGTTCACCGGGCCGGCCGCCACCTGGTCCTATGGTGTCGGCGCGAGCATGCCCATTTTCACCGCTGGCGGGATCGCCGGTCAGGTCCAACAGACCGAGGCCTTTCAACAACAAACCTTGCTGGTCTATCAGCAGTCGATTCAATCAGCCTTCAGGGATGTTGAAAACGCGTTGGTGGCGGCGAGCAAATCCCGCGAGCAAATGGCTTCCCAAGCCAGTCAGGTCGAGGCGCTGCGTACTTACACCAGGTTTGCGCGATTGCGCTACGACAATGGATACACCAGCTACATAGAAGTCCTGGATGCCGAACGCAGCTTGTTCGATGCCGAGTTGAATTACACCCAAACCCGGGGTTCGGTGTTCACCGCCATGATCGATGTTTACAAGGCAACAGGCGGCGGTTGGGTGAGCGAAGCGGACAAGCTGACGGCAACCGTCAGCGAAAAAAGCCCCTGATCAGATAGCCGCCCGCCAATATTCAATTGACGCGGCACAAGTGCAGGAATCCGACACGCGGCATCAGGCTATTGGGAAATAGGCCAGAAGGGTTGATTTTTATCAACAGCTTGCCGGTTATTCGAGTACAGGCTAACAAGCAGGAAGATCAACAGCATGAATGGCAACTGTCATCGTACTTAGAGAACAAAGGATGACTCTGCACAGGTCAGGATGATTGAAACCCTGTATCGCCGAGCGCCGTAAATGAACATTTATATTGAAAAAGATCCTGTACAGAATCTCTGGTGGGTTCACATGGATCTGTGGGGTGCAAGTTTCCGCAGCCTTGCTGGAGCTGAGTCATTTGTTGAGCGATTGAGTTCGAGAATTAATGCACCTCATTCTCTGGGAGCGATTGCGAATAATTCTCTGTCGCCAGAAACGTTTCCGAATAGTCAGCCGCTCGATCAGCACGCTGTGTCTGACTCGGTAAAGACTCTTTCTCACGCTTGATACGCAAGGATCAGCAGGGTACTGGAGAAAAAAAATACCGACTGATCAAGATGGTCTATACCCAACATTACCAGTTATTTTAATCAGGGTTTTTTGAAGTAACCCGCATATTTACCGCCCTTAAAAGCAGGTGCCCGTGCACCAGCTGGAGGTAATGTTGTGAACGACTTAAAGATCGCCGCCAGCAACTCGACTCGTGATTGTTTCCGCAATTCCAGAGCGATTGTCGCTCTCGATCAAACCGACTTTACGGATGTTGCTGGCGCCGTCTTTTCCCGGGACGATTTGCTCGCCGGCGCATTGGAAACCATTAAACGTACCGGTTTCGATATCCCGATTTTTCTGGTCACGTCACAGGAGGGTGGCAATCGTGCATTGGACATCTACAAGCAACTGCAAGACGTTTTGTTGCAGGTAAATGACGTTTTCGACCTCTCGCGCAACAACGTCGAATACTACGGTCACCCGCTCGAGACTGCTGCGAAGTCTTATGAAGACACCCTCCTCCCGCCATTCTTTAATACGCTTACGCAGTTTTTCGATTTCTTCGCAGAGACACTGTTTCGCGCCGACTTGTGCAACGCCGACAAGACCTCCTTCGCACTCAATGGCACCTCGGCCTCCAATAAGGTCGCTGCCTATGTCCTCAAAACCTGAGGTATCTCCTGCCACGTTCTAAAGGAGACGCCCATGAGTCGCTCGCAAACGCAGTTACCCGCAGACCTGGCGCAGCGCTATCCCGTGTTGATCGTGGCCAATGCCCCGGAAACCGACGACAACATCCAGGTGCGCAGTGTCAAGTCCATTGCAAGCGTGCTGCATGAGCATGAAGTGGAAGTTGAATGGGTGGTGCTGACGCCTGGCCAGACGCTCAACGGTCAAATGGAGAACAGCGGCATCCCCGCGCCGCTGGTGTCGTCCTTCCTCTCCAGTCGCGGCATCGTGGTTGAGAAGACTGAGCCGTATTCCATTCTCGTGCTGTTCAGCCTTGGCGTGACCAAAGGCAAATGGGGCTCTCTGATCGCCGGCCTGATGGAGTTCAAGAAACATTACGAGAGCAATTCACCGCTGAAGCAGGTCCTGCCCGATCTGGTCGACAACCATGCCGAGCGCTATAGCGGCATGGGACTCAAGGACCTCGCCGAAGCCATGCACCAGGACATGATCAGCTCGCAAATGCTACACAACATGGATGCGGCCTTCACCTTGCTGCCGGACCCAGTCGCTTCGCCTCGGGCCACCTACGCCAGGCTGGTGAAAGGCGAGATTGAGCAAATCGCCGTGCGAGACATGATTGATCGCACCGTGGCCGTGCAGATCGTTCCTTATCCGCCGGGCATTCCATTGATGATGCCCGGAGAAAAAGCCGGCGCCGATAAAAAGGCCATCGTCGACGACTTGTTGGCGATGGAACTGTTCGATGGCCACTTCCCGGGTTTCGAGCATGACAATCATGGCGTGGAAATTGAGCGTAACAGCCAGGGCCGGCCAATCTACAAGGTCTATGTGGTCAAAAACCAGGATTTAGCCCCTTGCCCGACGACAAGTAATCAGGCGCCGGATTCAGGGTCAATGCGTTGAGCAGATCAAGGAGTTTCCGATGGCCGACTCAAGCAAGAAAATGAGCCTCATGGGGCTCACCACACTGGTCACAGTGAACATGATGGGCTCAGGCATCATCATGTTGCCGACGAGCATGGCCCAACTCGGGGCCGTTTCATTGTTGTCATGGATCGTCACTGCCGTCGGTTCCATGGCCATCGCGTACTGCTTTTCCCAGTGTGGCATCTACTGTCCGCGCTCAGGCGGGTTATCCGCCTACACCGAAGAGGCGCACGCAAAATCAGGATTTTTTCTCTGCTCGTATCTGTACTTTCTTTCGCTGGCCATCGCCAACGTGGCGGTCGCCATCTCCGCAGTGGGGTACATGACATCGTTCGTGCCCTGGCTGGGAAGTGGCGCCATTCCGCTGTTCATAGGAACGGTCGGCTTGCTCTGGTTAACCACCGTGGCCAACTTTGGCGGCCCCGGCATCACCGGCAAGATCGGTGCGATAACCGTGTGGGGTGTGATTATCCCGGTGGCCGGCTTGAGCATCATCGGCTGGTTCTGGTTCAAGCCCGATGTGCTGGCTGCCGCCTGGAACCCGAACAACCTGCCAATCTCCGAAGCCATCAGCAAGGCGATTCCCCTGACCCTGTGGGCCTTCCTCGGCATGGAGTCGGCGGCGCAGGCCTCCGATGCAGTGGAAGATCCCAAGCGCACCGTGCCGCTGGCCTGCCTGTTCGGCACGCTCGGTGCGGCAGTGGTCTATGTGCTATCGACTACGGTTATTCAGGGCATCATACCCAATGCCGAACTGGCCAACTCATCGGCGCCTTTTGCGCTCGTCTACGCACACATGTTTAACCCCACGGTCGGCAACATCATTATGGCGCTGGCGGTGATGGCCTGTGTCGGTTCGCTGCTGGGCTGGCAGTTCACCCTGGCGCAAACCGCCAAGATGACGGCTGACCAAGGGATGTTCCTGAAACTGTTCAGCAAGGTCAGCACACGGAATGCCCCCATAGTCGGGATGCTGGTCTGTGGTGTGTTGCAGACCTTGTTGGCGCTATCGACCATTTCGCCCAATGCCAGCGCCCAATTCGGAAAGCTCGTCAGCCTCGCGGCAGTGACCAACCTGATCCCCTATGTGACGGCGGCCACCGGCCTGCTGGTCATGATGTACAAAGCCAAAGTCAGTGCCGGCGTATACACCCGCAACACAGTGCTATTACTGTTTGCCGTGGCCTATTCCTTGTACGCCCTGTATGCCTGCGGCAAAGACGCCGTGTTCGGCGGCACCCTTGTCCTGGTGTTCGGCTACCTGCTCTACAGTTTCCTCGCCAAACGTTTTGTCGACCCATCTCCAACCGCTCAGACCCGGGCCGACAACCCTTGACCGTTGTCTTCAGGACTGCACAAACCTCTGAATTCGGGGAACCAGGATATGAACGTGAAACTGACCAAAGCCAACAACCTGCTGCTCGTTTGCCTGCTCACGCTGGCACCGGTACTGGCTGATGCCAATACGCTTGAACGCGTGCGGGCGAGCAACACCTTTACCCTCGGCTACCTGCCGGACTTCGCACCTTTTAGCGTCCAGGCAGCCGATAAAGCCGGCGGTTATGCCATCGATCTCTGTCTGAAAATCGCCGACAAGGTCAAGACCAAGTTGGGTTTGCCCGGTTTGCAAATACGTTACCAGCCCGTCACGGTCACCGACGAGATAAGCGCCGTCAGCTCGGGGAAGATCGACATTCTTTGTACGCCGACGCCCCCCACACTGGAGCGACGCGAGGCTGTGAGCTACTCGGTACCGATCTACACGGCCGGACTCTCGGCCGTGGTGCGCCAGGATGCATCAGAGGCGTTGCTCAATGTGCTTAATGGCAAGGTGGCTCATACCGGGCCAACGTGGCGAGCGACTGTCAATCATGGACTGTCCAACCAAACCTATGCCACCATCGTTGGCGGCGTCACCGAGACGTGGATCCGTCAGCAGATGCAATTACTCGGAGTGGTAGCCACTCTGGTCACAGTAGAGAACACTGACGCAGGCCTTAAACTGGTTGCCGAAGGCAAAGCCGATGCCTTCTTCGCTGAACGCATGATGCTCAAGAACCTCCTCAGTACAAATTACTCTGCAGGAAACCTGGTTCTACTGGAGCGTATTTTTGAGTACGCACCGACTGCAATGGCGGTGGATCGAGACGATGAAAACTTCCGTTTGCTGGTCGACACCACGCTGAGTGAAATGTACCGCTCCGGCGAGATTGAGCAGGCATTCGACAAATACCTGGGTGGCGCCAGCGACATGGCCAAAAAGCTGTTCAAGGTCTATGCGATACCGTAGTGATACGCCAATTGCGTCTTTCCGCGCCAACCCGACCCTGATTATTTTCTCTACGGTTTTTGTCGTCAGTGATGCCATCAGTCACCTCCAATCGAGGCGTCGGTGAGCCGTGCTTCCGAACACGATATTCGCGCATTGACCCGCACCGTGGTCCGCCGCGCAGCTCACCGACAAGTCATCAGTTCCTTAAAGCAGCTGATCCGAAAGAGAACACCTGGCGACGTGTGATCAGGGTTGACGCAGCCCCCCCAAACCGCACCTTTTTCAGCCCAATTCACTTTCCCGGATGAGCTTCTTGTTAATCTTCCCGACGCTGGTTTTAGGGATTTCGGCGACGAACTTGAACTGCTTGGGGATCGCCCATTTGTTGATGCGGCCACGCTCGACGAACCCTTGCAGGTGCGTCTCCAGGATCTTGCGATCGAGATACTGCCCGGGCTCGCACACCACCAGCGCCATCGGCCGTTCGCCCCATTGTTCATCGGCGATGCCCACGACTGCGACCGACATGACGGCCGAGTGTTCGCTGATCAGGCTCTCCAGTTCCAGCGAGCTGATCCACTCCCCGCCCGTCTTGATCACATCCTTGATGCGATCCTTGATTTCCACTCCACCCAACGGGTCGATAGAGGCCATGTCGCCGGTGTGCAGCCAGCCGTTGTGCCACAACTCGGCGCCCTTTTCGGGCTCCTTCAAATAGCCTTGGGTCAGCCAGGGCGCGCGCACCACGATCTCGCCCAGAGACTCGCCGTCATGGGCAACCTCATTGCCACTGGCATCGATGATTTTCAGGTCGACCATCGGCACCGGTGTGCCGGTCTTGATGCGGGTGGCCAGTTGGGCTTGCGTGGATTGAGCAAGGTCTTCGTCGCGCAGGTAAGTCAGGCACAGCAACGGACAGGTTTCCGACATGCCGTAGCCGCTGTGCACCTGAATACCTTTGGCGCTCGCTTCGCTGGCAATACCTAATGTCAGCGCGCTGCCGCCCAAGAGCATTTTCCAGCCATCGAAACGTGTCTGTGCCGCTTCCTCGCAGTTCAGGATCATTTGCAGAATGGTCGGCACACAGTGGGAGAACGTCACCTTCTCCTCTCGATACAGCCTGACCAGGCTGTTGGGCTCGTAGCGCCCGGGGTAGACCTGCTTGATCCCCATCAGGGTGGCGACATAGGGCACACCCCAGGCATGCACGTGAAACATCGGTGTGATCGGCATGTAGACATCATCGGAACGCAGCAACGGCAACCCCTGATAGACGCCCAAAGTGCCCACCGCATTCAAGGTATGCAAGACCAGCTGGCGGTGGGTGAAATACACGCCTTTAGGGTCGCCAGTGGTGCCCGTGGTGTAGAACAGGGTCGCGACGGAGTTTTCATCGAAATCGGGAAAGTCGTACTGATCTGCCGACCCGGCCAACAGGTTTTCATATTCGCCCAGCACCGGTAACGACGTGTGAGTGGCTGTGTCGTCCGTGAGCTGCAGGTAGCCTTTGACGGTTTCAAGCCGTCCGTGAATCTGTTCTACCAGCGGCAGGAAATCATCATGTACCAGCACCAGGTCATCCTCGGCATGGTTCATGGTGAAGAGCACTTGATCCGGCGAAAGACGGATGTTCACGGTATGCAGCACCGCGCCGATCATCGGTACGGCAAAGAAGCATTCCAGGTAGCGATGGCTGTCCCAGTCGAGCAGGGCCACGGTATCACCCGCCTTGACGCCGGCAGCGGTCAAGGCGTTGGCCAGCCGACGGATCCGCTGATTGAGGGTCTGGTAGCTGTAGCGCAGTTTGTCGGCGTAGACGATTTCCCTGCCCGGCTCGTAGCGCACGCCGGACAGCAGCAATTGCTTGATCAGCAAGGGATAGGCATAGGCGCCGTCGGCGGGCGGAATTATTTTTGTCGCCATCATGGTTGTGGTTCCCGGTCCTTTTTACGTGGGCTCAGAACTGCGCTGCGTCCAATTGATAGAGGCATTCGCTGCCAGCCTTGGCCGATGCACTCAACGAGTGGATGCGTGGCAACAGACGGGCGAAGTAGAAGCGCGCGGTGGCCAGTTTGCTGGCGTAGAAATCGTCTTTGGAATGCGTGCTCATGGCAGCTTTGGCCATTCGCGCCCACATATAGGCGTACGCGGTGTAGCCGAACACGTGCAGGTACTCGACCGAAGCCGCGCCGATTTCATTCGGGTTGTTCTGGGCTCGGTCCAGCAGCCATGCGGTCAGTTCGTCGAGGGTGTCGACGGCGGCGTTCAACGGTTGGGTGAACTCGCGGAGGTCAGCGCAGGCATTGGCGGTAAAGTTGCGGATTTCTGAAGCGAACAGCCGGTACAGCGCCCCGCCGCTGCCGACGATTTTGCGCCCGGCCAGGTCCAGTGACTGGATACCGTTGGTGCCTTCGTAGATCTGGGTGATGCGCACATCGCGTACCAGTTGCTCCTGGCCCCATTCGCGGATGTAACCGTGGCCGCCGAAGATCTGCTGGCCATGCACCGTGGTTTCCAGCCCCATGTCGGTGAGGAACGCCTTGGCCACCGGGGTCAGCAGCGACACCAGTTCCTGGGCACGGCTGCGGGTTGCCGCGTCATCGCTGTACTTGGCGGTGTCCAGTTGCAGAGCCACGTAGCTGGAGAACGCCCGCCCGCCTTCGTTCAAGGCCTTCATGGTCAACAGCATCCGCCGCACATCCGGGTGCACGATGATCGGATCGGCCGCTTTGTCCTTGTTCTGCGCGCCCGTCGGCGAACGGCTTTGCAGGCGGTCACGGGCGTATTCGACGGCGTTCTGGTACGAACGCTCACCCAACGCCAGGCCCTGGATACCCACGCCCAAACGTTCGTAGTTCATCATGGTGAACATCGCCGCCAGGCCCTTGTTCGGCGCATCGATGATCCAGCCGGTCGCCCCGTCAAAGTTCATCACGCACGTAGCGGAGGCCTTGATGCCCATCTTGTGCTCGATGGAACCGCAGGACAGCGCGTTGCGCTCGCCCAGCGAGCCGTCGGCATTGACCAGCACCTTGGGCACCAGAAACAGCGAAATCCCCTTGGGACCAGCCGGTGCATCCGGCAACCGGGCCAGCACCAAATGAATGATGTTTTCGGTCAGGTCGTGCTCGCCGCCGGTGATGAAGATCTTGCTGCCGCTGATCTTGAAACTGCCATCGGCCTGAGGTTCGGCACGGGTGCGTATCAGCCCCAGGTCCGTGCCGGCATGCGCCTCGGTCAGGCACATGGAACCGGTCCAGGTGCCGGCGTACATGCTCGGCAGATAGCGTTCCTTGAGTTCCTGACTGGCGTGGGCATTGATCGACAGGCACGCGCCGGCGGTCAGCATTGGGTACAGGCCGAACGACAGGCTTGCCGAGTTGACCATCTCCTCGACCTGAGCCGAAATGGCCTTGGGCATGCCCATGCCGCCGAACTGCGGATCGCCGCCAACACCCACCCAACCGCCGGCGGCGAATGCCTGGTAGGCCGCGACAAAACCGTCCGGCGCCTGGACCGCGCCGTTACTCCAGGTGCAGCCCTGCTCGTCGCTGCTGCGGTTCAGCGGTGCGATAACTTCACCGCTGATTTTGCCGGCCTCTTCAAGGATCGCAGCGGCTGTTTCTTCATCGATCACCTCGGCCAGGCCAGGCAATTGGGCCCATAGCCGGGACACCTGGAAGACTTCGTTGAGTACGAAGCGCATATCGCGCAAAGGAGCTTTGTAATCAGACATGGTTGGCTTACTCGGAAGTGGTCAGGGCATGCGGCATGCCCTGGCGTTGAGAGGTATCGGTTTCAGCGGCTTGCGCCACTTGGGCTTGCGCAACGGGGTGACGCAGCAGGAAGTACGACAGGGCAGGAATCAGCACCAGCGCGCCAAGCATGTTCCACAGAAACATGAAGGTCAGCAGGATGCCCATGTCGGCCTGGAACTTGATCGGCGACCAGACCCAGCACACCACGCCGGCTGCCAGGGTGATGCCCACCAGGCCCACGACCCGGCCGGTAAACGACACCGCGTTGCGGTAAGCCTGAGACAGCGGCAAGCCCTGGCGCTGGTAATGCAATTGCACGCTGAGCAGGTACAACGCGTAATCCACGCCGATGCCTACGCCCAATGCGATCACCGGCAGGGTCGCGACTTTCACGCCAATGCCCATGGCCACCATCAATGCCTCGCAAAGGATCGAGGTCAGCACCAGTGGCAACAGGGCGACCAGGGTTGCGCGCCAACTGCGGAAGGTGATCAGGCAGAACAACGTCACCGCGGCATAGACGTAAAGCAGCATGGTGCGATTGGCCTCACGCACCACGATGTTGGTCGCTGCCTCAATCCCGGCCGACCCTGCCGCCAGCAGGAACTGGCGATCTTCGCTGTTGTTCTCCCGGGCAAATTTCTCGGCGATCCCCACCACGGCATCCAGGGTCTCGGCCTTGTGGTCCTTGAGGAAGGTGATCACCGGCATCAGCGAACAATCGGTGTTGAACAACTCCGGAGAGTTGACCGAAGCTTGTTGCGCGGCGTAGTTCAGCACGTCCTGATTGCGCTGGATGCTGTTGAGCTTGGGGTTGCCTTCGTAGGTGCCGGCGGTGATTTGGCGCACCGCGTTGACCAACGAAGCCGTGGCCTGTACGCCCGGATACTGCTGTAGTTCCCAGGCCAGACGGTCGGCGAGGACCAGCGTCTTGTAGTTCAAGCAGCCTTCCGGCGCAGTCTTGATCATCACCGCGAACAGGTCGCTGGACAGCGCGTAGTGGCTGGTGATGTAGGCGTTGTCACGGTTATAACGCGAGTCGGCACGCAACTCCGGTGCGCCACTTTCCAGATCGCCGATCTTCAGTTGCAGGCTGACAATGAAGCCGCCGATGCCCATCAGCACTGCGACCAATACCGCCCCCGTGGCCCACTTGCGCGTGGTGAAACGGTCGAGCAAGTCCCACAGTTTGCCGAAGCCTTTGTGCCCTTCTGCGCGGGTGTCGATTTTCAGCGCACGCTCGGCCGCCTTGGTGCCGACGCCGACATAAGACAGCGCCACCGGCATCAGCAATAGCGAGGTAAAAATCAGCACCGCCACACCGATACTGGCGGTGATCGCCAGGTCGCGGATCACCGGAATATCGATCAGCATCAGCACCGCGAATCCGACGGCGTCGGCCAGCAGCGCGGTGACGCCAGCGATGAACAGACGGCGGAAGGTGTAGCGTGCGGCGATGAGTTTGTGGGTGCCACGGGCGATGTCTTGCATGATCCCGTTCATCTTCTGCGCCGCGTGGGACACGCCGATGGCGAAGATCAGGAAAGGCACCAGCACCGAATACGGGTCGATGGCATAGCCGAGCCAGGCGACGATGCCGAGTTGCCAGACCACCGCGATCAACGAGCAGCCGACCACCAGCAAGGTGCTGCGAACGCATCGGGTGTAAGCGTAAATGATGATCAGCGAAGTGACCACGGCCAGGCCGAAGAACATCATCACCTGAATCAGCCCGTCGATCAGGTCGCCCATCAGTTTGGCGAAACCGATCACCCGGACTTTGTACTGGCCCTTACCCTCCTCCCCGGCCTTGCGTGCAGCGCTGTCGCCGGCGAATTCGATCTTGTCGCGCAACTGCTCCTCGAGCATCTGCGAAAAGGCGTGGTAGTCGATGCGCTGACCGCTGGCCGTGGCCTTGTCCAGCAGCGGCACGATCAGCATGCTCGATTTGTAGTCGCTGGCCACCAGGCTGCCGACGATGCCGGCACGGGAAATGTTCTGGCGCAGCTGTTCTATCTGCTCAGGCTTGCCCTCATAGGTATCGGGCATCACCGGGCCACCCTGGAACCCTTCCTCGGTGACTTCAGTCCAGCGTACCGCCGGGCTCCACAACGACTTCATCCAGGCGCGATCGACGCCTTCGGTGAGGAACAATTTGTCATTGACCTGCTTGAGCACATCCAGATAGCCAGGGTCGAAAATATCGCCCTGAGTGTTCTCCACCACCACCCGCACCGAGTTGCCCAAACCGCGCAGCGACTGGCGGTTTTCCAGGAAGTTCTGGATGTACGGCTGGCTCTGCGGAATCATTTTCTCGAAGCTTGGACGCAGCTCCAGGCGAGTCGCGGCCATGTAGCCCAACACCACGGTGGCCAGCGCCATCAGCAGCATGAACAGCGGACGGTAGTTGAACACCAGCCGCTCCAGCCGATTGCCGGATTGGCGGTCGAAGTCCCGCAGATCGCGGATCACCGGCATGGTTTCTTGTTTGATATGGCCCATGTCTGGGTTCTCGCTCTAAGGGTTCGAGGGCTTATTCAACGGACAGCGTCCGTGCACCACGGCTGCCAACCACCACCAGCGCACCGTTGGCGGCGCGCATGACGCCCGTCACCGGAACCGGTTCGGCTTGCTGCAACCAGTGCAGTTGCGCACCGGCGCCCTGGCTCACCAGCATCTGCCCGCCCTGAGTGAACAAGCGGTAATCACCTTGCGCATCGACGATGCCGGCGGTGATGCTGACGTGCAGGCCAGTGTCCTGCGGGGTCCAGCTGAGACCGCCATCGGTGCTGCGCAGCACATTGCCGCGCAAGCCGTAGACGAGCGCTTCCCCGGGTTTGCCGAGCACACCGAAAAAACTGCCTTGATAAGGTGTCTGCACAGCGGCGAAGCGCTGTTGGGCGTCATTCCATTTCAGCAACAAGCCCTGCTCACCGGCGATGTACAGCGCATCGCCGGTGGAGGCGATGGCGTTGAGGTGAAAGCCCTGCGGGTTGTCGGTGCGGTCCTGGAACGGGGTCCAGCTCTGGCCGCCGTCTTCGGTGCGCAGGATCAGGTTGAACACCCCGACCACATAGCCGAGGCGGTCGTTGGCGAACCAGACATCGAGCAAGGGTTTGTCGGCGCCCTGCACCACCAGGCGCTCACCTTCGGCGACCAGCAGTGGCCATTGTTCGTTGTCAGGTTCGGCACTGGCCAACGCACCGTAATGCTTGACCAACAAGGCCCCGATCTCGCGGCCGTCCAGTTGCTTGCGCCAGGTCGCACCTGCATCGTTGCTGTGCAACACCACACCGTCGCCGCCCACTGCCCAGCCCTGGGTGGCGGATGGAAAGCTGACGGCATTGAGGTCGGCACTGACCGGCACCGCGGCCTGCTGCCAGTGCTGACCGGCATCATCGGAAAACAGAATATGGCCACGCTGGCCGACGGCGATCACGCGCTCACCGGCGCGGGCCATGCCGGACAACGGACTGTTGATGGCCAAGGCACTGACCCTGGCGGGCAGGTCCAGCACATCGACGTAATCGGCCGCGTGGGTGGCGCCCTGCAACAGGCCGAGCACAACCCCAAACGCCACCTGCAAATAATTCTTATACGAACACATACCGCGTCCTCTTCGGAAAACCGCGCCGGGACACACATCCGTGTGTCTGACGTTCACACCTGGCGCCCGCGACGATCGGCGTGCACCGACCGCCGCACGGTCCACGCCTTGTGAGCCGTGGACTTTGCGGACGCTTTTTTGCGTTTGGCTTAGCGAATGCCGCTGCCGGCCAGGGATTCCGACGACCATTGCGCCTTGGAGAGCGGATCGATGTACTTGATGCCGCCGTAAGGCCCGACCACGCCGTTGATGTTGTAGGAGCCCCCCACCAGGTCGTAGATCATGAAGGGCGTGGAATCCGGGATCTGCTTGTCGTAGCTCTGGCTGAGGAACGCGAAGGAGCCACGGTACAGCTGACCACGGGCGTCGTATTGGTCAGAGGCCAGAGCGGTCCAGCTGTCTTCATCGAGGTAGAAGCGACGCTTCTGATAGATGTGTCGGGCGCCGGCCTTGAGGTTGCCCTCCACCACCCAGACGCGGTGTTTTTCCCAACGCACGTAATCGGGAGCCAGGTGATTGGCGGTGGTCAGCGACTTGGGATCCTGGGCGTAGGTCAGCTTGTAGGTGTTGTACGGCACGATCATTTCCTGCTTGCCCACCAGCTTCCAGTCGTAGCGATCCAGTGCACCGTTGAACACGAAAACATCGTCGTAGGTGCCCGCGCCAGCGGTGCCGGGGTTAGGCGTGTCGTAGGCCAGGTTCGGTGCCAGTTTGACCCGACGCTGGCCAGGCAAGTACTGCCAGGCGCGGCGCGGTTGCTGCAGCGGGTTGGCGGCGTCCTTGAGCATCACCGCTTCACCGGCCCGGCGCGCTGGGCCGGTATAGGACAGCTTCATCTGGTAGTACACGTCGGCGCTGCTGATCGGCTGCGCGAGGTTTTCGTAGATCGGATAGGAAATGAACGCCTGGCCGGTAGTCGCCAGGCTCGGCACGCCGGCGGAGTCAACGTTCCAGGAGTCGTACTTGGAATTGATGCTCACGCCTTGATAGCGCAGCAGGAAGTTCCACATCGCTTCGTTGCCCGACTGCGGGATCGGGAACGGCACGCCCGGCAGCACGTTATCGATGGCCAAACCGCCTTCGAGGGACTTGGCGCCGCTGGCATTCTTCACGCCGTTGTCGAGGATGGCTTTGGGCAGCGAAACGGTGCGGTGGGTCGGGTAGACATTGACGTGGAAGCTCGGGAAACGTTTGGCCAGTTCCGCCGTGGTTGCACTGAGCAAGCCCTTGTACTGATCGACGTTTTTACCGTCGATCACCAGCAACGGTTTTTCGTTGGCGAAGGGATCCGGACGCATGCTGTCACCGGATTTGAAACTGGCCGGCGGCGTGGTCAGGCCACCTTCATAGGCGGGGATGGAACCATCAGCGTTCCCAGCCTTTTCGGCGCCCACCAGGGTCAGGCTGCTGCCCAATTTGGCAGCGTCCTGAGTTGAAACAGCGGCCTGTGCCTGGGCGGCAAGGACCATGGCCAGCGACGCGGCCAACACGGTTTTTGCGAATTTCATCTTGTTATTCTCCTGCTTGCATTGAGCAAATCAGTGGTGCATCAAAAAGTGGTTTTCATCGTCAGGTAAACGGCGCCACGGTCCTCAGTCGTGGCCCCCCCACCGGAGAAGGCTGAGTAGCCACCGCCGTAACAGGCGTAGTTTTCATTGCCGCTAAAGGCATTGGGTGTGGAGCCGTCGCCGCTGCCGGCATTGGCCGCGCCGGTACTCAGACCGCTGGTGTCGCACTTGTCGGTCTTGCCGAAGGAGTCCACGTACTTCAGATCAACGAAGTATTTGTTGTACACAACGGCACCCACGCCCACGGCATAGTTACCGGTGTCTTTGGCGCCGCCACCGGACACGGGCGACACGCCGGCAAGGCCCACGTTGACGGACATCGGTGCGTTGAGGTCGACGCCGGGAAACACCTGGTACCAGGTCGGCGTGAAGTTGACCGCGACGCCCCAGTTGTCCCGGGTCGGCTGGTCGATGCCGCGATAGGTGTCCTTGCCCTTGTAGAGCGCCTCGTTCTTGCTATCGAGCTTGAGCAGGTTGCTGTAATACAGCTCGCCCAGCAGGGTTGCCGAATCGAACACCGGCGTTTTGGCAATGGTCATCAGACCGTTGAGCGTCCAGTGCAAGGTGTCGCCGGTGGCGGCCATGCTGTCGCCCCTCTCCGGGGTGTCATACACCACACCGGTGGCAGCCGTACGCGCCGGCAACAGGCCAAGACCCGCACCCAGGCCCAGCGGACTGTTAGTGCTGACAATCGCCGGAATACTGGCCAGCGGCATGTTGTGACGAATGTTCAGGTCCGAACCCACACTCACCCCGCCCACATCCTTGGACAGGCTCAGGCCAACGATCTTGATGTTGTCGGCGTAGGCCATTTGATAGGTGGCGGTGCTCAGCGAGTTGAGCGTATTGACCACCGCAGGCACTTGCCCAGCCGGCCGGGTGCCGTTGGGGTTGGCCGAACTCAGGCCTCTGGCATCCAGCCACGCTTGCGGCAGGATTTCCGAGGTTTCGCGGTAGTAAACGCCAAGGGTGCCATCCAGCCAGGCCGGCGACCACTTGGCCATAACGCCCCAGTCACCGCGCTTGTCCGGCGTCAGGTCGTGACCGCGACGCACATTGGTCAGCCCGTTGCAGGGCGCCAGACCACACCCCAGCGGACTGCCCGGCACCACGCCATTGGTGTTGCCCAGCAGGAAAGATTGCGCACCGAAACCGACCAGATCGGAACCGCCGTAATAAGTGCCGGCTTCCGGCAGGCGCGCGGCATCCCAATCGAGGAAATACTGAGCGCCCACGGTCAACTCGGGATTGACGGTGAACGACATCGACAACTGGTTACGCGGAACGAACAGTTCTTTGGCTTCGGTACCGGGCGAGGCAGCCAGTTTGGCCAGGTCCAGGCCCGATTGGCCGTAACTGATCGAGTGCACCGGGTTGAGAATGGTCTCGCCCCAGAACACGTTGTGCTGACCGGCCTTGACGCTCAGCAGTGACTCCTCGCCTACTTCGGTGCTGTAGAACACGAAGGCGTCGAGAATTTCACCGGACGGACCGGTGTAGTAACGCTGGGCATAGTTGCTCAGGTGCGGGCTGCCGTTGCCGACGTTGTCACCGGTGACCGCGGCCAGACGTGGGTCGTTGGCGACCAGCCCCGACCTTGCGTCGTTGCCGTTGACGAACGGGTTGGAATTGGAACCGGTGTTCTCGTAGGCCTTGTCGTACCAACCGGCGGCGCTGACACGAAAACCCATGTGGTTCTGGTAGACCACATCCATCTCGGTCAACAGGTCGACACGGTTGGTGATGTTGGTCCCGGCCTTGCGGAAGTTGTAGTCGCCGTCGTTGTTGTTCGGCGTTGCCAGCATGCGTTTGTCAGCACTTTCGGTGCGTACGCCGTAGTTGTACTTCACGGTGTTATCAAGACGTACGGTCCAGTCCGGGTTACCTGTGTCGAGCTCGACCGCCTGCGCGACCGGCACGGCTGCGGCCAGAATGGCCGAGGCCAACAAGGTGTAACGCGAGGGTGCGAACCCGTGACTCTTATTGTTGTGCATTGCGTTGTCTCCGCCTTTTTGTATTTGTTTTAAGCGCAGCCGCCCTCGCGCAACCCCTTGTTCCAGGGGTTTACGGTTTCAGGAATGAGGGCAAATGCCGGATGGCGCGGGCCAACCGGCGCCTGAACTAGCGATCCAGCTCGAGGATGAGGGCTTCGGCGTGTGGCCAGTGCCCATACCCGGCAGCAGGATTGAGATGACCGACTTCGCCGAGATTGAGCAGCTCGCTGCCCCAGCCTTCGGCCATGCGCGTGGCGGCGTCCAGGCTGGCGAGGTGGTCGTTGGTACTGGCGGCCAGCAGACTGCGGAACGGCAACCGGCCTTTGGGTAGAGGGTCCCAACCCTGGGTACGCAGGGTTTCAGCGGAGGGATAGCCCTGCGGCCATTGGGCATCAAGGTCCGGCGGAGCGGCCAGCAGCGCGCCCTTGATCGGCCGACTGTGCCGCGCAGCCCAGTGCGCAACCATCAACACGCCGGCGCTGTGAGCGACCAGAATCACCGGCCCGTCGATCTGTGCCAGTGTGTGCTGGATCGCTTCGACCCGCTTGCTGCAATCAAGCTTGTCGGTGTCCAGCGGCGGCACACTGCGTACCTTGCACAGCCTGGTTTCAAGCAGCGTTTGCCAATGCTCGGCAACGTGCTCGCGCAGACCCGGTACGATCAGAACGGTTGCTGCAGTTTGCAGTTTGTTCACTTCAACACCTTCGCTTTCTCGATGACTCGACTGGCTCTATTCGCCAGGGGCTTTTTGTAGGACTGACATTAAAGAGCGCCCGCCCGAGGCGCTTTTCATTAGACGTCAGGCACTTTTCTTTTCATGACAAATTTCCAGCTGTTGGCACATGGCGACCATTGGTCGAATATCCCCGCAGGTTCTCTACAGCTCACTGTAATCAATGGGTGAGCGTCGATTGCTGCACAACGACGGTGTGATTTTGGACAGCATTGGGCGAGCGCCCTCGCCAACCTCACAACTGTTCAATTGTTGATGTGCTGGATATAGTCGCCACGCAAATTTGAATCGCAACTGGCCCAGGAAAGACCTTCGCATGCCCAAGCTTGTTCGCGCCGCCGTCTTGACCAACTACCTGGAGGTTACTCAGTACCTGGGGTTCAACCCACGCGATGTACTGGCCGGCGTCGGCTTGAGCAAAGCCAAGCTGCAAGCCCCTGAACATCGCATCCCCATCGATGCCGCCGTGCGTCTGCTGGAGGATTCGGCCGTCGCCAGTGGCTGCCAGAGTTTCGGCCTGAGCATGGCCGAGTCGCGTCAGCTCTCGGACTTCGGCGTGGTCAGTCTGCTGCTCAGTCACCAGCGTACGCTGCGTGACACCTTGCAAGTGTTGGTGCACTACCGTCACCTGATGAACGATTCGCTGGCCCTCTTCATCGAGGAGGCGGGCAAGATGGTGATCATTCGCGAAGAGGTGGTCACCGAATCGCCAATGCCCTGCCGACAAGCCAATGAACTGGCCATCGGCGTGATGTTCCGCCTGTGCGCCGCCCTGCTCGGCGCACACTGGCAACCCTACAGCGTCAACTTCACGCACCAGCCTCCCGACAACCTGCAACTGCATCGCCGTCTGTTCGGCTGCAAACTGGAGTTCGGCAGCGAGTTCAATGGCATCGTCTGTCCCAATGCCAGCCTCGACATGACCAACCCCCATGCCGACCCGGCCATGGCGCGCTATGCCCAGAGTTACCTCGACTCACTGCTGAACCACGAAGGCCCTTCGATGTTGTTCGAGGTGCGCAAAGCCATCTACCTGCTGCTGCCGATGGGACGCGCCACCATCGAGCAGATTGCCCAGACCCAGGGCATGAACGTACGCACCCTGCAACGTCGCCTCAAAGACGACGGCTGCGCCTTCAACGACCTGATCAACGACGTGCGCCGTGACCTGGTGTTGCGCTACCTGGAAAACCCGAATTACTCGTTGGGCCGGATCGCCGACATGCTCGGCTACTCCATGGCGAGTTCCTTCACACGCTGGTTCATCACCCAGTTCGGCATGCCGCCGGCGGCTTGGCGCAGCGCGCAAAAACAACCCAAGGCACCCAGCGAGCCGAGCGCCCTTCCCGGCCCCACGCAACCCTGGGACGACTGAAAAGGCCCCAGGGCCTTACACAAAAAAAACGGCGACTGTTGATACAGTCGCCGCAAAAAAACCGGCGTTTGTGACACCGGTCGGGAGCCCCACTGCGACTAGGAGTCGACCGCAGTGCAGCCCTGCCATAAAACGTATCGCGTCAGAATCTAAAGCCCCCAACGCAGCAACAACAGCACCAGCACGACGAGGAACACCGTTTCCCCTACCATCAGCAGGATCGGTTTGATGCCCACCGCTGCCAGCTCCTTGAGCTGGGTTTTCATGCCCAGGGCGCTGATGGAAACCACCAGGCACCAGCGCGACAGTTCATTGACCGAACCCTGCACTACCGGAGCCACCCAGCCGGTGCTGTTGATACAGGCCAGAATCAGAAACCCGACGGCGAACCATGGCAGCAGCGGCGGTCGTTTGCCGGTTGGGTCGGCACCCTGCATGCGGGTGATCATGGCGGCACAGACGATTACCGGCAGCAGCATGGCAACCCGCATCAGCTTGACCACCGTGGCCGTATCGCCGGTCTCGGTCGACATGCTGTAACCGGCACCGACGACCTGGGCGACATCGTGAATGGTCGCCCCCAGGAACACGCCCGCCACTTGTGGCGACAACGACAGCCAGTTGGCAATCATCGGGTACACGATCATCGCCAGGGTCGACAGCGCCGACACCCCGATCACCGTGAACAACGTCGCGCGTTCTTTCTGCGGATGGTTCGGCAATGCCGCCGCCAGCGCCAACGCGGCCGATGCACCACAAATCGCCGTGGCGCCACCGGTGAGCATGCCGAACAAACGCTGAAAGCCCAGCGCCTTGGCTGCGATCACTGAAACGCCGATGGTCACCACCACCAGAATCACCACCAGCGCCACAGGCTTCCAGCCCAGCGCAGCCATCTGTTCGAGGGTGATGCGCATGCCCAGCAGCGCCACACCGATGCGCAACACCGTACGTGCCGTGAACTCGATGCCAGCCTTGCAGGCACCGTCACCGGCCAGGAAGTTCACCGCCATGCCCAGCAACAAAGCGAACAGCATCACCGGCGCGCCGTAGTGCTCGGACAAAAAGGACGCAGCCGCTGCAACGATCAGACTGACGATAAAGCCCGGCGCCAATTCGCGCGTTCGGCTGTGGATACGGGTGAGAGCGATGGCGCTCATGGCGCGGCCTCCTGGGGAACGATGACGATGAATGCCTGGCCGTCGATGATCTCGACCGGGTAGTTGGCGACTTTGACTGCGGTGGAATTGAGCAAGTAACCGCTGCGCAAATCGAAGCGCAGGCCATGGGCGCAGCACTGAATCACCCGCCCCTCAAGACGCCCGCCACACAGCGAGGCGCCCTGGTGCGGGCAACTGTCGTCGATGGCGAACACATCACCTTCGACGTTGAATAACGCCAGGCTTTTGTCATCGAATTCGAACAGTGCACGACCGCCCGCCTGTGGGAGTTTTCCGGCAGGCACGGGGATACGCCGGATCATGCAGGTTGCCGCTTGTGATCACTTTCTTTTAGTGCCTGGCTCATGGCCCCGAGCAATGCCTGAGCAGGTTGTGCACCGATCACCGTCATGCGACGGTCGAACTGAAAGCTCGGCACGCCACTGGTCGCGCCAGGGAAGCCTTCGAACGGCGTGGCGTCGCCCTTCAGGCAATCGAGCACCCCGTCCGTATCGACGCCGCAGGAGCGGGCAATGGCGAGCAAGGTCTCTCGGCACCCCAGGTTTTCGCGTTTGCGGAAATAAGCGCTGAACAGCCGTTCGAGCAACATTTCACGCTGAGCAGCATTGCCCAGTACGCTGACTCGTTCGAACAAACGGTGGGCGTCTGCGGTGTTGGGCATCGTCTCGATGTGGCTGAGGTCGATGGTCAGTCCAACAGCCGCGGCAGCCTGCTGAACCTGGGCCTGGCGCATGGTCATAGCGTCGGCGTTGCCCAGACGTTTGCGGTAGAAATCGGCGAAGGGCTCACCCTGTACCGGCAACTGAGGCAGCAACTGCACGCCATGCCACACCGTGGTGATCTGCACATCCGGGTGGCGACTGCGAAACTGTACCTGTGCATGCTCCAGTTGACGCTTGCCGATCAGGCACCAGGGGCAGATGAAATCGAAGAACACATCAATACGTAAACGACTACTCACAACTTCACCTCTAACACGGATTCGCCCACCAGATCGTTGACCCGCTCGCCCTTAAGCCGGGCAATGTCCTTGTGGTAATGACACTTGGCATAAAAGAACACCGCCGCTGCCGCGATGCTGACCAGTGGCACCAGCTGAAAAGCAGCCTGCAAGCCAATCAGGTCGGACACCCTGCCCGTGATGAACGGCCCAGGCGCCAGCCCCAGCATGTTGTTGGCCAGGGTCAACGTGGCGAAGGCCGTGCCGTGGACCGAGTAATGGGTCAGGTTGGCAACCATCGCTCCGCAAGGGCCGGTCGTGCCGGCGGCAATCAACATACCCAGGCAGATCAGCGCCAATTGCCCAGGCCCCGCCGGCAGGGCGAACGCCGCCGACAGCAACAGGCAACTGCCCAGGCAATAGGTGATGGCCAAAGTGACTTTGCGCTCCGGCGAATGGCGCGACAGTCGATCGCTGAGCATGCCGCACAGGATCATCCCCGCACCGCTGCACAGCACGATGATCGCCGCGACACCGCCCGCCTTGTCCGTGGCCATGTCGTAATAACGATTGAGGTAACTGGGCATCCACACAATCACGGTGCCGCCGACGAACAGTTGCAAGCCACTGCCGATGTAGGCAGCGATCACCGAACGGCTGGAAAACAGCGTACGCAACGGACGCTTGACCGCTGCCGCCGCCTTGTTCGCCGCCAGGGAGGCGCGTTGCGGCGCAATGCGCGCTTCCTTGACGATGATCGGGTAAAGCACTGCCAGCAGCAGACCGAACAGCGCCATGCCGGCAAACGACCAGCGCCAGCCAAGCTTGGCGGCGATTGCACCGCCCAGCGCCATCCCTAATACCGAACCGAACATGCCACCCGCCATGAAGGCACTGGCCAGCGTTGCGCGCAGGTGTTTGGGAAATACCGAAATCACCACCGCGATGCCGACGCTGCCGTACGCCGCTTCGCCGACGCCGACCATGAATCGTGCAATGAACATCTGCTGATAGTCCTGCGCCACTGCGCAGCCCAGTGTCGCCAGACTCCACAGCAAAGCCATCAGCGCCAGGCTCTTGACCCGGCCGAAGCGATCCGCCAGCAATGACAGGGGAAACGTCAGCAGCCCCACCATCAGCGCGACAATGCCACTGAGCAGGCCGAGCTGGCCGTCGCTCAGGGCCCATTCGCCCTTGAGCATAGGGAACACCGCGTTCAGCACCTGGCGTGACATGTAATCGGAAATCAACAGCCCGAACGTCAGTGCAAAGACGATCCAGGCGTACGGTCGCGCAACACCGACAGCACAGTCGTCATCGTCTGCGGCGATTGGGTGAAAGGCCATGCAGCCTCCTCAAAGCTTTGTTTTATTGTTGTTATCAAGCGTGTTGCAGTGCAGCGAGCGGGAGGCCATTGACCACCCGCTTCGTCGGCCGATCAGCCGCGTTGCGGCACACCTTTCTGCCCAGCCTTGCGGTTGGGGGCCATGCCGTTGGCCAGCAACGTTTCTTCGATGCTCTGGTACTGCACGCCGATGCGGTAGATCTCACGGGCTTCTTTACCGGTGGCGATTTCGCGACCCAGCTCATGGGCGATACGCACGGTCTGCTTGATCTGCGCAACTGAGCCGAAACGATCGCCCTTGTGATCAATGATAGTGTCTTCATTGCCCACACGCGGGTGCATACCCATGGCCATCGACATGGTGTTGAACGGCATGACGTTCTTGAGCAGCGACTCGGAGGTCAGGGTGCAACCGTCCGGCGCGCGGTGGATGAAGTTGAAGAAGTTGAACGGATTAGGGCCATCGAAACCGCCGCCAATGCCGATCCAGGTCAGGTTCAACGGGCCCTTGTAGACGCCCCTGCGCACCAGACGCTCGAGGGTTTCCATGGCGTGCATGCCGGTCAGCTGGAAGTGCGGCTGGATGCCGTTGTCCATCAGACGCTTGAGGTGCTCGGCGACCCAGGCCGGGCCTGCCGGAACAGTCATTTCGCTGTAGGCGGCCTGATACAGGGGATTGGCCAGGGACGTGCCTTCCAGATATTCCGGATACAGCAGTTCCATGATGTTCATCTGGGTGGTGTTGATCGCCACCGTGACCTGATCCGGTTTTGGCGTCAGCTCGGCCAGCATGTGTCGCGTATCGTCCGACAGCCACTTGGCGGCTTCGCCATCGCTTTCCGGTGCGAAGGAAATCGAACCACCGACCTGGATGATCATGTCCGGCACGGCTTCACGCACGCCGGCGATCAATTCGTTGAACTTGGACAGACGCTTGGAACCCTTGCCGTCCAGCTCGCGCACGTGCAAGTGCAAGACGGTGGCACCGGCCTCATAACATTCGACCGCTTTTTGCACCTGTTCGTCCATGGTCAGCGGGATGTCTTCGGGGAAGTCTTCCGGCATCCATTCCGGGCCGTACGGGGCCACGGTGATGACCACCTTTTCCATGTTTTCCGGGTGCAGGGAATCGTCGAAGAATTGCATGAGTTACTCCTGTTTTTATGATTGTCGCGCCCACCCGGGATCGTGCCGGGCAGACGTGTTTACGAGTGCGAATGCAGTAGGGGTCGATCAGTAGGTCTTGTCGCCGATAATCCCGGCACGCTCCATCTTGCGATGGCACGGCGGGTAATCCATGACGGCGTAGTGCTGGGTGCTGCGGTTATCCCAGATGGCGATGCTGTTGGGTTTCCAGCGCCAGCGCACCTGATACTCGGGGATGTAGGCCTGGCTGATCAGGTAGCGCAGCAACTCGCTCGCGCCAGGGTTGGCGTCCTGGCCAAAGCGCACGCGATCGGGGGTGTGGTAGTTGCTCAAGTGCGTCGTGAAGGCGTTGACGAACAGCACCTTCTCTCCGGTTTCCGGATGAGTGCGCACCACCGGGTGCTCGGCATCCGGGTACATCGCCTTGAGCGCCAGACGTTTTTCGATCGGCATGGCGGCGCCAAAGCTTGCTTCGATGCTGTGGCGGGCGCGCAGGTCGGCAATCTTGACCTTTACGTCCTCCGGCAAACGCGCATAAGCCTCGACCATGTTGGCCCACATGGTATCGCCGCCCACCGGTGGGCACTCTACGCAGCGCAGTACGCAGCCCATCGGCGGCGCCTCGCGCCAGGTCGCGTCGGTGTGCCAGGCGTTTTCGTAGCGGTCCATTGGCTGGTCCGGGTTCTTGTAGATGCGCACCAGCCCGGGATGATCCGGATCGCTGCCGGCCACCGGATGATCTTCCAACTCACCGAAGCGGCGGGCGAAGGCCACGTGCTCGGCGCGAGTGATGTCCTGATCACGCAGGAACACCACCCGATGCTTGAGCAACTGAGCACGAATCTCGGCAAAAAGACCGTCGTCATGGACCGCGTCGGCGAGGTTGACGCCGATCAGTTCGGCGCCAATGCTGCAGGTCAATTGTTCGACTTTCATGGCAGACGACTCCCTTAAATGACGAAAATCGAAGAGCCCGTGGTCTTGCGTGATTCCAGGTCGCGATGGGCCTGCACGGCATCCTGCAAAGCATAGTGCTGGTTGATCTCGATCTTGATCCGACCGCTGCCAACGTGGTCGAACAATTCGCCGGCCAGGGCGGCTTTTTCCGCCGGGTCGGCGATGTAATCGGCCAGGGCCGGACGGGTCATGAACAGCGAGCCTTTCATTGCCAGCATCACCGGATCGAAGGCCGGGATCGGTCCTGATGCCGTGCCGACGCACACCATCAGGCCACGACGCTTGAGCGAATCCAGCGAACCCATGAAGGTGTTCTTGCCGACGCTGTCGAACACCACGTTGACACCGACGCCGTCCGTCAACTCGCGCACGCGCTGGGCGACGTCTTCGTGGCTGTAATTGATGACATGGTCGCAGCCATGGGCCCGGGCGATTTCGCCCTTGACCTCGGTGGACACGGTGCCGATGACGGTGAGGCCGAGCAGCTTGGCCCACTGTGAAACGATCAGGCCCACGCCACCAGCAGCGGCGTGCAGCAGAATGCTGTCGCCGGCCTTGAAATCGTAAATGCGCCGCATCAGGTATGAGGACGTCAAGCCGCGCATGGTCATGGCGGCGGCGGTCTCGAAACTGATGGTTTCCGGCAGCTTGATCAACGGCGCGGCCGGGATCAGACGCTCGGTGCTGTAGGCCCCCAAGGTATTGAGAAAACCGGTATAGGTGACGCGATCACCCACGCGGACATTGGTGACGCCCTCGCCGATGGCCTGGACCACACCGGAGGCTTCAACCCCCATGCCGTTGGGCATCGGGATCGGGTAGGTGCCATTGCGAAAGTAGGTATCGGCATAGTTCAGGCCGACCGCCACATGACGAAGACGAACCTGGCCTGGACCGGGGTCGCCAACTTCGACCTCCTCATAACGAAGGACTTCGGGACCACCGGTTTCGTAGAAGCGTACGGCTTTGGCCATTTTTTCTTATTCTCCAATCTGCAAGATGGGCGTGCTGCGTCGAATTGCGCTGATTGGACTGTAGGACGCCGTCTGGGGAGTCGCTTCTCATCAGACGACAATGGCTTTTCATTTCATGACAACGGTGTGCGTGTACGAATCCCGGAAATGTAAAAGCACGGCAAGTGGGGGCTGATGCCGGGGTACATATCCGTTTCTGCGGTCACGGCGGCTATTGGTTTCGCTTTTACAGCGAGTCACTTGGAAGAGCCCCAAGTAACCAAGGGCTCTTGCCCCTTTCGTTCGGTGCCTCGCTAAGGCTCGGCATGCCCTCGCTCCGGTCCTGCTCCGTGGGCCCGCCGCCATCGGCCATCCATGGCCGGGGGCGGCTAACCCGGCATCCATGCCGGGTTGCCCACTGCGCAGAACCGGAACGAAGCCTCCCGATATAGGGGGCGTACACCTCAAGATCAAAAGCTGGAGGCGAGCTAACGCTCGGCCTGTTGAGTGGTGAGAAGCAAAAGCTGTACGCCGATCTGCTTTATGTGGGAGCGGGCTTGCTCGCGAAGCTGTTGATCTTGCCGTTGCCGTTGCCGTTGCTTTGGCTTTTGATCTTGATCTGCTTGCCCCTTTCCCAGAGGCCGAACGCAGGCGTTGCGCAGGGGGCACCGCGGCAAGGATGCCGCGGTAGCCGCCCCCGGCCATGGATGGCCGATGGCGGCGGGCCCCCGGAGCAATGCCGGAGTGAGGGCATGCCGAGCCTAGGCGAGGCACCGAATGGAGGGGCAAAGCCTTTTGGTTCCTTTTTGGCGTTTGAAAAAGGGCTGGCTGTAAGAGCGAAACCGCCAGCCGCCGTTACCGCAGAAACGGATATGTACCCCCGCTCAATGGAGCTGACGTTGTCTCTGTAACTCCATCTTCAGCCAGGTGCTCGTAGGCTGGACGCCTGTCGGGCAACGCACTTCATAGGCTTTGCCACTCATGCTGCTTTTAGTGGCAGCAAGATCGATGAAATCTTCTGCGCTGCTTACCAGGTTCTTGCCTTCAAGATAATTCAGCTTCTTTTCGAGATGTGCCCGAGCCTGGGTCCCAGGGTACTCACTGCCGTTGCGCACGAACTTACACTCACTGCGCTCCACAAAATCCAGCAAGCCCTTTATCTCCTGGTTCGCCTGTGGCGAGGTTTGAGCCTGTACACCGCCCGCCACTGCAAAAAGACCGATAGAAACAGCGATCAGCCATCGGCGGATAATGGGTCGAATCACCACTACTTTCAAAATCCACATGATACTTCCCTGTCCTGAAAACGAAGACTGTAGCGCGGCATCGCCCGAGCAGCCAGCGCTCGGCCAGCCTGCACGCACTCCCCTGCGCGATGTTCTTTTGTTCGAAAGGATCAACCTGAGGAAGAGAAAGGGGATCAATGAGCCCAATGCCTCTGTGCGCGAGCAGTTGGCCAAAGTCGCAGTTACTTATCCCTGTATCGGCATCAGACTCATTGATCATTGCCCAGCTCAATGTTGGGCGATATCCATCTAACCGAATGGAGATGCATTGGTGCGTCAACAGCGACCATGCACTATTTTTTTAACAAAACAACTTCTGCACGTCTAATCACCTTTTCCCCAGCCGTACAGGCTCTTTATAGGCTCAGGAAATATCCCCTTAGCAGCCAGTAACCACCATTCGTCGCATCGGAAACGCTGCGCGATTTTTTTGACAGCGCCTGGCTCAAGGTTTGCACAAGACGCTCGTAGCAGCCCCAGAACGACATAATTCTGACGCGGCAGCACTTTAATTAACGCTTAGGACGCCAGCGATGCGCTTGGTCAGTCACCGGGAGATGTAACGTGTCAACTCTCAATGAAATCGCAGCGAACCACGCGAGAATGGCTAAAGCTCTTGTCGAAGAGTCGACCGGGCTGAGTGAGCGCCACACCCAGATTGTGGAAAGTTTCGAAGTGCCATCCACCGATGCGCAACACGTGCCTCTGCACCTTATCGCCGGCGTGCAGGACAAACACTATGGTCAGGCAACAAGTTACTGACTCTAACCGCGCTTGATCCGGGCAGCCTGTTGGGCAGGCGGTAACGGTCGAATACCACTTCTTGGCCTAAACTCAACTGACTAGCCCGTTGGGGAGCTGCCGGAGTGGCATTCCCATGCTCGAAAATTTAGAGATGTCACGTGTCAAGCACTTCGCCGCAAACGTTGCCGGTCGAGATTTCGCGGTCGGTGACATTCACGGCCATTTCACCCGGTTGCAGGACGCTCTGGACGCAGCCGGATTCAATCGCTTGGTCGATCGCCTGTTCAGTGTTGGCGATCTGATTGACCGTGGGCCCGAGTGTCACGATGCGCTCGATTGGCTGGACAAAGCATGGTTCCACCCGGTGCGAGGCAACCATGACGACTACGTGGTGTACTTCGATACCTGCGACGTCGACAGCTGGATCGACAACGGCGGCTCATGGTTCTTGGACCTGTCGCCGTTCGAGAAGCAAGCATTCGCGGCGCAGTTCGCCAAGCTCCCTATCGCGATCGAAGTCGAAACGGCCTACGGCCTGATCGGCATCGTGCACGCCGATTGTCCATTTCCATCATGGCAGCAACTGCGAAACGAACTGGAGTCGCCGGAAAGCAACAGGCGTCTGCAGGAGGTGCAGCACTACTGCATGTGGTCACGAAGACGGATCGATCAGCACGAGGCGCATGGCGTTGAAGGCCTGCGCGCACTGGTCGTAGGGCATACGCCGCTTTATATGCCCCTCAGCCTTGGCAATGTGATTCACATCGATACGGGTGGCTGGAGGCCGGACCGTGGTTATTTCACCCTGCTGGATCTCGAAACACTCGAAACC
Source organism: Pseudomonas sp. PDM25 (assembly GCF_019219045.1). Taxonomy (NCBI): domain Bacteria; kingdom Pseudomonadati; phylum Pseudomonadota; class Gammaproteobacteria; order Pseudomonadales; family Pseudomonadaceae; genus Pseudomonas; species Pseudomonas sp. PDM25. Next base: position 404,927 of record NZ_JAHUWL010000006.1, read on the forward strand.
ATCCCCGCAAGCTGACTCAACACAGTTCGGCCACTCAAAAAAAACCCGGCCTCATCAGCCGGGTTCTTTATTAGCTATTCAGGTGGCATCACTGCCACCGATCATCAACAGCACTTCGGCCCGGCCTTGCTTCCGTAACGAGCTTCCTGGCGTTCCCGAAAGAACACCTCATAACTCATCACCGGCTTGTCCGGGTGTTTGGTTTGCATGTGCTCGACGTAATTGTCGTAGTCGGGCATGCCGACCATCAGGCGCGCGGCCTGACCGAGGTATTTACCGAGACGACTCAGGTCATTGAACATGCTGCAATCCTCGATCAAGCGTCCGGCAGAGCCTGGAATGGCGCTTCTTTATCCGTACGTTCTTTAGTGCCCCAGGCGGCGATACCGACCTTGAGCGCAAAGAACAGGATGCTGAAGACCACCAGCAAGAACAGCGCCGTCAGCGTTGCGTTGGTGTAGGCGTTGTAGATCACGTGCTGCATCTGATCGATGCTCTTCGCCGGGGCGAGGATCTGACCGTTGGCCAGCGCATCGCTGTACTTCTTGGCCAGGGCCAGGAAACCGATCGCCGGGTTGGCATCGAACAGCTTGATGAAGCCGGCAGTGGTGGTGCAGATCAGCAGCCACACGGCGGGCAGCATGGTGACCCAGACGTAGCGCTGGCGTTTCATTTTGATCAGCACAACGGTCGCCAACATCAGCGCGATACCGGCCAGCATCTGGTTGGAGATACCGAACAGCGGCCACAAGGTGTTGATGCCACCCAGCGGATCGATCACGCCCTGGTACAACAAGTAACCCCACATCGCCACACACCCGGCGGTTGCGATCAGGTTGGCGGTCCAGGATTCGGTGCGTTTCAGCGCCGGCACGAAGGAGCCGAGCAAGTCCTGCAGCATGAAACGGCCAGCACGAGTACCGGCGTCGACTGCCGTCAGAATGAACAGCGCCTCAAACAGGATCGCGAAGTGGTACCAGAATGCCATGGTGTTCTCACCCGGCAGAAGGTGGTGCAGGATCTGCGCGATACCGACCGCCAGGGTCGGTGCGCCGCCGGCACGGGCCAGAATGGTGGTTTCACCGATGTCCTTGGCCACCGCTTGCAGGGCTTCCGGAGTAATCGCAAAGCCCCAGCTGCTGACGGTCTGAGCAACCGTAACAGCGTCAGAGCCGACAAGCGCCGCCGGGCTGTTCATGGCGAAGTACACGCCCGGCTCGATCACCGACGCAGCAACCATGGCCATGATGGCGACGAAGGATTCCATCAGCATGCCACCGTAACCGATGTAACGGGCATGGCCTTCGCTGGCCAACAACTTCGGCGTAGTGCCCGAAGCAATCAGCGCATGGAAACCGGAGACAGCGCCACAGGCGATGGTGATGAACAGGAACGGGAACAGACCGCCCTTCCACACCGGGCCGGTGCCATCGATAAACTGGGTCAACGCCGGCATTTTCAGCTCGGGCATGGTGATCAGGATGCCGATCGCCAAGGCCACGATGGTGCCGATTTTGAGGAAGGTCGACAGGTAGTCACGCGGCGCCAGAATCAGCCACACCGGCAATACCGCAGCGACGAAACCGTAGCCGATCAGCATCCAGGTAATCTGGATCCCGGTAAAAGTAAAGGCCTTGGCCCAGACCGGATCAGCAGCAATCTGCCCGCCCAGCCAGATCGAACCGAGCAGCAACAGCACGCCGACCACGGAGATTTCACCGATGCGGCCCGGACGGATGTAGCGCATGTAAATGCCCATGAACATCGCGATCGGGATGGTCGCCATCACCGTGAAAATCCCCCACGGGCTTTCGGCCAGGGCTTTCACAACGATCAGCGCCAGCACCGCGAGGATGATGATCATGATCAGGAAGCAGCCAAACAGCGCGATGGTCCCGGGGATGCGGCCCATTTCCTCACGAACCATGTCGCCGAGGGAACGGCCGTTGCGGCGGGTGGACATGAACAGGACCATGAAGTCCTGAACGGCACCGGCCAGCACCACGCCGGCAATCAGCCACAGCGTACCGGGCAGATAGCCCATCTGCGCCGCCAGGACCGGACCGACCAGCGGCCCCGCGCCAGCGATGGCCGCGAAGTGGTGACCGAAGAGGACGTGTTTATTGGTCGGCACGTAGTCCAGACCGTCATTGTTGACGACAGCGGGCGTGGCACGATTGGGGTCGAGTTGCATCACTTTGGTAGCGATGAACAGGCTGTAATAGCGGTAAGCGACGAGATAGATAGCGACTGCTGCGACTACGATCCAGAGGGCATTGATCGCTTCGCCGCGGCGCAGGGCCACGACACTTAGCGCAAACGCTCCCAGAACAGCCACGGCAAACCAGGCGAGGTGTTTAGCCAGACGGGGCATAGCGTGTCTCCTGCCGACAGCCAGTGGACTGCGGCGGTAATTTTTATAATTGTGTCCGCTGTGCGGAGCTGGCCCAATATCCCCGCATGCCGTCTACAAATAAATCCGCGTTACTACGTACGTGGCGCCTACGTAGTTCTACGTAGATGGCGGTGAGTTTCTTGTTGGAGCGACGGTTCAGCGATTCGACTGGGTCGCAAATGCAATTCGTCATTCAACGTTGATGTCGTCTGATATACCGCCTTCGCGAGCAAGCCCGCTCCCACAGGGGATCGGTATTCACCCGCCAGGATGGGCCGGTTGATAGACCGCCATCGCGAGCAAGCCCGCACAGGGGAATGGTGTACACCTGCGGGCGATTGGTCGGCTGTCAGGCCGCCATCGCGAGCAGGCTCACTCCCACAGGGGATCCGTGTTCGCTTTCGCTTCTCACCACTCAACAGGCCGAGCGTTAGCTCGCCTGCAGCTCTTGATCTTGATCCACCCGCCCCTTCACGCCCTGAGCCTCTCCGTCAACCTGTGGCTACCTCCATCGGCGCCTCTATCAACGTTGATCCGCGCCGCGTTAAAGCCTGCAAGTAAGCCTTTTCGTCATAGACGGTGCGGGTTTTCCAGCACCGCTACTGGACGCGCGTATCTTTGGCATATGATGCCGTGCCTTCGCCTTCCCTCGGTCCGGACAGGAGCAGAGATGCAGCTCAAACACAAAATCGTCGCGCTCGGGATTCTGCCGTTGGTATTGGCCATCGCCGTCATCTGCGCGCTGGTGATATCCATGAACCGCCAACTGGGTGAACAACAGGCGCAACTGATCGAAGACAGCATCCTGGCCAGCAAACGCGCAGAACTTAAAAACTACGTCGAAATGGCACAAAGCCTGATCGAGCCACTGTACGACGACGGCCACGGTGACGAACACGCACAGCAACAAGTGCTGGAAGAACTGCGCAAACTCAGCTTTGGCATCAATGGCTACTTCTTCGTCTACGACCACGAAGGACGCAGCCTGATGCACGCGCGCCAGTCGGAGCTGGTGGGCAAATACCTGTGGGACATGAAAGACCCTCACGGTTTGCCCGTGATCCAGGCGTTGCTCAAAAGTGCGCAATCAGGCGAAGGCTTTCAGCGCTACGCCTGGAACAAACCCTCCTCCGGCCAAGTGACCGACAAGCTCGCCTATGTGGTGATGCTGGATCGTTGGGGCTGGATGCTCGGCACCGGCATCTACCTTGAAGACGTTGAACGCGCGACCCAGCAGGCGCGTGACGAAGTGGCCCAGGGCATTCGTAAAACCATGCTGGCGATTGCCGCAGTGGCCCTCGTAGCGGTGCTGTTTGTCTTCGCCAGCGGCATGACGCTCAACGTCAGCGAGCATCGTCTGGCCGACAAAAAACTGCAGCGCCTGACCCAGCGTATCGTCAGCTTGCAAGAGGAAGAGCGCTCACGGGTTTCCCGCGAACTGCACGACGGCATCAGCCAGCTACTGGTCTCGATCAAGTTTCAGTTCGAGCTAGCCAGCCACCTGCTCGAAAATGGGCAAGCACACGACAAGGGATTGAGTACGCTGAGAGACGCTACGGAACGCCTGGGGGAAGCGATTGGCGAGGTTCGCAGCCTCTCCCACGACCTGCGTTCCTCGCTGCTCGACACCCTGGGCCTGCCGGCCGCAATCGGTCAACTCGCCGCAGAATTCGAGCAACGCAGCGGCCTGGTGGTGACTTTTAACGACAACGAATTCGACTGTCACCTGGTCGATGGGGCAGCGGTCTCGCTGTTTCGCATCGTGCAAGAAGGCCTGACTAATATTGAACGACACGCCCAGGCTAAAAACGTCTCCATTACCCTGCACGGGTCCGAAGATTCCATACGGTTGACGGTGGTCGATGACGGTATCGGTTTCAACGTCGCCCAGGTCGAACGTCGTCATGCGGGCATTGGCCTGCGTAACATCCGCGAGCGTGTCGAGCATTTTGGTGGACGATTCGACCTGATCTCGATGCCGGGAAGAAGCGAGCTGGACGTTTGGCTGCCAATGAAAATGCCCGGTACAACACGCTGACTCACCCCCTGACAACAAGAGTGAATACCCGCGATGAACCTGCCCTACCCGATCCGCGTCGCCCTGATCGACGATCACGCCCTGGTCCGCGACGGGATCAAAGCGCTGCTGGCGGTCATGGCCCCCCTGGAAGTGGTGGGCGAAGCCGAGAGTGGCGCGGATGCCATTGAAATGGTCGGACGCTGCCAGCCGGACCTGTTGCTGGTCGACATCAGCCTGCGGGACATGAACGGGCTCGAGCTGACCCGGGTGTTGCGCAGCCAGTACCCGTCGCTCAAGGTGCTGGTGCTCAGCATGTACGACAATAATGAATACGTGAGTGAGTCCGTGCGCGCGGGGGCCAGCGGCTATGTACTGAAGAACTCACCGTCGCGGGAAATCATCGCCGCAATCGAAGCCATCGCCAGTGGCGGCACGTTCTACAGCGCAGAGATCGCCCAGCGGCTCATCGCCGATAAAAACACCGACAACGAGCTGACACCGCGCGAGAGCCAGGTGTTGTACAAGATGGCTCAAGGGCTGAACAACAAGGAGATGGCCCGCGAACTGGACATCAGCGTTCGCACGGTAGAAACCCATCGACTGAGCATCCGTCGCAAACTCAACATCGACAAACCGGCCGCCCTGGTCAAATACGCGATCGATCACGGGATCATCTCGCGGTAGCGGATATACAGTTGTCGCGAATTTCAGGCAAAAAAAATCCCAGGCAGCTGATGGACGCCTGGGACTCAAAATGCATAAACCGTGGTGGTGAACGCGGGGCGAATATTACTTAATATTTCCGCCTGTAACAAGATATTTGGACTCACTATCCAGTTACTAAAGCTTCTAACTCATTCAATATCCACACATTTTTTATGGACGAGTAGCGACAAGGACTGATTTAGAGGTACCAGCGATACTCCCGCGCACTGATGTCCTGCAGGAATGCCAAATGGTCCTGGCGCTTGTTTTCGCAGTAGACATCTACAAACTCTGCCCCCAAACCCTCGCGCAGCTGCACGTTGTTTTGCATCGAACGCACGGCCTCCAGCATCTCAAGCGGGAAGTCGATTCCGCTGCCACGATCTTCGTTGAGGGATGCAATCGGTTCACGCCCCACTTCCAGCCCTTGCTCCAGTCCGACCAGAATCGCCGCCAACACCAGATATGGATTGGCATCCGCGCCCGCCAGGCGATGTTCGATGCGCAGATTCTTTGCGTCCGACTCCGGCACCCGCAGACAGGCGTCACGATCTTCAAAGCCCCAACTGGCGCGCGTCGCGACATTCACCGTGCCGCTCAAGCGCCGCATTGCGTTGTGATTCGGTGCAAAGATCGGCATGCAATGCGGCAACACTTCAAGGCAACCGGCCACCGCATGGCGCAGCGCCTGCTGATTGTTAGCCGCCAACAGGTTGGTGCCCGCCTCGTCGTAAAGGCTCACATGCACATGCATGCCGCTACCGGGATGCTGCAAGTAGGGTTTTGCCATGAAGCTGGCGCGGTGGTTGTGCTTGAGGGCCACCCCCCGTGTGCTACGGCAGAACAGGGCTGCCCAGTCGGCCGCCCGCAGGCCGTCGTCAAGGTGACCGAAATTGATCTCGAACTGGCCAGGGCCCAACTCCGCAGTGATCACCGTGGCATCGATGCCTTGCGCCCGCGCTGTCTCGACCATGTCATCGAGTACCGGTGAAAATCTCGACAGCCGTTCGATGTGCATATTCGGCTGATCATCGGCATCGTCCGTCAGCTGATCGCGAGGGAACTGTGGCAAGCCGTCACGCAGCTGGCGATCGAACAGATAGAACTCCAGTTCGAACGCGACCACGGGGAAAATCCCTTTTCGGCCGAGGCGCTCAAGCACCTGCGCCAACACTTCACGCGGCTCGAAAACAATAGGCTTTTCAGTACCGCTTGAGGTAATCAGCATCTGCCCCAGCAGTTGTTTTTCCCAACTCACGGGCTTGAGCGTGCCGGGCACCAGGCGGCGTGGAGCATCCGGGTCGCCGTCGTTGAAACAGTAGTCGCCGATTTTGAACAGACCGCCCTGCGTACCCAGCAACACACAGTTTTGCGGCAGCTTGAGCGCGCTGCCGGCGGCGACCTTCTCGAGCATTTCTATCGGGTAGCGTTTGCCGTAAAAATGCCCGGGAATATCCAGGGAAATCAGGTCAACGTAACGCACCTGCGGGAAGCGCTGGCGAAACGCGCGAACCTCGGCAACCAGATCAGAGCAGACAGCATCCATCGTTAGTGTTCCTTGTTGTTTTTATCAGGTGTAAACCCAAAGTACCCGGGCGAGCTGATCCGAGAGGTTGCCGTAGCGACAATGCGTATGACTGGCCAGTTGAAAACTGTCGCCGGTGCGCAATGTCACCGGTTTATCGTCATCCAGCCACAGCGTCAGCTCCCCCTCGAGGACATAGCCACCTTGCTCCGAGCTGTCGTTCATGTGCCGATCACCACTGCTGGCGCCGGGCTCCAGTTGGCTTTCAAGCATTGAGAAGGACGCCCTCATCTTCGGAGAGACGAGGATGTCGGTGATCCCGTCGGCGTAATACAGCGTGCGTCGCTCATTCGGACGGGTCACCCAAGGCAACGCCATGGGCTTGGGCAAGCTGTAGAAATAGGTGGTCGGCACGCCGAGTGTTTCGCTGATGGCGGTCAAGTCCGCCACCGTGGGACGTGACAACCCCCGCTCGACTTGCGAGAGAAACCCGACCGAACGACCGATTTTGTCCGCCAGCTCTTTGAGCGTGTATTTTTTGTGTTTGCGCAAGTCCTGGATCAGGATCGCCAGCGCCGAGATTTCTTCTTGCATGTCCATCTGAAGGTTTCCAGAAATTGATGTTTCAAAGGCTGTCGCGCAGCCGATACCAGGCCTTGCCGATGGCTTCCAGTGGGGCGGCCAAATACTTTCCACCGGGAAAACTGCCGTTGGTCAAACCCTGGTACAACGCCAGCTCATCCGGCTGACCGAGGATCGCGTCGGACACGGCGCGCGCCCCGGCCAATGTCGGCAGCACGCCATGCCCTGAGTAACCCTGTAACCAGTAGAGATCGCCACGTCGACCGATGTCAGGTGTGCGCTTGAGGGTCAGATCGATGTGTCCTCCCCAGGCAAAGTCCAGTTCGACGCCCCTGAGCTGGGGAAACACGCGTTCCAGATAGGGCCGTGTCGCAGCAGCGATGTCCTTCGGCATGCCGCCCAGATAAGTGCAACCACCGCCGAACAGCAGGCGGTTGTCCGGCGTACGGCGGAAATAATCGAGGACAAACTGGTTGTCGGTGACGCACACATTGCTCGGTAGCAGCGCGGTCGCCTGTTGCACCGAAAGTGGCGCGGTGGCCACCTGATAAGTGCCAACCGGTAACACACAACTCGACAGCTTCGGATCAAGCCGATCAAGGTAGGCGTTGCACGCCAGCACCAGCACATCGGCGCGAATGCGACCACGTTCAGTGGTGACCACGTAACGATCGCCGTCTTCGCGATAACTCAATGCCTTGCTCTGTTCATGAATACGTCCACCGGCCTGTTCAATCGCGGCGGCCAGGCCGAGCGCCAGTTTCAGCGGATTCAAATGCCCGCCTTCAGGATCGAACAGGCCTGCCTGGTAACGCTCACTGGCGACCCAATCAGGCAGCGCCTCGCGCGCGATGAACTGCAAACCATCGTGACCCCACTTGTGGCTGGCCTCGTGTTGCCATTCTGTCAGCAGACTCACCCGACGCGGCATCACCGACGTCCAGAGGTGGCCGGGCCGATAGTCACAATCGAAACCATGGCGGCCAGGCAAGTCTCGCAACTCCCGGGCAGCCCAACGCATGCTGTCCCATAACCGGCGCGCACGCTCATAACCCAGCGCCGCCTCCAACGGCGGCATGTCACACGACCAACCGAGAATGGCCTGACCGCCATTGCGCCCCGAGGCAGCCCAGGCCACCCGACTGGCTTCCAGCAACGTCACACGCTTACCGGCCAGGGCCAGACGCAACGCCGTATGCAACCCACTGAAGCCGGCCCCGATGATCAACACCTCGGTGTCCTGCTCGCCCTCAAGGACAGCTCGATCCACCAAGCGATCCGCGCAGGTGTGGGCGTAATAGCTGGCAACGTGCTGGGTAGATTGCTGGAACATACGGCCTCATGAAATTTTATATTTATAATTTCATGAAAAAATACACGTTAAATTTCACGACGACAACCGCTCAAGGCACAAAAAAATCCCGCCCAGGAAACCCTGGCGGGATTTTTTCTCAGCGGCAGCGTTATCAAAGCAGCACTACCTGGGTTTCAGGCGACAGGAATCATCGGGCCGGACGAAAAGCGCCAGCGTAATTATGCGCAGGTGGACAACTGGATAAGCGATCGTAGGGAAAAGAAAATCAGTGCGAGCACGCCCCCAATCAATTTGCGCATAACGCTTCCTTATCCCGAAAAAAGGGGAAGGTAGCGTGTCGCTGCCCCGACATCCATCCGTCGCACTGAACTCAGCAAGGGGCGTTTTGATCGCCGGGATTGGGATACGACCTCTCGTTCAGATAAGTCATCCATCTTTCGTACGCTTCATGCTGCCATTGAGTGACCCGCTCCCATTCCGGGCCGCTCAACTGATGTGCAGAAATCAGTTTCATCATTTCCGTGGTGGCCGCGTCCAGATCAACGATCAGCTCATGGGCATGAAATCTAAAGTCATCAGTCGCCGTCATTTGAAGTTGCCTCGCCCTAGCAAAAATTCACTACCTCACTACGACATCAAATCTGCGGGTTCGCGTTCATTTTCCCGACAAAAGGTTGCGTCAACGGTCAGACGAACAAAACGCCCTGGCCCGGGAAATGGGACTAAAATTTCGTAGCGGAGATTGGCAGGAGGTCATCATGTGGCTTAACGAATCTGAAAATGAACTTCGGCGTGACCTGCAAGGTCTTGCGTCGGATTTGAGATGGTCAGCCGTAGAACTTTTACGCATCGCAGAGCAACTACGCCTGGCTGGCAATGACGTGGATGCGCAAGCGACCCTGAAGCTGTGCGAGTTGTTTCAGGGAGATGAAGAACGACTGAAGGGGTATGCCGAGGAAGTGAAAGCCAAAATCATCACTCGAACGAAAGCTCAATAGCAGGAGCATTGCCATGCACAAGCCTCTATGCGCGCTGGTCGTTGTACTGGCCGCGTCGGGTGGCTGCAGCACCGAATCGCGTGTCTATAGGGATCAGCCGCTGGTCGCAAAGGTCGAGACCGGCATGACCAAGGATCAAGTCCAGCAGATTGGCGGCCAGCCTTTATCCATAACGGATCGCACCGTTGAGCCTGGCACTTGCTTTGATTACAAGCTGAAACAGGCCGGCCATCAGCAAACGTACAACGTCAGTTTCGATGGCAGGGGCAAGGTCGACCATAAAAGCTTCATGACCTGCGCGGAATGGAGTAACGCGCAGCAAAAAGCCCGAGAACCCTCCCGCAGCACCGGTGGTGGCGGCGGTTATTAGCCTGGGACCTCAGCGCCCAGCAAAGAAAAGCCCCGGCGAACCGGGGCTTCAAGCGCGTTATTTATCTGATTTCTGGCTGCGTGCAGGCCGACTTGCCCTGGCCTTGTAGCCGGGAAGCGCAGCCGCAAAAGCCAGTGCTTCCTCTCTACTGCCAAAGGCTCCAAGCCGGTCACCTTTGGTGCACACCCGCCACGGGCCGTTGTTCACGCTGAGTACGTCATAACCATTCATGTGCATTTTGGTCAGCATCGGAACGCTCATAGTCACCTCCATTTCGGCAGTGATGATCCTGAATTCACTTGAATACCTTACACCCGACCTTCCATGAAGTGCCAACCAGACGTCGCGCCAGGATTTCGGCACCCGGTTGCACTTTCAGCCTCGTCCACCACTCCAACCATTGAGACAGACATCTCGGCGCGAATATTGCATTTTTATGACTGTTTTATGACAAACAGCAATCAGGTAACACATGAAAGTACGCGCGACCGTCATTTGCGAGCAGGACCGGCACATTCTCCTGGTGCGCAAGCCTAGGAGTCGCTGGATGCTGCCCGGCGGAAAGGTTGAGCGAGGTGAAGCCATTGCCGACGCCGCCACGCGAGAGCTTGAGGAAGAGACTGGGCTTGGGGTCGACGGGATGCTGTACCTGATGGAGTTGCAAACGGGCAGCACCCGACACCATGTGTACGAGGCCTCAGTGGCGAACGCGGATGAGGCCCGCCCGCAAAACGAAATTTTCGATTGCATCTGGTATCCGCTGGATGCGGTCCAGAACCTGAACACAAGCGACGCGACGCTCAGAATCATCAAAGCGTTTCAGCGTCGCCTGTAAGGTTCTCTATCCTGCGGCCAACGCCGTCGCGGCCTTATCGATGAACGCTGCAATCTCGACCGGCATCGAAGCCAGGGACGCATGGCTGGCGTTCAGGGTCAGGATCTCCCTGGCGTTCAGCCGCCCCGCCATCCATTGCTGATTTTGCGGTGCGATCATCCTGTCATCCGCAGAAACCTGATACCACGACGGCTTCTTCTTCCACGCCACCGTGGTAATGGTGTCGCCGAAGGTGGTAGCCAGCGGCGCTTTCTGGGTGATGCCCATCACCAACCCTTCGGTCGCGGGCAGGTCCTGGCAGAAGCTTTCGTGATAGAGCTCAGGTTTGACCCACAAATAACCGTCGCTGTCGGGAGCCAGGTTGGCCGCCGCAGCGGGTGGATGCCGTTGCGTGATGCCGCCGGGACTTTCACCGGCGTCCGGCGCGAAGGCAGCGATGTACACCAGCCCCACCACGTTCGGCTGATCGCCGGCCTCGGTGATCACCGCGCCGCCATAGGAATGCCCCACCAACAACACAGGTCCCGACACTTGAGCGACCATCTTGCGCGTGCGCTCTGCATCGTCTGCCAATGAAGTCAGCGGCATCTCCACCGCGCGGATGTTCGTAATGCCCTTGTGAATCAACTCGGCGATGACCTTGTTCCAGTGGGCAGCGCCGCCCCAAAAACCATGGACCAGCACGATCGTGGGTTTGTCGCTCATTGCGATGACTCCGATTGAGGATGGGGTTGTTGGCAAGTCGCGTCAGCCCTGGTCGCCGCCACCGACCGGCATGATCATGCCGGTGATATAAGACGCTTCGTCGCTGGCCAGAAACAGGATAGCGCTTGCCTGCTCATCCAGCGTGCCATAGCGCTTCATCAAACTGCTGTCGAGCGTCTGGTCGACAATCTGCTGATACCAGACCTTCTCTTGCTCGCTCTGATCGGCGCTGTTGCGTGGAATGACCCGCGGCGGCGCTTCGGTACCACCGGGCGCGGTGGCATTGACCCGAATCCCGCGACCGGCGGTTTCGAAGGCCAGGCACGCGGTCAGCGCGTTGACCCCACCCTTCGCCGCACCGTACGGCACACGATTGACACTGCGCGTGGCGATGGACGAAACATTGACGATGGCGCCACTGCCCTGCTCAAGCATGAACGGCAGCGCGGCATGACAGCACCACAGCGTCGGGAACAGCGAACGGCGCACTTCGGCCTCGATCTGCGACGTTTCGTAATGCTCAAAAGGCTTGGTCCAGATCGTCCCGCCGACATTATTGACCAGCACATCCAGACGCCCGAAACGCTCGACGGCGGTTTGCATGACGCGGCTGCACTCGCTGTATTGCTCAAGATCGGCGGTCAGCGCGAGCACCTGGCTGCCCTGCCCCAATTGCTGCTGAACTTCGAACACCCGCTCGGAGCAATCGACCAGAATCAACCGCGCCCCTTCCGCCGCCATGCGCTCGGCAACGCGCCGACCGATGCCTTGGGCTGCGCCGGTGATCAGCGCGACTTTTTCGTGGAACCTGTTCATGTCTCTCTCCCACAACAGCGCGGCTCAGGCCGCGCTGGCGGCAAATTTCTCGTAGTAAAAGTTTGTCGGTGCGATGCCTTTTTCGCGGATGAACTGGCTGACCGCTTCGACCATCGGCGGCGGGCCGCACAGGTAGACATCGACGTCACCTTCGTTCAAATGCTGCGGCTCGATGTGCTGGGTCACGTAGCCCTTGAGCGGGTGCTGACTATCCGGGTTGGCGACGCAGGCACTGAAGCTGAAGTTCGGGATTCGCGCGGCAAAGGCTTCGAGTCGATCCATTTCCACCAGATCGAAATCGTTGGTCACGCCGTAGATCAAATGCAGCGGATGTTCACTGCCCTGCTCGGCGATTTTTTCCAGCATCGCGGTGAACGGTGCCAGCCCCGTACCGCCGGCCAGCAGCAACAACGGACGGCGAATGTCGCGCAGGTAGAAACTGCCCAACGGCCCGGCCAGGCTCATGCTGTCGCCGGCTTTGGCCATGCCGGTGAGGAAGCTGCTCATCAAGCCACCGGGCACGTTGCGGATCAGGAAACTGACCTCGCCATCGCGCTGCAACGAGCTGAACGAATAGGCGCGGGTCTGCTCGCTGCCGGGAATCCCCAGGTTCACGTATTGCCCCGGCAGGAACGCCAGTTTGCTCAGGGCTTCGCCCTTGATCGACAGCGCGATGGTGCTGTCGGACAACTGCCGCACGGCACTGATGGTCGCGTCGTAGCTGGCCTGACGGGTGCGGCACACCTCGGATGAGGTCGGCACGCGCACCACGCAATCGCTCTGGGCGCGCATCTGGCAGGTCAGGACAAAACCTTGCTCGGCCTCTTCCGCGCTGAGCGCATCTTCGATGTACTCTTCGCCCAAATCATAACGGCCGGCCTCGGCGAAGCACTTGCAGGTACCGCAGGCGCCGTCGCGGCAATCCAGTGGAATATTGATGCCCTGGCGATACGCGGCATCGGCCACGGTTTCGCCGACATTGGCGTCGATGAATCGGGTGACGCCGTCTTCGAAATTGAATGCGATGGAATGAGTCATGACCGCTGCCTCACAGGTGGTAGACATCGATGACCTGGCGAACGTAATCGTTCTTCAGGATCACTTTCTTGGCCTTGATCAGCGGGTTTTCACCGCGCACATCGAGGGTGTAGAAACTGCTGCCGAAATAGCTGTCGACGGTCTTGTAGCGAAAGCTCAGGGTGTGCCAGTTGAAGCGCACGTTGCACAAGCCATCGGCCTGTTCAAGCAGCTCGATGTTGCTGATGTTGTGCGAGGTGCGGGTGTCCGGCATGGTGGCGCTGGAACGCTCGGTCTTGATGCGGAAGACGCGGTCTTCCAGGCCGGTGCGGTTGCCGTACCAGATCAGCGAGATTTCCCGTTGCGGGTCTTCGGTCAACTCGTCGTTGTCGTCCCAGGATGGCATCCAGTACGTCGCGTCCGGGGCGTACAACTCCAGCCAATCGTCCCACTGCCGGTCGTCGAGGTAGCGCGCTTCGCGGTAGAGAAAATCACGCACGGCGTCATAGGTGATGGTCATTGCACGGCCTCCACAGGAATCAGTTCGGACTGCTCGGCGGCCAAGGCCTTGAGCATGGTCTGCTGCCAATACTTGTGTTGCAGCACGAACAGGCCTTCGTCTTCGGTGCGCACTCCGCTGAGCAGCGGATGCAGGTCTATTTCCTTGGCCGCCTCATCAGCGCCTTCGATCCAGTGTTCAGCGCCACGGGACATGTCGTTCCACGTCGTGACGCTGCCCTGATAACTGGTCTGGCAGGAACGAAACTCTTCCAAATCATCCGGGGTAGCCATGCCGCTGACGTTGAAGAAGTCTTCGTACTGACGAATCCGGCTCGAACGGGCGTGGTCGCTTTCGCCTTTGGGGGCGATGCAGTAAATGGTGATTTCCGTGCGGTTGACCGAGATTGGCCTGGCGATACGGATCTGCGAACTGAACTGGTCCATCAGGTACACGTTCGGGTACAGGCACAGGTTGCGCGAGTTCTCGATCATCCAGTCGGCGCGAGCCTTGCCGAAGTCCTGGGCCAATTCATCACGACGCTCGTACAGCGGGCGATCTTCAGGGTTGGCCCAACGGGTCCAGAGCAGCATATGGCCCTTGTCGAAGGAGTAGAAACCACCGCCCTGCTTGGCCCAACTGCCGGCACTCATGGTCGGGTTGCAATCGCCGGCTTCGCGCTGCTTGCGCTGGTTCTGGGTGGCGGCGTAGTTCCAGTGCACGGAGCTGACGTGATAACCGTCGGCGCCGTTTTCGGCGGTGAGCTTCCAGTTGCCTTCGTAGATGTAGCTGGAGGAACCGCGCAGCACGTCCAGGCCATCGACGGACTGGTCGACGATCATGTCGATGATCTTCGCCGACTCGCCCAGGTGTTCAACCAATGGCACGACATCGGCCTTGAGGCTACCAAACAGGAAACCGCGATATGACTCGAAACGCGCGACTTTGGTCAGGTCGTGGGAGCCTTCGCAGTTGAAGCTCGCCGGGTAGCCCGCTTCGGCCGGATCCTTGACCTTGAGCAGCTTGCCGGAGTTGTTGAAGGTCCAGCCGTGGAATGGGCAGGTGTACGAACTTTTGTTGCCGGACTTGTGCCGGCACAGCGTCGCGCCGCGATGGCTGCAGGCGTTGAGGAACGCATTGAGCTCACCGTCCTTGTTGCGCGCGATGAAAATCGACTGGCGCCCCATGGTGGTGGTGTAGAAGTCGTTTTTGTTGGGGATCTGGCTTTCGTGGGCCAGGTACAGCCAGTTGCCTTCGAAGATGTGCTGCATCTCGAGATCGAACAGCCGCGGGTCGGTGAACATCTCGCGCTTGCAGCGGTAGATGCCTTGTTCTGGATCGTCCTCAAGCAGGGATTGAAGATATTCGGGTCGCAGGGTCATGGCCGCCGCCTCCATTGTTATTGTTCAGGCAAGGCTCATGCTAGGACGGGGCAATGGGGTGGACTATCCGCTGGGTGCAGACCTTTATCCGTTTAGTGCAGAACGCATTTTCGGAATCGGACTACATAACTGCTTACAACTTCTGCCATAGACTGCCCGCCTGACTACAAGGAGTGGTTTCTATGGCTAATCACGGTTACATGACCCTAAACGGAAAAGCCCAAGGATTGATTTCAGCGGGTTGCTCAACCCAAGACTCTATCGGCAACAAGTATCAGGTAGCGCACACCGATGAAATCATGGTGCTGTCCTACAGCCACAACATCACTAATATCGGGAACATCAAAAAGTCGACGCATAGCCCGATCATCATCACAAAGGCCGTCGATAAATCATCACCGCTGCTTGCTCAAGCGCTTTCAAACAGAGAAGAAATCAACTGCACGATCAGTTTCTATCGCGTGTCGGCTTTTGGCATGCAGGAAAAGTTTTATACCGTGTCGATCAATGGCGGAGTTATTGCCGACCTGACGCTTGAAATGCCTCATGCCATTTTTCAAAACGACGCCGAGCCTCAGGAACAGGTGGCTATTCGTTACCGCGACATTACCTGGACCCACCACCTGGCAAAAACCGCGGGTTACAGTTCGTGGGGCGATGAAGGATGAGTCCGAATCGTCATGAGTATTGGGACGTCAACAGTGCCGCGGGCAAACTGGTGGGGCAAGCTCGCACTCTTGCTACTCGTCATCTTGCGCAAGGTATGTTGCGTGAGCGGTTCAATCGGGAAGTCGCCTTCTATGCAAAACGCGTTGCGGACGATGTTGCGCAGGGCAACAAAACGCCGGAGCAAGGCTTGCAGGCGCTTGTGCAAGAACAACGAGACCTGCTTAGCCAATCGCAAGCCGTTAGGCGAAAAGCTCAGGGCGCGATCAATGAACGGGTTAAAAGAATCCCGAACTCAACGCTCACACAGCCTTCATTAAAACCTGACCCGGAACGCTTATTGCGCTTTGTCCATGCTCAAAGCCTCGAGTCGACGACCGCGAATTCGCCCGACGCATTGAGGGCAACCTCCTCGCCACATCCAGTCTCGGACTTGAAGTTTTTTCCTCAAGAGCAATGGCCTGCGGCCGTCCCACAAGAAGAACCAGGGTTCTACGTCGTCCCCAGGAGCACGACCGCTGACAAACTGGAAGCTCAGCTTTTCACTTCAGCCTCCCCCGCCGTCATCGCCAAATTCAAGGCCCTGAATCCGAATCTGGATCAGGTGAAAGCCGGGACGATGATTGTTCTCAGCGATCCGAACAATCATCTATGTACCTTCGAAGAAGCGCAGTTGATGCAAGCGGCGGGTAATGTAAATAAAGCCCTGGAGCCTCTCAGTTCAGAGGAAGCCGATTTCATGGCGCGTCACTATGACGAAATAGCCTTCTTTCTTTCCAAGGGTTCAGTCGGTGCCAGCTTCGGACTGTCCATGTTCGCGAAGAACCTGGACGACGTGAAGGTCATTCTGCGTGACATCGAGAGTTTGCATACACGAACTTTTCAAGCCAATGGCCACCTCAACTCCGCCGAGTTTTATGCGGAACGCAAACGCCTGCTGGCTCAGTTGAATACCCAACTCACCAAACTGACAAAAAAGAGCATTGGTTTTCCGGATCATCCCAATCTGAATGCCGTATTGGGTATATCGACTAAAAGTCTTGTTCATCGCTGGAGAAAAGCCGGGGCTGTTGGACAGATTCCTGGTTATGCCACGCATATTGAAGGCGTTTCTAAAGCGGCGAAGTATGTCAAGTATGGCGGTTGGATTGGTACTGCGGTGGGTGGTGGAGCGTCAGTTATCAAGGTTCAGGGAGTTTGTGCGGAAGGGAATGCAGAGGCATGTAAGAAGGTGAAATTTACCGAAGCTGGTGGTTTTTCCGGCGGAGTGGCAGGCGGAGCCATGGCTTCAGCAGCAATTACCGGCTCGACTATAGGTTGGGTCTGCGCAGCACTTTCCGTACCGACTGGCGGGACAGCTGCTCTTGTATGCGGTCTAGTGGTAGTCGGTGTCGGTTCTATTGTCGGAGGCGTCGGTGGAGGCAAAGGGGGAGAGTTAATTGGAGAGAAAATTTATGAGATCACTAAATGAGCGCCGAGACCGTTGATTTATTAATTGCCTGCATCGGACTAATCTATTTTGCAGCTGCATTAGTTTGGATAGGCGTCGCATTACACATGGCCTACACAAAGATGGATATGATGCTAGATCTTTATAAAAACTGTAAGGCGATCATGGTCCGAGCACCTCTCAGACACGGTGGCCCATGGGGAAATTTAATGCTCATAGGAGGTATTTCTGGAATTGTAACCTTCCCCAACTTTTATCTAAAAAGAGGAGAGTTAAGTTTAGAAGACTTGAAAAACACTCCGACTAGCTTGAGGCGTAAACTGGCCATTTTGCAGTGGAGCGTATGGGGCCTTTTATTAGTAATGTCGGGATTCGCGATCATAGCTATATTCGACCTTGCTTGAACATACGATTGGGTCTGCGCGGGCTTAGCAATCCCGACTGGAGGAACGGCCACTCTCGCATGCGGCCTGATAGTAGTCGGGGCAGGTTCTTTTGCAGGTGGGTTTTTAGGGGGGGATAGGGGAGAAGCATTAGGCGAATTAATATATGAGAATACAAATGGACAGCATTGAAATAGTTATCGGTTATTCATCCGGGGTGGTGATTATCGCGATGTTTATTTGGATCGTCGTAATGCTACATGTGGCATACACAAAAATGGATTTTATCCTGGATCATTTGAAAAACTGCTCAGCCATCACGGTTCGTACTCCGCTCAGGCACGGTGGTCCGTGGGGGAACTTGATGCTTGTAGGAGGAATTTCAGGAATTATCACGTTCCCCGGATTCTATCTCAAAAGGGGCGAACTAAGCCCAGAAGACTTGCAAGCCTTCCCTCGCGTACTAAAACGTAAGTTAATAATTATGCACTGGAGCGCACTGGGGCTTCTCGCAGCACTAGTTTTACTTGTACTGATTGGAAACTCCGGACTGCTCTATTGTTCGGCGAGTCTATTTTGTAGATAAAAAAATCCACGAGATCATTAAATGAGCATAAGCACCGCTGACAAAATATTTCTTTGTGTCGGTTTAATTGACTTTGTGGGCATATTCATAATAATCGGCATATCACTCCACCTTGCCTATACAAAAATGGATGTGATGCTAAATCACCTGCAAAATTGCCCCGCAGTTATGATTCGAGCACCGCTCAGGAACGGCGGACCTTGGGGGAATATGTTTTTACTGGGCGCCATAATGGGAGTAATGACTACACCTCGCCTTTACCTACGCGATGGAGGTGCCAGCGCGGAGGACTTGAAGAACTTCCCTGCTGTCTTAAGGCGAAAGCTGATTGTTTTACAGTGGACCGGCTGGGGATTTTTACTCGTAATGTTTGGCCTTGTCGCAGCCGCTGAGCTTGAACTAGTCTGAAAAAATCTTTATCCCTTTTGCAGGCAAATCAGTTTGGATAACCGGTGGATGGGCTAACTTCGAGAGGCCCGTGAAGCCTCCCTGCATCTCAATCCCGCCGCTTCAGCGTATCCGACGGCAACTCCCCAAACTGCTTACGGTAGTTATCGGAAAACCGTCCCAAATGCAGAAATCCATAATCCATCGCCACTTCCGTGACATTACGCACGTTGCACGTCGGGTCACTCAGGCAGGCGTTGATGCGCTCAAGGCGTTTTTGCCGGATGTAGTTTTTCGGTGTGGTGCCGGCGTTGCGTTCGAACAATCCATACAGCGACCGCAGACTCATCCGCGCCTGACGCGCCAGTTCTTCGCTGTCGATGTCCTGTTTGAGGTGGCCCGCGATGTAGTCGGCAATCACCTCGAACGTGGCCGTCTGTGAGCCGAGACTGATCCGGCTGACGTTGGTCTTCATCAGGCTGAGCATCTTGCTGACGATGATCTGCGCGTAGTGCTCCTGCACCTTGGGAATCTGTTCGGTGGCCTCGGCCTCCTGGCAAATCATCGCCAGCAGAGCGACAAAGCCTTCCAGTTCATTGAGTTGATATCGGTTTTCCAGAAACCGCACGCCCTGCCCCGGATACCGCCAGCGCTGTTCATCGCATACGGATTCCAGCAACTGGGTGGGGACTTTGAGGATGAATTTTTCGCAATCGTCGGAATACGTCAGGTCCACCGGATCATCGGGATTGATCAGCAGCAACTCGCCGGGTGCGAAGTAGTGTTCCTGGCCATGGCCGCGCCACAGGCAGTTGCCGCGCAGCAGCACTTGCAGGTGATAGATGCTTTCCAGCGCACCGGAAGTGACGCGCACGCTGCCGCCGTAACTGATGCGGCACAGGTCGAGGCTGGCAAACTTGCGGTGATTGAGGCTGGCCAACGGTCGCCCGGCCCGGGGCATCAGAATGCAATGGTTACCGACATGCTGATTGACGTACCCCGACACCGCGTAAGGGTCGGCGTGGTCGAATACGGTGCTGCGCTGACTCAACAGTTGCGCTTGCATCATCGGGTCACTCTCATTGTTGTTATAGGTTGCGTCGGGGCATTCTAGAACAGTGTGCGCAACGGTGTGTCAGTAGGCCGACGTGCTGCCAGCCGGTTAACCGAAACCCGTGTGGGAGCGGGCTGTGGCGAGGGGATTTAGCGAAACGTCGCACCGCCCCGTTGGGTGGCGCAGCCGCCCCAAAATCTTGGGCCTGCTTCGCAGTCCAGCGGGGATAAATCCCCTCGCCACAGCCGCTCCCACAAGGTCGGGTTCGATCACATCACTCTGTCAGTCCTCGAGCGCGCGGACCCGCTCGTGGCGTTGCTGCTCGTCGGGTTGCGCGGAAGTCTGCAAGGTGAAATCGAAGTCGATTTCGGCAAAACGACCGCTGACACCGTGCGCCGCTGCGCGCTGTGGATCGTCGCTGAAGGTGATTTTGGCAATCAACTCGTCACGGGTGGCATAGGCGAAATCGTCGTGCAGGTATTGATCGCCATCGAGGTTGATCTGGGTGGTCAGGTGACGATGATCCGGCGCGGAAATGAAGAAGTGAATGTGCGCCGGCCGTTGACCATGACGGCCCAGTTGATCGAGCAGTTGCTGGGTCGGACCGTCCGGCGGGCAGCCATAGCCCGACGGCACGATGCTGCGAAAGCGATAACGACCCTCGGCATCGGTGACGATACGGCGACGCAGGTTGAACTCCGATTGAGCGGTATCGAAGTAGGAGTAAGTGCCGCCGGTGTTGGCGTGCCAGACATCCACCACCGCACCGGCCAACGGTTCGCCGGCGGTGTTCTTGACCTGGCCCTGCATGAACAGCACCACACCCGGATCGATGCCGTCATCCAGTCGCGCTTCGCCTTCCGACAGCGGCGCACCCGCCACGTACAGCGGGCCTTCGATGGTCCGCGGTGTGCCGCCAGCCTTGCCTGCCTGTTCATCTTCAGCGTCCATCAACAGGTCGAGATAATGTTCGAGACCGAGCCCGGCCACCACCAACCCGGCCTCTTGACGCGCACCCAGCACGTTGAGGTAGTTGACGGCTTTCCAGAACTCTTCCGGGGTCACGGCCAGGTCTTCGATGATGTTCACCGAATCGCGCAGGATGCGGTAAACCAGGGCCTTGACCCGCGGGTCGCCGGCGTCGTTGTGCAGGCCGCTGGCCTCTTCGAGAAACTTCTGGACGCTGGCAGTGTGGGAAATCTTGACGTTCATTTTGGTGGGTTCCTCATCTTGTAATTATTAGCGTAGCGAACTGAACAGGCTGGGTTCAGCGGTCATCTTCGCGAATGGAAGAAGGATGCCGGCACATCGCATCGACCTCGATCGCCATGTATGGAAACAGCGGTAATTGCATGAGTAAGTCGTGCAGTTCCTGCACGCTGTCGACGTCGAAAACGCTGTAATTGGCATAGTGCCCGGCGATGCGCCACAGGTGACGCCACTTGCCTTGCTCTTGCAGGCGCTGGGCCAGGGCTTTTTCGTCAGCCTTCAGCTTCGCGGCTGCTTCGGGATTCATATCGACCGGCAGGTTCACGGTCATTTTTACGTGGAACAGCATAATGCTCTCCTCAGGCTTGATGAATGGCAGTGGACGTTTTGTCACGACGGAAGAACGCCAGACGTTCTTCATCGAGGTTCAGGCCCAGCCCCGGTGTTTTCGGCACGTGCAGCTCAAAATCGCGATAGACCAGCGGCTCGCTGAGAATGTCTTCAGTCAGCAGCAATGGACCGAACAACTCGGTATCCCACGCCAGCTTATTCAGCGTGACAAACGCATGGGCCGAGGCCAGGGTGCCGATGCCACCTTCGAGCATGGTGCCGCCATACAGGCCGATACCGGCCGCTTCGGCAATCGCAGCGGTTCGCAACACGGCGCGCGGGCCGCCGTTCTTGGCGATTTTCAGGGCGAACACCGAGGCTGCACCTTCACGAGCCAGGTTGAAGGCGTCTTCCACGCACTCGATGGATTCGTCGGCCATGATTGGCGCCGGGCTCATGGCATTCAGGCGCGCCATGCCGGAGCGGTTGTTGCGCGAGATCGGCTGTTCGATCAGGTCGATGCCGTTGGTTCCCAGGATCCGACAGGCGCGCAGCGCGACCGCTTCATCCCAGGCCTGATTGACATCGACCCGCACACTGGCGCGGTCGCCCAAGGCTTTCTTGATTGCAATGACGTGAGCCAGGTCGCGGTTGACTTCGCCGGCACCGATTTTCAGTTTGAAGATCCGATGGCGGCGCAGGTCGAGCATTTTTTCCGCTTCGGCGATGTCCTTGCCGGTGTCGCCACTGGCCAGGGTCCACGCCACTGGCAGGGCATCGCGAACGCGGCCGCCCAGCAACTCGCTGACCGGCAGCCCAAGGCGTTTGCCCTGAGCGTCGAGCAAAGCGGTTTCGATACCTGATTTAGCGAACGTGTTGCCCCGGATGCTGCGCTCCAGGCGCAACATCGCGGCATTCACGTTGGCGCTGTCCTGGCCCAGCAGCAGCGGCGCGAAGTGTTTGTCGATGTTGGTCTTGATGCTGTCAGGGCTTTCGTTGCCGTAGGCCAGGCCACCGATGGTGGTGGATTCGCCAATACCTTCAATGCCGTCGGCACAGCGCACGCGAATGATCACCAGGGTCTGGTTCTGCATGGTGTGCATCGCCAGCTTGTGCGGGCGGATGGTCGGCAGATCGACGATGATCGTCTCGATCGATTCAATGGCTGTTGCAAGCATGTCGATACCTGTCAGGTTCTTAAAGTTCTGGAACCGATTCTGGTACGGCTTTTTTCGGGAAGCCAATATAGAATTGGTCTGACTTGATACCTTTAAGGTATGCAACCGATTTGCGACTGGAGGCCCCATGGAACTGCGTCACCTGCGGTATTTTCAGGTGTTGGCTCAAACCCTCAATTTCACCCGTGCCGCCGAACTGCTGCACATCGCCCAGCCGCCACTGAGCCGGCAGATGCAGCAACTGGAGGATGAACTCGGGGTGTTGTTGCTGGAACGCGGGCGGCCGCTGAAGCTGACCGATGCCGGGCGGTTTTTCCATGAGCACTCCACCGCCCTGCTCGAGCAATTGAGCAAGGTGTGCGACAACACGCGACGGATCGGTCTGGGCGAAAAGACCTGGCTGGGCATCGGTTTTGCCCCGTCGACGCTCTACGGCGTGCTGCCGGAACTGATTCGCCGTTTGCGCAGCGGCGAGCCCCTGGAGCTTGAACTGGGGCTCTCGGAAATGACCACGCTGCAACAAGTGCAGGCGCTCAAGGCCGGGCGCATCGATATCGGTTTCGGCCGAATTCGCATCGACGACCCGGCGATCATCCAGACTGTATTGACCGAAGACCGACTGGTCGCCGCCCTGCCCGCCGGTCACCCATTACTGGCCGGGCCGATCAGCCTTCGCGAATTGGCAAAAGAACCCTTCGTGCTGTACCCCGGCAACCCGCGCCCGAGCTACGCCGACCATGTGATCGCGTTGTTCGAGTCCTATGGCGTGAGCATCCATGTGGCGCAATGGACCAACGAGCTGCAAACAGCCATCGGTCTGGTGGGAGCGGGAATCGGCGTCACCCTGGTGCCGGCCTCGGTGCAGTTGCTGCACCGCGACGACATTGGTTTCACGCCGTTGCTGGAAGACAACGCGACCTCGCCGATCATTCTCAGCAGACGCGTGGGCGACGTATCGCCGGGGTTGAATCATTGTTTGCAGATGATTGATGAACTGCAACCGCGGGCCTGATCCGCAATGCGACCTGCTTCAGCCGGCAAAGGCCCGGCGACCGGCGCGCATCTCGATGCGCAACTCGCCAATCAGATTGGCGATAGCGCGAATGCTGGTCAGCCGTTCGGGTGATACACCGGTAATCAACAGAACAATGCGCCCGGTGGCGGGTTCGTAGACTTTGATCCGTAACGTTCCGTCGGGATTCACTGTGCAGGCGCAGGAAAGCGGTTGAAAACCGGACTCGACAATGCGGCAAAGCTCAGGAACTGAAACCATGACTGGCGCCTCCGTGGCTGGTAATCGGATCCAACTTGCTCAGCATAGATGGGCTTTTCCCATCCTGCGCCCGCCAATGCTCAAAATAAGTGTTAGCTGTTTCTCACTTTGGCGACCTTTCAGTGAGAATCCGCACCCCAGATCCAATTCCAGAGCCCCGGTAACTCAACCGGCTGCGAACTGTCGCGAACAGTACGCGCCATGGCGGCCCGTTGCAGCGCTGCCGTGTCGTCGTAAAACGGCTTTTCCGCGGTTTTCACACCGGTCGCCTGTGCGCTGTCGAGGAGGATTTGAAGGTACTCCCGCGTATGCCGGGCGGTATAGCGATTGAGATCGTGGAACGTCACCACCACCGGAATCACCCCGTCCACCACCGGTAACTCGCCACGGGCGATGCGCTCACGCACTTCGGACATTGTGCGCAAGAAGTGGGCCCGCCGCCGGGGGCTGGCGTTGAAGCCCCAGATCTTGCCGTCATTGGCGCTCAAGTCGGTCAGCAGCACATGCAGGCCGTGTTGCTGATAGGCCGCGAAGGTGCGCTTGTCGTAGTTCCAGAATGGCGGGCGCACCAGGGTCGGTGGCGCACCAGTGATCGCAGCGATGTCGGCGCTGCCGTTGGTGAGGGACTGTTCCAGTTCTTGCGGATCCAGGGATCGATGATTGGTGTGCCCGGGCGTGGCCGTGTGGAAGCCCAGGATCTGACCTTCGGCCTGTTCGCGATGCATGACCTGGCGCCCTATTTCACTGCCGCCCGCCCGTGAGGCACGGGTCTGCACGAAGAACACCGCTTTGAGGTTCGGCTGCACCGGGTTCGTCGTCAGACTGTCGAGCACCGTCATCGTCGGATTCCAGAAACTCGAGGCGCTGGGACCGTCGTCGAAGGTCAGCAGAAAACGGATCGGTGGTTGCGCGCTCAGACGCTGTTCGGTCTGCGGCGTCATTTCGATGGGTGAAGCGATGCACCCCACCAGCCCTGTGGCGATGATGAGTGCAGAGAGAACCTTGACCAGCCGTTTCATGTTTTGCCCATTTATCCTTCGTCGGCCCCGCAGGTCGCTGCGGGCCGAGGTTGGATCAGGGTACACAGGGTTTGGTTCCAGTGCTGCCCGGCATCGTGGGTTACTGGGCAAACGCCTGCTGAAACGAGCTGTCGATAATTGGCGCAGTCGCCAACGCAGCCGGTAGCGCTTTTACCTTGAACAGGAAGTCCGCGGTGCTTTGCAGATCCTTTGCTGCCAGCGCATCCACCGGGCCAACGGTCATGTGAGCCTGGCGCAACCAATGGCGCGAAACGTTCTGGTCAAGGTTGGCTTTCTTCGCCCAGAGATCGGCGTACTCGTCGGTGTGGTTGTCGACCCAGGCCCGGGCCTTTTTCAGTCGCACCAGAAAGTCGGCAATGGCTTCGCGTTTGCTGTCGATCGACGGCGTCGAGGCGGCGATGGCGCTCAGGCCGGGCATCAGGTTCTTGGCGGTGAGGATCGGCCTGGCGCCGGAGAACAGAATCTGCTGGGAGATGTAAGGTTCCCAGACCGGGAAAGCGTCGATGCTGCCCTGAGGCAACGCGGCGGCAGCATCGATCGGCATCAGTTTGATGAGGTCGACATAGTCTTCCGGCAGGTCGGCTTTTTCCAGGGCGCGCAGGGTCAGTTGCTGGCTCCAGGCACCGGGCCAGTAAGCGACTTTCTTACCCTTCAGATCGGCGATGGTTTTGACCGGCGAATCCTTGGGCACCAGCAAGGCGATGGTGTCGGGGTTCTGTCGCGACACACCGATCAGTTTCACCGGCGCCTGTTTGGCGGCGAGGAACAGAAACCCCGAATCGCCGAGAAAACCCAGATCCAGCGCACCGGTATTCAGCGCTTCAGCCAGCGGCGCGGCGGCCTGAAAGTGCTTCCAGTCGACGGTATACGGCGCGTCTTTCAGCACGCCCGATGCCTCCACCGAAGCGCGAACGTTGTAGTAGTTCTGATCACCGACATGCAAAACAACGGGCTCGGCGGCGTACGCCAATGGGGCGGCGAACAGTGCGCTGGTCAGCAGACTACGCACGAATCGGGACAGGTTCATCGGAGGCTCCTTGAGGGTTATTGCGATAGACCATAACGCTCTTACAAGAAGCTTTTTAAATTCGATTAATGCATAAGCTCATGACCCGCAGCGAACAGTGTTTGCCTGGTAACAGGGACTGAACAGACTGTTTCCTCCTGAACAGAGCTGCGCGCATCAAAGCGCAGCAATTGGGTATTACACACATTCGTTGGAATGCGATCTGATTTAATAATCGCCCAATGAAAAAGCCCCACATTGATAGCGCGGGGCTTTTTTGTATGTGCAGCGCGGTCAAGGTTTCAGCGGACGTTCCTGGTCGCGATCTGACAGCTCTTTACCGTCGTCGGGGTGCTTCCAGTCCGGCGTCGAACGCCGTTGCCGCTCAATCTCTTCTTCCGTGGGTTCGTCATCCACATCTTCATCCGGATACGGACGCTTTGGATCATTAGCCATGCTCACCTCTCTTCCTGTAGGGGTCCTCTTTAAGCGTAGAACAATTTCGACGGAAACGACTTAGAGCCACCAACGCAGCAAAAAGAAGAACCCCATGCTCAACAACATGCTGAGCAACGTATTACGGGTGTAAAGCACCAGCCCCACCGCCACCAGCGAACTGATCAGGTACGGATTGTCCCACTGCAGATTCAGCTGTTTATCCGGCATGAACACGATCGGCCCACAGATCGCCGTCAGCATGCCCGGCACCGCAAACCCCAGGAACTGCCGCGCATTGCTGCTCAAGCGCACGGGCAGCCGCGGCTCCAGAAACACATAGCGGTTGAGGAATACCAATAGCCCCATGCCGAAAATCACCGCCCAGACCATCATGTGCGTCCACCGTAGAATTTGTTGCAGATAAAGCCTGCGGTCATGCCCGCCAACCCCGACAGCACCAGCGCCGAGCCCCATTGCCAGTAGCTGAACAGCACCGAGCAGAACAACGACACCGCCACGCACACCACGGTCGGCACGTTTCGCACCACCGGGGTGATCAGGGCGATAAAGGTCGCCGCGATGGAGAAGTCCAGTCCCAGATGTTCCAGCCCCGGAATGCTGCTGCCCAGCACGATGCCGGCCAGGGTGAAGAGGTTCCAGGCGATGTAGAACGTCAGGCCGACACCCAGCGCGTACCAGCGGTTGAACTGTTGTTTGTCATGCGCACTGGTCAGGGCGAACAGCTCGTCGGTGAGCAAAAAACCGAGCCCCACACGCCAGCGCCCCGGCAATGGCGAAATCACCGAACGCATGCTCATCCCGTAGAGCAAATGCTGGGAGGTCAGCAGCAGCGTGGTCAGCAGAATCGAAAAGATCCCCGCACCGCCCTTGAGCATGCCGATCGCCACCAGTTGCGCGGCTCCGGCGAATACGATGCTCGACAACCCCTGGCCTTGCAGGGGCGTGAGATTGGCCTCGATGGCCATGGAACCGGCCAGAAGTCCCCAGGGCGCGGTCGCCAGGGACAACGGCATGATCGCCACAGCGCCGCGAAGAAAGGCATTGCGCGGCATGAGTGAATTGGACATAACGCTCTACAACCAGGGAAAGACCTCAGACTGTGCCAGCAGTCATGGTCGCTGGCTTGAACAATCTTGCGCACTTGTGCCGCGAATTTGTTCCGCGAACTTGTTCCACTCATCGGCTGCACGCTTGATTCACTACAGTAGTAGCAACATGATGGCGCAGTTTTTTCATCTTTGAGATCCGGCCCCCCTCATGAGCGCAATCGAAAGCGACAGCGACAGCGACGTCTACAAAACCCTGCTTGAGTCGACCAAAGCAATCCCATGGCGGATCGACTGGAAGACCATGACCTTCAGCTACATCGGTCCGCAGATCGAGCGCTTGCTGGGCTGGAAGCAGGACAGTTGGGTGGGGGTCAATGACTGGGTCGAGCGCATGCACCCGGATGATCGCGACTACGTGGTGGAGTTCTGCGTCTCGCAATCGCGGGCGGGTGTGGATCACGAGGCGGACTATCGAGCGCTGACCCGCGACGGCGACTACGTGTGGATCCGCGATGTGGTGCACGTGGTGCGCAAGGACGGTGAAGTGGAAGCGCTGGTGGGTTTCATGTTCGACATCAGTGAGCGCAAGAAAACCGAAGAACACTTGAGTCGCCTGCAAAAGCAACTCGAAGAGTATTCGTTCCAGGACGGACTGACCGGCATCGCCAACCGGCGCATGTTCGACACCGTACTGGAACGGGAATGGAGCAACGCTCAACGCACAGGATCACCGTTGTCGCTGCTGATCCTGGATATTGATTACTTCAAACAGTTCAACGACCACTACGGGCACATCAAGGGTGATGAATGCTTGCGGCGTGTCGCTCAGACCTTGTCCCTGGCGGCCAACCGGCCACGGGATTTCATCGCGCGGATCGGCGGTGAAGAGTTCGTCTGGCTGCTGCCGGAAACCGACGCCGAATCCGCAAGGCTGGTGGCAAATAAATGCCTGCACCTGGTTCGCCAGCAGCACATCCCCCACGAGTTTTCTGCGGTATCGAAGCGGCTGAGCCTGAGCCTGGGTGTCGGCACCACCACGGCATCGCTGCACGCGACGGCGCTGGAATTCGTCGAACAGGTGGACAAGTTGCTCTACAAGGCCAAGCACAACGGCAGGATGCGTGCGGAGCTCGCTGATTTTCGCGATTGACGAAAGGCGTGTCGCAGCGCCGAACAGCAGCAATCGATAGAGCACCAGCGGCCCGCCCGAGTACCATGGAGCCATTCGCATAACGCGTCAGGGAGTCGACATGCTTTACCGAATCGCCGCCGACGGGCTGGTCCTGTTCCACCTGTTGTTCATTCTGTTCGTGCTGTTCGGCGGGCTGCTGGTGCTCAAATGGCGCCCCCTGATCTGGTGGCACCTGCCTGCGGCTGTGTGGGGCGTGTCGGTGGAAGTCTTCCACCTGAACTGCCCGCTGACACAGTGGGAAAACCTCATGCGCGACGCGGCCGGGCAAACCGGTTACAGCGGCGGTTTCATCGAACATTACGTGTGGCCGGTCATTTACCCGGCAGGCCTGACACCGGCAATTCAGCTGGGACTGGGCAGCGTGGTGCTGGCGATCAACGTGCTGGTCTACTTTAGATTGATCAGGCTGTGGAGGTTACGTCGGGCCACCTGAACCCGATTCAAGGATTGCGCCCATGTTATCGATTAAAGGTCTCACCTGGCTGGAAGCCATCCGGGCAGTTGGCAGCCTTGTTTGAATTCAATTGGCAATGACGCTCATGTTCCGGCCACTGGCCTTGGCCACGTAGAGCGCCTTGTCGGCGGCGCCCACCAGGTCGTTGGGCTGGGCTTGTGACGCCGGATTGTAAGCGGCGACCCCCAGGCTGACCGTCACCGTGCCTTCAGCCCCTTCACTGTGCCGGATGCCGGCCAGCTGAACCGCGCGACGGATTTTTTCCGCCACCAGAAACGCTCCCACGTAGTCGGTCCCCGGCAGTACCACCGCAAACTCTTCGCCGCCATAGCGGGCAGCCAGGTCGCCGGGGCGCTTGATGTTGTCCCTGATGATCGTGCTGATGTTGCGTAAACACTCATCGCCGGCCACATGGCCGTAAAGATCATTGAAGCTTTTGAAGTGATCGACATCGATCATCAGTAGCGCGAGGTGGGTCTGGTTGCGCCTGGCGCGGCCCATTTCGGCGAGGATGAACAGATCGAACTGACGCCGGTTGGACAGCCCGGTCAGTGCGTCCTCCAGCGCCAGCAACTCAAGACTGCGGTTGACCTCGATGAGTTTTTCCTGCGCATCCAGCAATACGCCCTGCACGTGATTTTGCTGCTTCATGAGGCGAATGAGGCGATAACCGAGGACGCCCAGAAACCCCAGGAACAACGCGACGATCCCGGCACTCAGCAGTACCTCCTTACGCCAGGCGGCCAGGACTTCATCTTTATTCAGCGCCGCAAAGATGATCAGCGGATAACCGTCGACCCTGCGAAAACCGACCACCCGCTCGACCCCATCCACATAGGACGGGACCGTTGCCGTGCCTGAATCGCCCTTGGGCAACAGTTGCGTAAACAGCGGCCCCTTGGCGACGCTGGTGCCGATTTCAGTTTCTTTGAACGGCCGGCGAACGACGATGGTGGCGTCGTCGGCGATCAGGTTGATCACGCCGTTATGGCCCATGTCGATGCTGTCGTAGAGCCCGAGGAAATGGTTGAGATAAATCGTTGCCAACGCCACACCGGCAAACCGGCCATCCGGATGATTGACGCGACGGGACACCGTCATGATCCATTCACCGCTCGAACGGCTCTTGATCGAAGGGCCGATGTGGGGACCGCGGTCGGGATGATCGCGATGGAAGATGAAATATTCACGATCGGAGTTGTTGGCATCGGGCACCACGGCGCCGTTGGAATTGGCAACCCAGCGCCCTTCTTCGTCAAAGATAAACAAGCCATGGAGCTGGCTCAACTCACTGCGCTGGGTCTTGAGCAACCGCTCCAGCCGGGGTACCCGGGACGGATCGATGCCGTCGTTTTCGAGACGATCCACCAGGGTCAACAGCAACGTATCGGCTTGCTTGATCGACGCCTGCGCTTGCGAGGCCAGCGTCTGAGCCAGGTTGGCCATCGCCACTTCTTTGTCGTGCAGATGGTACTGGCGCGAGTTCCAGGCTTCCCAAATCACGATAGCCGTCATGGACAGGCACACCGCGACCAGCAGAATCACCGCAGAACGAACCTTGAGTGTGACCCCGGTTTGCTCGGCGACCCAAGACACGCCATGGCGGGATTGTTCGATTTGGTTGTTAACGGACGGATGACCCATGACGCTCCCTGAATATTGATCACAGGGCGAATCTTCCCGTTCGCCCTTTTTATGACCCCTGACGGGTACGAGCCGCCTGGTGGAGGCGACTATGCCTCATCAAACACCGGATAGGTTGATCTACGCGAGAAGTATTCGCACGATTGTCTCGACAAACGGCGTAATGCTGTTCACTTGGGGGTGTTGGGGGTAGCCATTTCATTAGCGACTCCCTTTTGCAGACGCCCAAAAGGAAGAAAAACGCTTTGCCCCTCCATTCGGTGCCTCGCCTAGGCTCGGCATGCCGTAACGAAGGCATTGCTCCGGGAAAGGGGCAGCAGATCAAAATCAAAAGCCAAAGCAACGGCAACGGCAACGGCAACGGCAACGGCAACGGCAACGGCAAGATCAACAGCTTCGCGAGCAAGCCCGCTCCCACATAAAGCAGATCGGCGTACAGCTTTTGCTTCTCACCACTCATCAGGCCGAGCGTTAGCTCGCCTTCAGCTTTTGATCTTGAGGTGTACGCCCCCTCGAGAGGCCGAGTGGAGGTTCTGCGCAGTGGGCAACCCGGCATGGATGCCGGGTTAGCCGCCCCCGGCCATGGATGGCCGATGGCGGCGGGCCCACGGAGCAGGACCGGAGCGAGGGCATGCCGAGCCACAGCGAGGCACCGAACGACAGGGGCAAGAGTCCTTGGTTACTTGGGGCTTTTCCAAGTGACCCGCCGTAAGGGCGGAACCCTAAGCCGCCGTTACCGCAACAATGGATATGTACTCCGACCAAAATCATAGGTCAGCGGTCAGTGCGCTTTCGCGAGCAAGCCCGCTCCCACAGTTTTGATTTTCGTTGGCCTTCAGGCCATCGTTTCCTGCCGGCTTTCATGCTGCCGAGCATCACTGGCAATCAACTGCCTGATCTGTTCAAACAACTCATCACTCTCTGCCTCAGTGCAATCCTCGCCATAACGCTTACGCAACCCATAATGGCTAAGAATCAAATGCACATCCGCATGCAGATCATGCTGCTTCAGGCAATTTTCAACACATTGCAACGGACACCCATCCAGCGCAAAAATCCGCCGCCCCGAGCGTGCCTTGTTGACTAGCGCCGCCACATGCCCGCCGACCCCGACGATGCAGGACATTTCCGCCAGGCCGCTGCGATCCAGTCGCACGGCCAGGGTGTTGGCCAGTTGGGCGACGTTGGAGCAGCCTGAGCAGGAGTAAATCAGGGGCAAGGTTGAATGGGACATGAGCGCTCTCCATGGGTGGACTTCTTCAGTGTGCAAGGCTGGTGGCATTGCGCATTGACTGCGGTCAATTCCGTCTATTGGAAGGCCGCGAGATCCTCTTCGGCGAGGATGCTGATGTTGCGCCGCTCCATCGCGATCAGGCCGCTGTCCACCAGGCGGTGCAAGATCCGCGAAAAGGTTTCCGGCTGGATACCCAGCTTCGAGGCCACCAGGCGTTTGGACACCTGCAACACAATCAGACCGCTGACCGGGTTGCGTTCCTGGAACAGAAAATTGATCACCCGCCGGCTCGCACTGGCCATGGTCAAGGTGTCGATGTCCCGCAGACGCAGGTGCAAGTGGACGCTCATGCTCGCGAGGATCGCCAGGCAGACTTTCGGCTGGTCCTCCAGGGCGTTGCGGTAATGGCTGCCCTCGATACTCACCAGCACGCTGTCCTTCAGCGCCGTGGCGCTCACCGGGTAGAGACGGGCCTGGCTGAACAGCAAGGCTTCGGCAAAGGTTTGGCCCGGCTGGATGATCTCCACCAGGTTTTCCTGACCTTCGCCGGTCAGCCGGTACAACTTGATCTGGCCGCTGACCAGCAGGAAAAAACGCTTGGCCGGATCGCCTTGGTGCATGAGTGTGCTGTGACAGGCCAGGCGCTTGAGCATCGCCAGGCCGCAGACTTCCTCGAAGATTTTCTCCGGTAACTGGCTGAACAGATGGTGACGACGCAACGATAAAACGATGGAAGGGTGGGTCAGCATGGCGTACCTCCGCTGACGCTCATAGTAGAGAGCGCCGGCCCGATGACCTATGCCTCTGCCGGCCTACCTCCAAAGAGGCATGCCCGTCATCCGGCATTGCGCAGATGCTCCATGGCCCACACCGCCGCCTCGACCCGCGAGCGCAAGCCGAGTTTGTGCAGCAGGTTTTTCACGTGAACCTTGACCGTGCCTTCGGTGATGCCCAGCTTGTGCCCGATGACCTTGTTGCTGAAACCGCTGGCGATGGTTTTCAGCACCTGGCGTTCACGCTCGGTCAGTTCCACCTCCGTCTGGCGCTGCGGTGAGCGCAGTGCCTGGGCCATGACCTGGGTCAGACCGGGGCTGATCACCAATTCGCCGTTCAAGGCATTGCGGATGTACTGAATCAACAGCTCGGGCTCCATGTCCTTGAGCAGATAGCCGTCGGCATCCAGACGCAGTGCGTCGCGAATATCGTCTTCGGCGTCCGAGACCGTAAACAGCAGCACCTTGCCGGTGTAGTGCATCGCGCGTAATTGGCGCAGGGTTTCAATGCCATTCATCAGCGGCATGTTGTTGTCGAGCAACACCAGGTCCGGTTGCAGCGGCTCGATCAGAGCGAGTGCTTCTTCACCGTTATTGGCTTCGCCGACGATCAGGAAATCATCTTCGAGTTCGAGCATCTGGCGGATGCCGTGACGCATCATCGGGTGGTCGTCGACCAGCAGGATGGTGTGTTGCAGGGACGGGTTCATGTGACGCTACCTTCTGTTTTCTGCCCGAGAAACTCCGGTTGGAATTCCAGTTGGACGCGGGTGCCTTGCGGCTCCCTGGAGACTATTTCGAGTTGACCGCTCAAGCTGCGGGCGCGCTCATCCATGATTTTCAGGCCGTGGTGTTCGCGTTGGTCGATGTTGCCGCTGAAGCCACGCCCGTCGTCTTCGACGATGAGCCTGACGGTTTCACCGGCCTGACGCAGTTGCAGCCAGGCGTTCTGCGCGTGGGCATGGCGCAGGCAGTTGGAGAGCGCCTCGCGGGTGATCTGCAAAATGTGGATTTGCTCGCTGGCCGATAACTGAAAGGCCAGCGCGTCGACGTGCAGGTGCACCTGGAATTCGCCGCGACGGGAGAATTCCTCGGCGGTGTCCTTGAGTTCCTGCACCAGTCCCGCATCGTGGATCTGCAAGCGAAAGGTGGTCAGCAATTCGCGTAACTGGCGGTAGGCATTATTCAACCCTTCGCGCAGTTCTGCGGTGACGTTTTCCAGGGTTTCCACCGGTTCGCCACGGCGCATCAAAGTCTGCAGGCGGCTGACTTGCAGTTTCATATAGGACAAGGCCTGGGCCAGTGAGTCGTGCAGCTCGCGGGCAATGATCGTGCGTTCGTCAAGCAGCAGCAGGCGATGATCCTGCTCCCGTTGGCGTTTGAGCGACAGCGAGGTGCCGATCAGGTTGGCCAGGGCCTGGATCAGTTGGGTTTCCCAGGCTTGCGTCGGGTGCCCGTCGACGAAGTGCGCCTTGAGTTCACCCAGTTCGCTGCCCTGATTGCTGATGCTGAAGGTTTGTGGACTGGCTTTATGGTGCTTCTGGCACGTGGCGCAATCGCTGCTGGCGCAGACTTCGCGGATGTTCGCGCCATGCAGGGCGAGCAACTGCTGGGCCGGTGCCTGCATTTGTCCTTGCAGGCACAGCGAAAGACGCAAGCCGGGCAGGCGTTGCTGGAAGCGCCGGATCAACTCATCCAGGCCTTCGGCATTGGCCAGGCGTGTGGCCAGGCTTCGACTGCTTTGGTACAGCAACTCGAGGGCGGCATTGGCTTGTTGCAGGTTCAGGGTTTTTTGCTGAACCTGACTCTCAAGGGTGCGATGGGAGTCTTCGATCGTCTCGGCCATGGCGTTGAAACTCGTGGCCAACTGGCCCAGTTCGTCCTGGGACTGATGATTGACCCGCACCTTGAAATCGCCGCGACGAAAGCGCTGGGTCGCATCCACCAACTCTTTCAAGGGCATGACGACCCCGTACTGCAATTCGTAGAGCCCAATCAGCAGGACGAACAGGGTGGTGAACAAGGCCAGACCCTGAATCACCTGTTGCCAGCCTTGCTTCTGTTCGCTTTGGCGTTGCAACAGGTTGACGAACTGGTTCAGTTGTTCAATGAAGGGCAGGGCCTGGACCTGAAAATAGGCGGCATCGCCGCGCTCCAGTGCCGGGCGCAAATCCTCGTTCCATTGCTGCTGTATTTGTCCGTAGCTGATTTGCAGCGCAGTGCTCGGGCCATCTTCCAGCACCGCTTTGAGTGACTGGCTGGTGAGACGGGTTTGCAGGCTGTCGCTGATGGCGATGATTTCTGAGGGCGTTGCACCCGCCGCCAGTTTCCAGCTCAGGTGGTAGGTCTCCATGCGCACCGAGCCTGCGGTGTTGATGGCGGCCGCATCGCCCTGGCTGAACCAGGCGATCAACCCGGCGCTCAACGAACTGGCGAGGGCGAGTACGGCGATCAGGATCACCGCCAGCCCGGCGCGAGCGGGCAGGGAGCTGCGCAACCAGCGGATCATCAGCGCAGGTCCCGGAAGAAATCAGCAAAACAGAACACGTGGAGCTCCAGGAAGGGGTTTTGCCGCCGATCCCGGGCGCGCTACCTCTAAAGAGTTGTCGACTGATCCTTGTCAGCAAAAACCTTGGCAGAAAACCTCAAGACGCTGATAAACCAACGGTTTCAGGGTTTTCCTGTACTACCTCCTTAGAGGTAGACCGCGCAAGCATAGGCCTATGCCCCCTTGGGCTTCGTTGACATGGATCAAGTTTTTGCGGGGTTGGCCTCTCTAGTCTGCCGCCATGGCTAACTGACTGGAGAGCATTTGTGAACCAACCCCGTGTACGACAAGGCCTGGTGCTGGGCATGAGCACATTGGCCTTCACTGTCTGTTTCATGGTCTGGATGATGTTTGCCGTGCTCGGGGTGCCGATCAAGGACCTTCTCCAGCTCAACGAAACCCAGTTCGGCCTGCTGGCCGCGACCCCGGTCCTGACCGGTTCGCTGGTGCGGTTGCCGCTGGGCCTGCTGACCGACCGCTTTGGCGGGCGTAGCGTGTTCTTCCTGTTGATGCTGGCCTGCGTGACGCCGCTGTACCTGATCAGTCACGCCACCGCCTACTGGCAGTTCCTGGTGCTGGGCTTGTTCGTCGGCCTGGCCGGCGGCTCGTTCTCGGTCGGGATTGCCTACGTCGCCAAATGGTTCGACAAAGAGAATCAGGGCTTTGCGATGGGCATCTTCGGCGCCGGTAACGCCGGGGCCGCGGTCACCAAGTTTCTCGCCCCGGCACTGATCGCTGCCGGCAGCTGGCAGCTGGTGCCGAAAGTCTTCAGCGCGATCCTCTTTATTACGGCGCTGTTGTTCTGGTTCCTCAGCGCTGAAAACAAGGACCACCGCAGTGCCACCGGCGCCACCTTGCGTGAGCAATTGAGCTCGCTGAAAGACCCGGCGGTGTGGCGCTACTGCCAGTACTACTCGATCGTCTTCGGTGGTTATGTCGCCCTCGCACTGTGGATGACCAAGTACTACGTGCAGGAATACGGCTTCAGCCTGCAAAGCGCGGCGCTGCTGGCGGCCTGTTTTTCCCTGCCCGGTGGCGTGCTGCGTGCGGTCGGCGGCTGGATGTCGGATCGCTGGGGTGCGCAAAGCGTGACCTGGTGGGTGTTGTGGGTCAGCTGGATCTGCCTGTTCCTGCTTTCGTATCCCCAGACTCAACTGCAAGTGCAAACGATCGACGGCCCGGTGGATTTCCACATCGGCCTCAACCCCGCTTTGTTCACCGTGCTGCTGTTCGTCATGGGCATCGCCTTCGCATTCGGCAAGGCCTCGGTCTTCAAATACATCGCCAACGACTACCCGAAAAACATGGGCGCGGTGTCCGGCATCGTCGGCCTCGCCGGTGGCCTGGGCGGTTTCGTGCTGCCGATCCTGTTCGGCGCCCTGGTGGACCTCACCGGCGTGCGCTCTTCCTGCTTCATGTTGATGTACGGCGTGGTCTGGGTCTCCCTCACCTGGATGTACTTCAGCGAAATACGCAAAAGCACGGTGCTGGGTAAAGCGCCGCGGCTGACCCCGTCCCCGATTTCCAGCATTGCCCTAGGAGAAGAACATGTCCGTTCTGCAAAAGCCTGACAAAGGCCCGGTCATTCATGACTGGCGCCCCGAGGACCCCGCATTCTGGGGAAGTAGCGGCAAACAGACCGCCACGCGCAACTTGTGGATTTCCATTCCTGCGCTGCTGCTGGCCTTTGCGGTGTGGATGGTCTGGAGCACGGTGATCGTGCGTCTGAACGCCATCGGTTTCACCTTCACCACCGACCAGCTGTTCTGGCTGGCGGCGTTGCCAGGCCTGTCCGGGGCGACCTTGCGCGTCTTCTATTCCTTTATGGTGCCGATCTTCGGTGGCCGTCGCTGGACGGCCCTGAGCACCGCATCGCTGTTGTTGCCCTCGATCTGGATGGGCTTCGCCGTGCAGGACCCTAGCACCTCCTACAGCGTGTTCGTGTTGATTGCCTTGCTCTGCGGTTTTGGTGGCGGCAACTTCGCCTCGAGCATGTCCAACATCAGCTTCTTCTACCCCAAGTCGCAGCAGGGCACGGCCCTTGGCCTCAACGCCGGGCTGGGTAACCTGGGCGTTTCGGTGATGCAGTTCTGTGTGCCGCTGGTGATTACCTTCGGTGTGTTCGGTTTCATGGGTGGCTCGCCGCAAGCACTGCCGGACGGCGGTCAATTGTGGTTGCAGAACGCCGGCTTCATCTGGGTGCCGTTTATTGTCCTGGTGACGGTGCTGGCCTGGTTCGGCATGAATGACCTGTCCAGTGCCCGCGCTTCTTTCAGCGAGCAGGCCGTCATCTTCAAACGCAAACACAACTGGCTGATGTGCTGGTTGTACCTGGCGACTTTCGGTTCGTTCATCGGTTTCTCCGCCGCGTTTCCGCTGCTGATCAAAACCTCGTTCCCGGATGTCATCGCCTTGAAATTCGCCTTCCTCGGCCCGTTGGTGGGTGCGCTGGTGCGTCCATTGGGCGGCTGGCTGGCGGACAAGCTCGGCGGCGCGAAAGTGACCTTGTGGAACTTCGTGCTGATGATCGTGATGGTCTTCGGTGTTCTGCACTTTCTGCCGCAAAGCGGCCAGGGCGGCAACTTCTACGGCTTCCTCGGCATGTTCATGCTGCTGTTCATTACCACTGGCATCGGCAACGGCTCCACCTTCCGCATGATCCCGGTGATCTTCCGCACCCAGCACGAAAAAGCTTCCGCCGGAAAACCACCCGCCGTGCGTGAACAAGCGCTGAAAAATGCCGGCAAAGAGTCAGCCGCCGTCCTGGGCTTCAGTTCGGCCATGGGCGCCTTCGGTGCGTTCTTCATTCCCAAATCCTTCGGCTCTTCGATGGCCCTGACCGGCGGCCCGGAGATGGCCTTCTACATGTTCGTCGTCTTTTACCTGAGCTGCATCGTGGTGACCTGGTGGTGGTACGCGCGCAAAGGCGCCGCGACACCCTGCTGAGACGACCCGAATCCAACCATTGCGTGGGCGGGGCACAGACTCCGCGACAAAGCCTGAGAGGACTACACCGTGAGTCATTTACTGGATCAATTGCGGTTTTTCAACCGCAAGCAAAACGAGTTTTCCGACGGTCATGGAGAGACCCGCAAAGAGTCTCGCGACTGGGAGAACGTCTACCGTTCGCGCTGGCAGTACGACAAGATCGTGCGTTCCACCCACGGGGTGAACTGCACCGGGTCCTGCTCGTGGAAGATCTACGTCAAGAACGGCCTGATCACCTGGGAAACCCAGCAGACCGACTATCCGCGTACCCGTAATGATCTGCCGAACCATGAGCCCCGTGGCTGCCCGCGTGGTGCCAGTTACAGCTGGTACATCTACAGCGCCAACCGGCTCAAGTACCCGAAAATCCGCAAGCCATTGCTCAAGCTCTGGCGCGATGCGCGGCAAACCATGGCGCCGGTGGAAGCCTGGGCCAGCATCGTCGAGGACAAGGTCAAGGCCGACTCCTATAAAAGCAAGCGCGGTATGGGTGGCTTTATTCGTTCCAACTGGGAAGAGGTCAACGAGATCATTGCGGCGGCCAACGTCTATACGATCAAGCAATACGGCCCTGACCGGATCGTCGGTTTCTCGCCGATCCCGGCCATGTCAATGGTCAGCTACGCCGCAGGCTCGCGTTACCTGTCGCTGATCGGCGGCGCCTGCCTGAGTTTCTACGATTGGTACTGCGACCTGCCACCGGCCTCGCCGATGGTCTGGGGCGAGCAGACCGACGTGCCGGAATCGGCCGACTGGTACAACTCCAACTACATCATTGCCTGGGGCTCCAACGTCCCGCAGACCCGTACCCCCGACGCGCACTTCTTTACCGAAGTCCGTTACAAGGGCACCAAGACCGTCGCGATCACTCCGGATTACTCGGAAGTCGCCAAGCTCACTGACCTGTGGCTGAACCCTAAGCAAGGCACCGATGCGGCGCTGGCCCAGGCGTTCAACCATGTGATCTTCAAAGAGTTCCACCTGGACAAACCGAGCGCCTATTTCACCGACTACGCCAAGCGCTTCACCGATTTGCCGGTGCTGGTGCTGCTCAAGCAAATGGTCGACAAGGCACCGGGCGCCGGTTACCAGCCAGACCGCTTCCTGCGCGCCAGTGACCTGACCGACAACCTCGGCCAGGAAAACAACCCGGAATGGAAAACCATCGCCCTGGATGTCAGCGGCGAACTGGTGTCCCCTCAGGGTTCCATCGGTTATCGCTGGGGCGAGAAGGGCAAGTGGAACATCCTGCCTCGTGAAGGCGGCGAAGGCCGTGAGATCGATCTGAAGCTGAGCCTGATCGGTGATGACGTGGCCGAAGTGGCCTTCCCGTATTTTGCCGGCGAGTCCCACGAGCACTTCCAGCACGTGGCCGGCGATGCCGTGCAATACCGCCGCGTGCCGGTGCACAACGTGGTGCTGGCAGACGGCAGCGTGGCCAAAGTCGCCACCGTGTTCGACCTGTCGGCCGCCAACCTGGCGATCGATCGCGGCCTCGGTGGCGAAAACGTGGCCAAGGATTACGACGACGCCTCGGTGCCTGGCACCCCGGCATGGCAAGAGCAGATCACCGGCGTCAGCCGTGAGAAAGCCATCCAGATTGCCCGTGAGTTCGCCGACAACGCCGACAAGACCAAGGGCCGCTCGATGATCATCGTCGGCGCGGCGATGAACCACTGGTACCACATGGACATGAACTACCGCGGGCTGATCAACATGCTCATGCTTTGCGGGTGTGTCGGTCAGACCGGTGGCGGTTGGGCGCACTATGTCGGTCAGGAAAAACTCCGTCCGCAGTGCGGCTGGCTGCCCCTGGCATTCGGCCTGGACTGGAACCGTCCGCCTCGCCAAATGAACGGCACCAGCTTCTTCTACGCCCACAGTTCG
Source organism: Pseudomonas sp. PDM25 (assembly GCF_019219045.1). NCBI lineage: Bacteria > Pseudomonadati > Pseudomonadota > Gammaproteobacteria > Pseudomonadales > Pseudomonadaceae > Pseudomonas > Pseudomonas sp. PDM25. The sequence continues at coordinate 444,881 of NZ_JAHUWL010000006.1, forward strand.
CAGTGGCGCCACGAGAAGATGAGCATGCACGACGTGCTCTCGCCATTGGCCGATAAATCGCAATTCCCTGAGCATGCCCTGGACTACAACATCCGCGCCGAACGCGCCGGCTGGTTGCCCAGCGCACCGCAACTCAACACTAACCCTTTGCACATTTGCCGCGACGCCGCTGCTGCGGGCATGGACCCGAAAGACTACGTGGTCAAGTCGCTGCAGGACGGTTCGCTGCGTTTCTCCTGCGAACAGCCGGACAGCCCGGTCAACTTCCCGCGCAACATGTTCATCTGGCGTTCTAACCTGCTGGGCTCCTCGGGCAAGGGCCACGAGTACATGCTCAAGTACCTGCTCGGCACCAAAAACGGTGTGATGAACGAAGACATCGGCCAGGTCGGCGATTGCAAACCCGAAGAAGCCGAATGGGTGGACGAGGGCGCCATCGGCAAGCTCGATCTGGTCACCACGCTGGACTTCCGCATGTCTTCGACCTGCGTCTATTCCGACATCGTGTTGCCGACGGCAACGTGGTACGAAAAAGACGACATGAACACCTCGGACATGCACCCGTTCATTCACCCGTTGTCGGCCGCCATCGACCCGGCGTGGGAATCGCGTTCCGACTGGGAAATCTACAAAGGCATCGCCAAGGCGTTTTCCAGCATGTCCGAAGGGCACCTGGGCGTTGAGAAGGACCTGGTGACCATCCCGTTGATGCACGACAGCGTCGGCGAACTGGCCCAACCGTTTGGCGGCACCGACTGGAAAAGCGCTGGTGTGGCACCGGAACCGGGCAAGAACGCGCCGAACCTGCACGTGGTGGAGCGTGACTACCCGAACATCTACAAGCAGTTCTCGTCCCTGGGGCCATTGCTGGAGAAAAACGGCAACGGCGGCAAAGGCATCAACTGGAACACCGAAGACGAAGTGAAATTCCTCGGTGAACTCAATCACAAAGAAGGCGATGCCGGTATCAGCCAGGGTCGGCCGAAAATCGACACGGCGATCGACGCCGCGGAAGTGATTCTGTCGCTTGCACCGGAAACCAACGGCCAGGTCGCCGTCAAGGCCTGGGCCGCGCTGTCGGAATTCACCGGCATCGACCACAGCCACCTGGCGCTGTCCAAGGCCCACGAGGCCATCCGTTTCCGCGACATTCAGGCACAGCCGCGCAAGATCATTTCCAGCCCGACCTGGTCGGGGCTCGAAGACGATCACGTCAGCTACAACGCCGGCTACACCAACGTTCACGAAGGCATCCCATGGCGCACCATCACCGGTCGCCAGCAGTTCTACCAGGATCACCCGTGGATGCAGGCGTTCGGCGAGCAACTGATGAGTTATCGGCCGCCGGTCAACACCCGCACCATCGAAGGGGTGAAAGGCAAGCGCAGTAACGGCCACAAGGAAATCGTCCTGAACTGGATCACCCCGCACCAGAAGTGGGGCATCCACAGCACCTACAGCGATAACCTGCTGATGCTCACCCTCAGCCGCGGCGGGCCGATTGTCTGGCTCTCGGAGAACGACGCGAAAAGCGCCGGCATCGAGGACAACGACTGGATCGAGTGCTTCAACGTCAACGGTGCGCTGACCGCCCGTGCGGTGGTCAGCCAACGGGTCAAGGACGGTATGGTGATGATGTATCACGCACAGGAACGGATCGTGAACGTGCCCGGTTCGGAAACCACCAAGACCCGTGGCGGCCATCACAACTCGGTCACCCGCGTCGTGCTCAAGCCGACCCACATGATCGGCGGCTATGCCCAGCAAGCCTACGGTTTCAACTATTACGGCACGGTCGGTTGCAACCGCGACGAATTCGTCGTGGTGCGCAAAATGTCCAAAGTCGACTGGCTCGATGGTTCAAGTGGCGATGACCTGCCACGTCCGCTGCCGACCGATATTGAGGAGAACTGAGATGAAGATTCGCTCACAAATCGGCATGGTTCTGAACCTGGACAAATGCATCGGTTGCCACACCTGCTCGATCACCTGCAAAAACGTCTGGACCAGCCGTGAAGGCATGGAATACGCCTGGTTCAACAACGTCGAATCGAAACCCGGGATCGGCTACCCGAAAGAATGGGAAAACCAGGACAAATGGAAGGGCGGCTGGATCCGCAACGCCAACGGCACGATCAACCCGCGCATCGGCGGTAAATTCCGCGTGTTGGCGAACATTTTCGCCAACCCGGACCTGCCGAGTCTCGACGACTACTACGAACCGTTCGACTTCGATTATCAGCACCTGCACACCGCGCCGCTGGGCGAGCATCAGCCCACCGCGCGCCCGCGTTCGCTGATTTCCGGCAAACGCATGGAAAAAATCGAGTGGGGCCCGAACTGGGAAGAGATCCTCGGCACCGAATTCGCCAAGCGTCGCAAGGACAAGAACTTCGACAAGATTCAGGCGGACATTTACGGCGAGTACGAAAACACCTTCATGATGTATTTGCCGCGCCTGTGCGAGCACTGCCTCAACCCGACGTGCGCAGCGGCGTGCCCGAGCGGGGCAATCTACAAGCGTGAAGAAGACGGCATCGTCCTGATCGACCAGGAGAAATGCCGTGGCTGGCGAATGTGCATCAGCGGCTGCCCGTACAAGAAGATCTATTTCAACTGGAAGAGCGGCAAGTCCGAGAAATGCATCTTCTGCTACCCGCGTATCGAAGCCGGGATGCCGACCGTTTGCGCGGAAACCTGCGTCGGGCGCATCCGTTACCTCGGTGTGCTGCTGTATGACGCCGATCGCATCAGCGAAGTGGCGAGCACCGCCAATGAGCAGGACCTGTACGAGAAACAACTGGAGATCTTCCTCGATCCGAACGACCCGGCGGTGATCCGTCAGGCCCTGGCCGATGGCGTACCGCAGTCGGTGATCGATTCAGCCCAGCGTTCGCCGGTCTACAAAATGGCCGTGGACTGGAAGCTGGCACTGCCGCTGCACCCGGAATACCGCACCTTGCCAATGGTCTGGTACGTACCGCCGCTGTCGCCGATCCAGAACGCCGCGACTGCCGGCACCGTCGGCATGAACGGGGTGATCCCGGACGTCGACAGCCTGCGTATTCCACTGAAGTATCTGGCCAACCTGCTGACGGCGGGCGATGAAAAACCGGTCAAGCGTGCGCTTAAGCGCTTGCTGGCGATGCGCGCCTACAAACGTTCCGAGCAAGTCGACGGGGTTCAGGACCTGCAAGTACTCAAGGATGTTGGCTTGAGCGTGGCCCAGGTCGAGGAGATGTATCGCTACCTGGCGATCGCCAACTATGAAGACCGCTTTGTGGTACCGAGCGCGCACCGTGAAGACGCCATGAGCGACGCCTTCGCCGAGCGCTCGGGCTGCGGTTTCAGTTTCGGCAGCGGCTGTAGTGGCAGCTCCGACACCAACATGTTCGGTGCGAAGAAAGCCAATCGCCGCGACATCCTGAAAACCGTCCAGTTGTGGGAGGAATGAGCATGCAAATTCTCAAAGTGATTTCGCTGCTGCTCGATTACCCGACCGAGACGCTGATTGGCGGTCGCGATGAACTGGAGCAGGCGATTATCCAATCACGGGAAATCAGCCCTAAACAGCGCGGTGCGTTGTTCGAATTGCTCGAGCTGATCTGCGCCAATGACCTGATGGACGGGCAGGAGCACTACGGTGCGCTGTTCGGTCGGGGCCGCTCGCTGTCGCTGCTGCTGTTCGAGCACGTGCACGGTGAATCCCGCGACCGTGGCCAGGCCATGGTCGACATGATGGCGCAATACGAAGAAGCCGGTTTTGCCATCGGCGTCAAAGAGCTGCCCGATTACATCCCGCTGTACCTGGAGTTCCTCTCCACCCGCGAAGACCTCGAGGCCCGCGAGGGCCTGGCGGATGTTTCGCACTTGCTGGCCTTGCTCGCGGCACGTCTGGAAGAGCGCGAAAGCGCCTATGCCAGCTGCTTCCGGGCATTGCTGCAAATTGCCGGGGCCGAGCCGCATCAGGCAGTCGCCGACCTGCGGGCGCAGGTCGCGGCGGAACCGCGCGACGACTCCCTCGAAGCCCTCGACAAGATCTGGGAAGAGGAGGCCGTGGACTTCCTCCAGGCCGAACAGCAGGACCGTTGCAGTTCACTGCCTAGCGCACCGGGCAAGGCCCGTGAGGAAAGCGCAGTGCCATTGCACTGGGTGGATTTTCAGCATGAAGGGCTGGCCGCCGTGCCAGCCAAGGAGGTAGGCAATGTCTAAATGGAACCTGTTGTTGTTCGGGGTCTATCCCTATGTCGCCCTGGCGATTTGCCTGATTGGCAGCTGGGCGCGCTTCGATCTGTCGCAGTACACCTGGAAAGCGGGCTCCAGCCAGATGCTCAATCAGCGCGGCATGCGCGTGGCGAGCAACTTCTTCCACATCGGTGTGCTGTTCGTACTGGCCGGACACTTTGTCGGCCTGCTGACCCCTGCGTCGATTTATCACCATGTGATCAGCACTGAGAACAAGCAGTTGTTGGCAATGGTTTCCGGCGGGCTCTTCGGTCTGCTGTGCCTGATCGGCCTGCTGATGCTGGTTAACCGCCGGCTCAGTGATCCTCGGGTCCGTGCCACTTCCAGTCCTTCGGACATCCTGGTGCTGCTGGTGCTGCTGGCGCAGTTGCTGCTCGGTCTGCTGACCATCGTCGCGTCCACCAGCCACATGGACGGCTCGGTGATGGTGATGCTCGCCGATTGGGCGCAGAACACCGTGCTGTTGCGTCCGGTGGAAGCAGCGGCGGCCATCGCGCCGGTCGGGTTGATCTACAAATTGCATGTGTTTCTCGGCTTGACCCTGTTTGTGCTGTTCCCCTTCACCCGTCTCGTACACATGATCAGCGCACCGATCTGGTACTTGGGGCGTCGTTATCAAATCGTTCGTCAGAAGTACTGAGGAGACAATCATGTCAGGTGGATGTGGATGTGGTGGCGGTAACGGGGGCAGCGGTGGCTGCGGTTCTTCAAAAAAAGCCGAGGTTGTTCTGGACATTGCGCCGGTCGCACAGGCGCAGTTTGAAGCGCTGCCGGTTGAGCCTGCGGGGGCCGATGACGCCCCGGCGCAGTTGATCGCCAGCAGTGAACAGGAATGGCCGATCATCAGCGTCAACGAGGTGTCGATCACCCCGGAGGCGATGGCCCAGGAGCTGCAATATCACCCGGCCGAAAGCCGCGAGGAGGCGGTCTTCCTGGCCGCCCGCGCGCTGGTGATCCGCGAGTTGTTGCAGCAGCGCATCACCGAACTCGGGGTGTCGCTGGAGATCGGCGCCGGTGAGAACGAAGAAGAAGCGGCCACGCGTTTGTTGCTTGAGCGTGAGGTGAAAGTGCCGCAGTGCGACGAGGAATCGAGCCTGCGTTACTACGAAAACAATCGCGGGCGCTTCCACAGCGCGCCGTTGTTGGCGGTGCGGCACATCTTGCTGGAGTGCGCGCCGGACGATGTCGAGGCCCGCGAACTGGCGCTTGGTCAGGCCGAAGTTCTGCTGCAGCAGCTGGATGAATTCCCCGGCAGTTTCGCCGAGCTGGCCGTGAAATATTCGGCCTGCCCGTCGAAGGCTCAAGGCGGTTCTTTGGGACAGATCAGCAAGGGCCAGACCGTGCCCGAGCTGGAGCGTCAGCTGTTCACTCTGGCACCAGGCCTGGCCAGCAAACCGCTGGAAAGTCGCTACGGCTGGCATGTGGTCAGCGTCGATCAGCGGATCGAAGGCATGCCGTTGCCCTATGAAGTGGTGTCGACGGCAATCCGCACGCAGTTGCAGCAAGGCGTCTGGCAGAAAGCCCTGGTGCAGTACCTGCAAACCCTGATCGGTGCAGCCGATATTCGTGGCATCCACTTGCAGGGCGCCGACTCACCGCTGGTGCAGTGAGCCTCGAGGCAAACCGGGAGAAGTGATGAACGCTGTGATGCAGGATGGTTTTGGGCGGCAGATCGACTATCTGCGGATGTCGGTGACGGACCGCTGTGATTTTCGCTGTGTGTATTGCATGGCGAAAAACATGACGTTCCTGCCGCGTCAGCAGGTGCTCACGCTGGAGGAATTGCAGCGCTTGGCGACGCTGTTCGTCGGCCTGGGGGTACGCAAAATCCGGTTGACCGGTGGCGAGCCGCTGATCCGCCCTGGCATTGTCGGACTGTGCCGCAACATCGCCGCGTTGCCCGGCTTGCGTGAGCTGGTGATGACCAGCAACGGCTCGCAACTGGGCCGTCTGGCCCGGCCGTTGGTCGACGCCGGGGTCAAGCGGATGAACATCAGCCTCGATAGCCTGGACGGGCAGAAGTTTCGGGCGATCACCCGCATCGGCGATCTCGACCAGGTGCTCAACGGCATCGAAGCGGCGCGGGACGCAGGGTTTGAGCGGATCAAGCTCAACTGCGTGGTGATGAAGGGGCGCAACTTCGATGAAGTCCCGGCGTTGGTGCAGTACGCGATTGATCAGCGCATCGATATCAGCTTCATCGAAGAAATGCCCTTGGGCGACGTCGGTCGTTCCCGAGGCGAATCGTTCTGTTCCAGCGACGAAGTGCGCACGCTGATCGCCAGCCAGCATCGCTTGCTCGACAGCACCGAAAACAGCGGCGGACCGGCGCGCTATGTGCGTCTGGAGCGCCATCCCGGGACGCGGATCGGTTTTATTTCGCCCAATAGCCATAACTTTTGTGGCAGCTGTAATCGGGTGCGGATGACTGTTGAAGGGAAGCTGTTGCTGTGTCTGGGGCAGGATGATGCGCTGGATTTGCGTGGATTGTTGCGGCGTTATCCGCTGGATGACCAACCCCTGATCAACGCGGTGCAGAAGGCCTTGCGCGGCAAGCCACTGCGCCATGATTTCAGTCCAGACGGGGAGGTACAGATTGTGCGGTTTATGAACATGAGTGGTGGTTGAACTGATCTGTAAAACACAGCAAATCCAATGTGGGAGCGGGCTTGCTCGCGAAGGCGGAGTGTCAGTCGACATCAATGTTGACTGACAC